>JAZMZV010000202.1:0-1897 GCA_045586185.1 Thermoguttaceae bacterium | reverse complement strand
ACTAGCGGAGGCGCAGCGCGTTGAACCGTTATAGGAGCCAACCTGAATATTAGAGCCGTTTAATCTTAAAAAGACTTCTGCGTTCGGGTTTCTCGTGTAGCCGTGAGCGAGAATATCTTGCAAGCCGCCGAAAGCGTCGATTTTAACGGTTGCGGTGAGCGTAATTTCCCCGGTAAAGTTGAGGTTTGCCGGGTTGCCAATAACGACTTTATCGGAAGTCCCGTTAAACGTCTCAGCGACGTCCAGCCAGGACGCGGCGGGCAGCGCGGTTTGAGTCGAATCGTATTGTTCGGTTTTCAAAACGTTCCCGACTGCGTCGTAGGTATATCTTGTAACTGCTCCTTGCGGGGTTGTCTGTTCGTATACGCGACCGAGTAAATCGTAGGAATACGACGTTGTTTGGTTCAGCGCGTCGGTTACGGTTAAGACGCGTCCCATGGAGTCGTACGTATAGGACGTTGTATTGCCGTTGGCGTCGGTTGAGGACGTCAGCCAGCCGGCGGCGTTGTAGGTTGATTTGTTCAGCGAGGCATACTGACACGCTCCGTACTGGCGGTACAGCTGGATTTCTTCTGCCGACAGCGCGGAATCCCAAATGGCAACGTCTTTGATGTCCCCGTCGAAAAAGCGGTCGTTTTGAGCGCTGGCGCCGATAACCCAGTCGGCATTAACGGTAACAGCGCCTATGCTGGACGCGGACGAGGCAATCAAGACGCCGTCTTTGTACAGGTTCCAGTTCGTTCCATCGTACGTCCCGGTAAAGGTTATCCATTGATCTAAATCGGACGCGTCCAAACTAGCGGAGGCGCAGCGCGTTGAACCGTTATAGGAGCCAACCTGAATATTAGAGCCGTTTAATCTTAAAAAGACTTCTGCGTTCGGGTTTCTCGTGTAGCCGTGAGCGAGAATATCTTGCAAGCCGTTGAAAGCGTCTATTTTTACCGTTGCGGTGAGCGTAATTTCCCCGGTAAAGTTGAGGTCTGCCGGGTTGCCAATAACGACTTTGTCGGATGTCCCGTTAAACGTCTGAGATTCATCTAACCAGGACGCAAGAGGAGAAAGATCATCGCTAGAAGGAGCTAAAGACCCCGTATTGTTAATAACAACCGTAGAAACAACGCTGCCGGAATAGTCGTATGAGTATTGGGTTACAGCCCCTAACGCGTCCGTTTGCGAAATAAGCTGACCGGCGGCGTTGTAATTATAGGTCGTTACGGTATTGTCCGGGTTCGTTATACAAACAAGGTTTCCTAAATAGTCGTAGGCGTATTGGGTTGTATGATTAAGAGCGTCTGTTTGCGATAAAAGCTGCCCTTCTGAATTGTAGTCGTATGTTGTTATCGCCGTTCCCTGCTGGACGGAAAGCAAGTCTCCGTAAACATCATACGTAGAAACCGTTGCGTTTCCTAACGCATCGTACTGCGTTACAACGTTGTATCGGACGCCGTTATTAGTCTGAATGGAATACGTCGTTGAAGTAGTTGTAGACGCAGTTCCAGAAGCGTTAGACAGCGTAACGGACGTATTCCTCCCTAAGCCGTCGTAGGCGTACGTTGCGACAGAGCCGGAGGGGTCGGTAGAGGAAACAAGCTGACCGGCGGCATCGTAGGTATAAGACGTTGTATTGCCTTCCGCGTCCGCCGACAGGGTCGGTTCCCAGTCCGCGCTACCGCGCGATTGCCAATAATCGCTCCCGTTAGTCGCTTGCATTTGTGTAGCATTTGTAATAGACGTCTGGTTTCCGTTGGCGTCGTAAGTGTACGACGTTGTATTCCCTAATGCGTCTGTTGTCGATACAATTCGCCCCAGTTTGTCGTAGGCGTATTGCGTTGCAGAGCCGTCCGGGTTGACGATTTGCGTTAAGTTGCCCAGCGCGTCGTAGTTGTACGTGGCGGTA
>JAZMZV010000201.1:0-22142 GCA_045586185.1 Thermoguttaceae bacterium | reverse complement strand
CTAAGACCGCTTGGCCTCCGACTTTGCCAGCGAACTTCGGCGGGAAAGGTTTCTTGCCATCAAACTTCGGCGGGAAGGGTTTGCCGGGGAACGGCTTGCCAGCGAACTTCGGCGGGAAAGGCTTCTTTCCATCAAATTTCGGCGGGAAGGGTTTCGGTCCCGGAGCGGCTTTTCTCATTTCTTCAGCCTTTTTCTGGGCTTTGATAATGGCAGCCTTCGCTTCTTCGCGAGAAATCTGACCGTCTTTGTTCGTATCAGCCTGAGCGAAGATAAAATCTACAGCTTTGTCGGCGTCAAACTTGGGCGGGAAGGGAGCTTTCGGCGGCAAGGGTTTCTTGCCAGGGGCTTTCGGCGGGAAAGGCTTCTTGCCGTCAAACTTCGGCGGGAAGGGTTTCTTGCCAGGAGCTTTCGGCGGGAAAGGCTTCTTACCGTCAAACTTCGGCGGGAAGGGTTTCTTGCCGTCTTTGGGAGCGGCAGCTTTGCGAGCTTCAAACTTCTTTTTCATTTCAGCTTTGAAAGCGTCGTCTTCTGCCTTGGTGAGTTTGCCATCTTTGTCGGCGTCAATGCGATCAAACAGACCGAGCAAAGGTTTGGCTTCTTTGGGCAGTTCTTCTTTCGTTACAACGCCGTCTTTATTGGCGTCGAACTTGAAGATGGTGAAATCGCCGCGATGGCGATGAGCCGGAGCTTTCGGAGCTGCCGGTGCGGCTTCGTCGGCAAAGCACAGTAATGGCATTGCCAAGATCGCTGCCGCAATCAGAAACAATTTCTTCATCAGAACATCTCCTTGAAACAGGGTAAAAAAAGTAGATTAACAATTGCACGCAGAATTTGCTATATTTCAACGTTTGCGCGCTTTTGAACCATCGTATATTAAAAACGAACGGTTTTTTTTCTTATTGCATATTATTAGCGTTTTTTTCAAAATATTCAACAAATTTCCTACAATTGATAAAATAGATAAAACCAGAAAGAAAGTAGGAAAATATGAGTTATTACAACGTAAGAATTTTGAAGCTTTATTTTAGAAATTTTATCTATTAAAATTTGTTCTATTAGCTTATATTCTTTTCCTTAAGCTAGCCATTAAAAGAACATTTTTACAAAAAGCATTGACAAAAATCCGTGTGAATCGTCTTCAGAAGACAATTCAGATTTACACGGATTTCTGTCACAACCTGAAAGCGATTTGCGCTTAAACGATTTATTTCTTTTCGGGAGCAGGCTTCTTTCCAGACTTGCCGGGTTTTCCAGGTTTGGGACCGTTGGCTTTGCGCTGTTCGTATCGTTTCTGGAGTTCAGCCTTGTGAGCGGCTTCTTCCTCTTTGGTAACTTTGCCGTCTTTGTCAGCGTCGGTACGATCAAACATACCCTCAAAGAATTTCTTGTCTTTGGGAAGTTCGTCCTTCGTTACAACGCCGTCTTTGTTAGCGTCAAAAACAAACAGGGTCATCGGACCGCGGGGTCCCTGAGGACCTTTGAAATCCGGACGCGGACCTTGCGGGCGAGGTCCCTTGGGCGGCTGCGGACGACGCGGTCTGTCGCCAGCCTTGGCTTTGTACTGTTCATAACGCTTCTTGAGTTCAGCCTTGTGAGCGTCTTCTTCCTCTTTGGTAACTTTGCCGTCTTTGTCAGCATCAGTATTGTTGAACATGCCTTCAAAGAATTTCTTGTCTTTGGGAAGTTCGTCCTTGGTTACAACGCCGTCTTTGTTGGCGTCAAAAACAAACAGAGACATCGGTCCGCGGGGTCCCTGAGGTCCTTTGAAGCCAGAGCGCGGGCCTTGCGGGCGAGGTCCCTTGGGCGGCTGAGGACGACGCGGTCTGTCGCCAGCCTTGGCTTTGTACTGTTCATAACGCTTCTTGAGTTCAGCCTTACGAGCGGCTTCTTCGTCTTTGGTAACTTTGCCATCTTTGTCGGCGTCGGTATGATTGAACATGCCTTCGATGAACTTGTTGTCGGCGGGGAGTTCGTCCTTGGTAACAACGCCGTCTTTATTGGCGTCAAACTTGAACAGAGTCGGTCCCTGCGGGGCTTTGCGTTCTTTCTGAGCTTTTTGAGGTTCCGGTTTGGCGGCGGGTTCGTCTGCCATGCTGATCATCGGGAAGACGACAGCGGCGGCAATCGCTAAAAGAAATGCTTTTTTCATCGGGGAATATCTCCTGAAATGATAGGGGGATAAAAAATGTTGTTTTGTTTTTACAACGATCGTTTGTTATACTATTATAAACGAACAAAGCCCCAAATTGTTGCAAAAATTTTTAAGTCGTTATAAAAATAAAAGTTAGAGCGAAGAACAACAATTGTCTACACCCTAACCCCTTCTCGCAACTCGCTACTCGCAACTCGCTACTCAATACTATGAACCACCCAGACACCGGAGGCGGAGTAGTCGCCCTGATTGGCTTCAACGTCTACAATGAGCGGTTCGTCGCCGCCGGGAATGGGATACAAGCCGGACTGGTCAAACGTAACGCCCGTCCATTGCGTCCATTTATCCAGCGATTCGCTGATAATAACGGATTCCAAACACGGTTTGACAATTCTCGCGCCCAGTTTGACGTGCAGTCTGATCCACGGGTCGAAAGGCAAGTCCGTTCCGGATTTTCGCATGGCGATGTAGTCTTTTATATCCATGTCTCGGAAGAACCGTTTTTCGCTGGGGCGCAGCGGGGCGATAAGAGCCTTAAATCCATGCTGTTTCGCCAGATATTTCAGATGTTTAACCGCTTCTCCCGCCAAGCCCTGCCCTTGCATTTCAGGAGCGACGACGATCGCAGCGGCGGACAGGACGTTGGGCTGTCGTCCGTAAAGATAATCCTCGATGGACTGTTCAATAACCCAATCCCAGCCGGACTCGTACATTTCCATGCCGTCTGGAAGCATTTCAAACGGCGCGGTCCATCTCAGCGGGACAGCATGAACCGTCGCAGCCAGTTTCCCGTCGTCCGTTCTCATAGCGCACTGAAATTCCGGGAAGAAATGAAACCATTTCGGCCACGCCTCTTGCATAACCGGGTCATGCCAAATGAACGGCGGCCAGCCGGACGCGAAAAAATTCGTCAGAGAATCTGTTAAAGGAACTTGATTGAACATGGTTGAGGGAGTAGGGAATAGGGAGTAGGGAATGGGGAATAGTTGCGAGTTGCGAGTTGCGAGTTGCGAGAAACGCAAGCGACCAACGGGAGCGATTATTGGCAAGCGCGCGGCAGCGCGGACCGGGAGCGCCGACTCGCCGCCTCGCAACTTGCAACTTGCAACTTGCAACTTATTTTCTTCCGGCTCTTGTATAATCAAACTCTTTGAATCCGATTTTTTCAGCGGGAGAGCCGGGGCGAAGGCGGTAGTCGTTCTCGTCCGGGTTGACAAACAGCGGGTCGGCGACAAGCCCGCCGGCGTCGCGTCCGGACTCAACCCATTGATCGTGCGTCTTCCCGGCAAAATCGACGTTCCCGCCGACTTTCCACCATAAATTGGAGCGGACGTCGGCGTTGACTTTATCGAAGTTGTATCCCATCGCCGAGCCGTCCTTCCAGTAAATGATATTGTTCTCAAAGACAAACGAGCGGTGCGGTTCGATTCGCGTTGCGGCAACCTGAAACGCTCTGCCGTGAGAGGGATTGGCGCGGCTGCAAACGAGAATGTTGTTGCGAATGACGTTGTCTTTGCCGTAATGCTGATGGAACGAGCCGTCCATGGTGTTATAGACGAGGTTGTTTTCCATCAAAAGCCCTTCCGAGCCTTCGTCCGGATACAGACCCCATCCGCCGTAGGAATACGACTCCACGTCGTAAATGACGTTGTTGCAGACGCGCGTTCCTGTCTGCGTACCGAGCGTATAAACGCCTCCCATGTCGGTCAACGCGCCCTGCCCTATGTTGTGAATCCGGTTGAATTCAATTTTATTTCCAAACGACACGCCGGCGTAACCCCAATGCCAGCCGACAGATACGCCGGTGTAATACAGGTCGGCAATTTCGCAATGCGTAACAGCGTTGTTTTTGGTATTGTTCCCAATCCAGACGCCAACGGCGGACGCGTGAAATCGCCCAGCTTCGGCAATCAGACAGTTGTCGACGACGTTGTTCTCGCAGACGCGTTTGTCGGCGCCCCAAGCTTCCCCGCCGCCAATTTTGACGCCGCCTGCGCCCAGGTCTGTCAAAACGCTGTTGGTCAGCCGGCAGTCAAGAGCGTTTCTAAACCAAATCGCGTACTCGCCCAGATGGGAGAACTCGCAATTGTCAAAGGAAACGTTTTGAGCGTAGTTGACGAAAATCGCCGACTCAACGCACGACGCCGCCTGCGCCGGCGGGAACTGTGACGGTCCCGGCTTGGACAAATCTCCGACGTTGAACGACTCCAACCCAAACGGCTGCATATAGTTAGCGCGGCGAGGAGAATCGGAATACGCAAAGGCGACGTTTTTAAACGAGACGTTCTGAACAGGATTTTCCGGCGTTCCGACAATAACCGCCAGCTGATTCAGACCCGGACGGGGCGCGACAGCTCGAATCTTATCGATAGTCTCGCCGGGCAAGGGCCGATAGTAAACCTTTTTCGCCTCGCCGTCGTAGAACCATTCACCCGGCTGGTCAAACGCCGTCCGGACGTTTTCCAGATAATACAGACAAGTAGGGTTCCAGGAATTCCAATGTTTCATGCTTTCGCCCTGAAAGAGCATTGCGTTCTTTTGAGCGTCGAAGTTGAGAATGATGCGCCGGGTCGTATCCCATTTATGATGAATAACCATCTGCGCCCACCGCAGCTCGGCGGCGGGAACGTCTTTGAGCAGATCCAGCTCTCCCGGCTTGGCGGTTACTACAACCTGCTGCGCTCCGTTTGGCAAGCCCTCGTTTTTTGCCTCAATCGCGGCGGGATGCAAAAATCCTTTGTCCGGATAGCGGGAACGAACCGCTCGTTTCCCATTTACAAATAATTGTTCCGTAAACAGCGGCGCGCCGTCAACGACAGGCAAACTCGCCTCCCAAACGCCATTTCCGCAGTCCTTCCACCCGGCAATTTCAATTCCGCCGGAAAGAACCGCTTTCCCGTTGGGACAGACGAACTCGATATTGGAATCCGCCTGTGACAGCGCTAGCGGCTGAGAGATTACGTACTCGCCCGGAGACAGAACGACCTTTGCCGGCTCGACGTTCCCGGCGCTGCGATCCGAGCGAATCTTTTCCAGAGCCGTTTGAACGCCGTTTGCGTCAGACGGATCGACTTTGTATTCCAGACCAAAAACAGCCGTCTCAAAACAGACTGCAAACGACAGGATGAGTATTAAGTGTTTCATGGGGTTAGCGAATGAATGGAAGGCGGTAATGGAGCGACCAACGGGAGCGGAATTACGCATTCGCCGTCAGGC
Source organism: Thermoguttaceae bacterium (assembly GCA_045586185.1). Taxonomy (GTDB): domain Bacteria; phylum Planctomycetota; class Planctomycetia; order Pirellulales; family Thermoguttaceae; genus RUG11551. The sequence goes on along the minus strand of JAZMZV010000201.1, from coordinate 16,774 downwards.
GAACTACAGGCAATAGCACTACAATCTGAAAAAATCGTCCGCCGTCAGACCGCATTGTTCTATCATGTCCCAAACGCGATCGTAGCAGCGAATATCGTCCGTAAAATTATTGACGCCAATGGTAAACTTCGCCCCGGCTTTCTTTGCTCGTTTGATAAACTCCGGTCCGGGATACGTTTCCGCGTTGATTTCCAGCGCGACGTTGTTTTTCACCGCCGCGTTAATCAGAGCGTCCATACGCTCCGGCGTCCAGAGATCGGTTCTATGTTCCAGCAGCGGCGGAAGATACGTCGGGTTGGCAAGAATCGTAATCGGTTCGTTGACAACCTGAAGACAGTGCTTCATGTACCGTTCCATCCACGCCTGAACGGCGGCTTCGTCGTTGACGTCAACGGTTACGTTTCCGGGAAGCCACATCTTTTTCGGCTCGCCGCCTTCCTCGTCCGGCATGATCATCGTATCCGCGATGACATAGTCCAGCTGCTGGCGAACTTCGGGAGAAATCTGCTTGAACCAGTCCCGGTCGTTGACCTGAATTCCAACTGGAAGCCCCGCTTTTTTGACCCACTTGATCAGCTCAAGGAGTTTCGCGTCTGTATCGTAGGGCCAGCCGCGCCCGTGGTTTTCCAGCGCGCCGATGCGAATGCCCAGCCGTTTCTGCCGTTCGACGCATTTCTCAGGCGTCATGCCCCCGCGGACGTGAACGTGAAACTCCATCGGACGAATCGTCTGAGCGTACTTTACGGTTCGCGCCGTCGGTTCTTTATCCGTTGGACTTTGCGCCTGAAGCGCCGCTGAGGAAAGCTGCCCAACAGTCAGGCAAACCGCGAACGCGATACATAAAAATCGGGGTTTTGTGGTCATGATTCTCATAAAAAAGGGAATTAGTGGTTAGTCGTAATCGCTAAGTTTTAGTAAGAAACCTGAGCTTTTTCTTCACTCTTAAGAATTATTCTACCCGGAACGAAAATCATTTGCAACTCCCCTTGGACAAGAAATTTTTTGAAGGATTCAAGCGTGTTTTTGTTAAACAGGTATTGCAAAAATCTTTATTGAGCCGCTTGCGTAATTCCGAATTCCGCATTCCTAATTCCGAATTCTCTCTCGCCCCCCCTTCACGAGTCCGGGTAAAAGGGTAAAATACAGCAAATCGGATTTTAGTCTGAACGTTTCAGACTATATTATTTAGTAACTTTATTTTTTGGAGATAATCAGATGTCTTTGAATACCCCCGTCGTTCCTCAGACGAACATTAAAAAGGTTGCAATGCTGTTTTCCGGCGGACCCGCTCCGGCGGCGAACGCGGTGATTTGTTCTGCTGCGATTTGTTTCTCTCGCGCTGGCATTGAAGTTTACGGCATGAAAAACGGATACACCAGCCTGGCAGACTACAATGACGGCGACGTTTTGGTCGAAGGCAAAGATTACCTCAAGCTGAACTACAAAGACCTCGAAGGCTGCCGTTCCGAAGGCGGAATCATTATCGGATCCGCGCGCGTCAACCCGGGCAAACTCATGAAGACCCCCGCTGACCTGACCAATCCCGAAACCAACGCTCCGATGCAGCGCGTTTACAAGGCTCTCATGTCCATGGGAATCGACGCTTTGATTTCTATCGGCGGCGACGATACGCTCACCACCGCGGCGAAGTTCAAGCTGTATCAGGACACCCTCCCGGCAGACGCCAAACGAATCAAAGTCGTTCACCTGCCCAAGACGATCGACAACGACTACAAAGGCATCGACTTCACGTTCGGATACTTCTCCGCCGTTGACCTGCTGGCTACCCAGATGAGAAACCTTCTGGCGGACGCCAAAGCGACCAACTGCTACTATGTCGCTCAGCTTATGGGACGCGCGGCTGCCTGGCTTTCTTACGGCGCTTGCATTGCGGGTGAAGCCTCTCTGGTTGTTGGTTTGGAAGACATCGTTCCGGAATGGTGGATGGAAGAAGATCAGATCGACACAGCCACCGGCGAAACGATTAAAGACGCCAACGGAAACGCTCTCAAACGCAAGGTTATCAACATTCAGGCTCTGTGCGAACGCATGGCTGACACCGTCTGCGCCCGCTTGGAAGAAGGCAAGCCCTACGGCACGATTGGCGTTGCAGAAGGCATCGGCGAATATCTGCCCATGGAAGAACTCAAACGCTGCGTTTCGGAAGACGAATACAAAAACCTCAAGCCGGACACCTTCGGACATTACCCGGTCTCCCAGCTCAAGTTCTCATCACGCCTCGGACGCATTGTTGCGGACATCGTCAACAAGCGCGTTGGCAAGAAGATCAAGTTCTCCGGTCTGCAGTTCGGATACGAAGTCCGCTGCCATCGCCCGACCGCTTTCGACATCATTCTCGGCAGCCAGCTGGGAACCGGCGCCTACCGCGCTCTGGTCGAAAAAGGCATTGACGGCGTCATGGTTTCCGTTTCCGGTCAGTTGGAACTCGTCTTCCCGAAATTCGAAGACCTCATCGCGATGGAAAAACTCCGCGCTTATCAGCGTCCCATCGACCCGAACGAAGCGTTCCACCAGCTCGCTCGCTACATGGAAGCGTGGAAATAAGAAGGCAGTAGGCAGTAGGCAATAGGCAGTAGCTGAAAAAGCTACTAGCCTCTAGCTACTAGCTAACTTCTGAGAACAACTAGCCCCAAGCTAATAGCTTGGGGCTTTTTTCTTATATCGGGAAAACGAGGAAGACGGCGACATCCCACAGGGCGTGGGAGACGATTAACGCCCAGAGGCTTTTAGGGAACAGGCGGTAAACAAGTCCCTGGAACCCGCCTGCAACGGCGGCTGCCATGACGAGCATAAAGTTGAACGACCAGATGTGAATGAGCGAATAGCAGATCAGCATTCCGATAAAGCCCCAGTTCTTGCCCCAGAGTTCGCTCAGTTTTCTTTGGAACGTTCCGCGCCAAAAGATCTCTTCTGCGGGACCGACGATAAACAGCAGAGCCAAGCCAACCAGCGGCGCGTTGATGTTGTTTCCCAGTTCGTAAATTGTGTCAACCTGCTTTACCGTAAAGGGAAGAATCCGGGCGGAAATATAGTCCCCCAGCCAGAACACGCCCCACAGCGTCGCCGCTAAAACCGAGCCAACGGCAACGCCGGCAATCCATCCCAACGGCTTTTTGGGAAGCTGCTGCGTCCATTCCGGGAAAAGAATCGTCGTGAGCGTCAAGACTGTAACAGCGGCAACGGTTATTCCAATCCAAAAATTGACCAGCGGCGCCGTCCATGGGCTGAACATGAAAAACCAGAACGCCTGAACGACCAACAGCAGAAACAATAAACGAGTTTTCATAATTATAATTGAGGCGATTGCGTAATTCCGCATTCCGAATTCCGCATTCCGAATTATCCCTACACCCACGCGGCAACCAGAAACGACGTCGACAGCGTCAAGCCGAAAACGAGCTGCAATTGCGCTGTCTGGACGTCGAGGTCGCAAATGGCGGCGCAGTCGTCGGTTCGTGTAACAGCCGTTTTGACAGCTTTAATCGCCAGCGGCAGCGCAATTAGGGACAGGAGCGTCCAGACGGGGATTCCATGGAATACAATCGCTGCGGCGCCGAGCCAAATAAACGGAAACAGGAGTTCAAAGACGTATAAAAACGCGGACGCCGGCGACCCGATGAGCATACTGAACGTTTTGATTCTCGCCCGGGCGTCGGTGCGGATGTCGCGCCAGTTGTTGGCGTGAAGAATCGCGACGGTTATCAGACCAATCGGGATAGCCAAAACCAGATTTTGCGTATCAATCGCGCCTGTTACAACAAACGTCGTTCCCAAAATCGGCAGGATGGAAAAGGAAACGAAAATAACAGCGTCGCCCAGGGCGCGAAACTTGAAAAACGGGTACAGAAGCACAAACACGACCCCGCAGGCGCCAAAATAGAGCAATCGCGCGTCAGTTCGCCAGACGAGGAACAGTCCGAGAGCGGCGCCCAACGCCAGAACAAATGCTCCGTAGAACAGGATTTCCCGCGGGGTAAACAGCCCATGAGTCAAATTGGGCGACCCGAACGTGTCTTCCCGGTCGACGCCGCGCTGGAAATCGAAGTAGTCGCTTATCAAATTGGCGGACGCCTGAAAGATAACCATTCCCAACGCCGCTAAAAAGCCGTTGACCCAGTTGCAGTCCATCGGTTCAACGCTGCTGCGCCAGTACAATAGCCCCAGCGTTACAACAACCGGCGTTAAAGACGCCGGGAACGACCACGGTCTAATCGCCAGAATCCACTCTTTTATGGGATGTCCGAACATAAGTCTCTCCTGTCAGTCGTCTTCAACAATAACCTTCTTTGCCGTGCCGGAAACCTGAATCTCTCCCGGAAGAATTTTGACTTCCGTTAAAGTAACTTTGCGGCTATGATAAATCAACGGGTCGGTTTTCCAGTCGTTGACCGAGTCGATGTCGCGCCAGTCCATAACCAGCTCAATTTCGCCTTTTTCCGTAGTTTGAATTTCGCAGGGAATATTGGCGCTGTCGAAATACTTTTTCAGCTCGGTTTTGATAATTCCGCGGGAAATGGGAATAACGCCCAGTTTGACCTGCTCGATTATCAGATGATAAACTCCCGGTTCGGGAACGGTAAAGCGGACTTGCGCCCAAAAGATAGACTCGAAGTCTTCCGGGCAGAATTCCATGGCGAAATTGATTCTGTCCTGTTCCAGATGAACGCGGGGATAATACGCCCCGATCGGAATCAGCCCCGGCAGATCCTGCTGAATGCGCCGTTCCAGCCAGCCGTTAATTTGATCCTCGGTATACGTTGCGCTCCATTCCTTTTTGCGGCGGATGTCGTTTAGCATTCGCCCGGAAGAGAACACGAAGTCCTTCGCGTTCTGTTCCAGCTTTTCTTCGGGAATATCAATCCGCTCACGATAAAATTCCGGATAGTACGTGATCGCTTTATGATACGAAAAACGTATAATAAAACAAATCAGTCCAATAACAATAACAACGACAGCGCCATATTTAAATAATTTGTTCATATTATACAGTATCCTTTAAAAAGGCTTTTTTGTCAAGAGGGGAGGGCTTAATTCGGAATGCGGGATGCGGAATGCGGAATTATTAATTCGCTTCCCATTCCCCAATGGTTATTTGAGGCGCTTTGCGTAAATTCCTAATTCCGAATTCATAATTCCGAATTTCCACCCCCTCCCCCTTGAAATATAATATTAATTGGATATAATAACCCAAAATTGTTTACGACAGTTGTCTAAACAGTAACCCGGTGGTGTAGTGGTAACACAAGGGATTTTGGCTCCCTCGTCCCTGGTTCAAATCCAGGCTGGGTTGTTTTTTTGTTATTATCCGTCTTCGTTTTGAGTGCGATCCTTAACGCAGACGGCGCCTTTTGAGATCGCGTTTAACGTCCGGCGTTTGTTTCCAGGCGTGCCTTTTATCGGGAGAAATGTATTCTCTCGACGCGCAGCATTCTGTTCGGACGTTTAACCTCAAGCAATTATAAGGAACATCTTTCATGTCCGAAGCTGCCACTCCCGCAACCCCCGTTTCTCAAATTGTAACTCAACTCGTTGAAAGCGGCGTTCATTTTGGTCATCGCGCCAGCCACTGGAATCCGAAAATGCGTCCGTACATCTACGGCCGCCGCAACAAGATTCACATCATCGACGTTCGCGAAACCGTCCGCGGTCTTCTCCGCGCCAAAAAGTACCTGGCTCAGGTCGCTGCCGCCGGCAGTTTGATCCTGTTCGTTGGAACCAAGCGTCAGGCTGGCGACGTTGTCGCTGAACAGGCTCAGCGCTGCGGCATGCCGTTCGTTTCAGAACGTTGGCTGGGTGGAACGCTCACCAACTTCCGCACCATTCGTAAAAGAATGAGCCGTTTGGAAGAACTGGAAGCTCTGCTTAACAGCGAAGAGATCAACGTCTACTCCAAAAAGATGCAGTCCGCCCTCAACCGCGAATATCGCAAGGTTTATCACAACCTTAACGGTCTTCGTCTGCTCAACCGCTTGCCGGAAGTTATCGTTCTTATTGACCCCCGCAAGGAAAAGAACGCTGTCGCTGAAGCGAAAAAACTGGGCATTTCGACCGTCGCTCTGATCGATACCGACTGCGACCCGGACGAAGTCGATCTGGTTATCCCCGGCAACGACGACTCCATTCGTTCCATCGAATTGATCATGACCAAACTCGCTGACGCTGTTTTGGAAGGCAAAGCCATCAAAACCGCCCAGAACGAAGGCAAAGACGAATGATTTTATTTCGGTTTACGGCGAGAGTCTGCTGATTCTCGCCTGATCCGGAATTCAGGTTCAACATAACAAATAACCCCGTATAGCAAGGAGAATATACAATGGCTGAAATTACTGCTGCATTGGTTAAAGCGTTCCGTGACAAAACCGGTCTGCCCATGATGGACTGCAAAAAGGCTTTGGCTGAAGCTGACGGCGACGCCGAAAAAGCGTTGACCATTCTGCGCGAAAAAGGCAAGCTCAAGATGATCGAAAAGGGAGCTGAACGCACCACCGAAGAAGGCGTTCTGGCTACCGCCGCCAACGAAAACGGCGTTGCGATTATCGAACTGCTTTGCGAAAGCGCTCCCGTCGCCGGCAACCCCGAATTCCTTCAGCTGGCTCAGGACATTGCTAACGTCTACCTGGAAAAAGGCGGACAGACTGCTGAAGAAGTTATGGGCGCCGCCTCGCCGTCCAAGGAAGGCATGACCCTTCAGGAACAGATGGAAGAACTTTACAACCGCATTCGCGAAGTCTTCCGTCTCAACCGCTTCACCCGCCTGGAAGGCAACGGCGCCGCTTACGTTCACCACAATAAAAAGGTCGGCGTTATCATTGCTACTGAAGGCAAAAACGATGAAGCCGCCAAAGACGTCTGCATGCACGCCGCCGCCATGCATCCGGAATACCTCAACCGAGATCAGATTCCGGCTGAAGTCATTGCCAAAGAACGCGAAATTCAGCTCGCTGCCATGGCTAACGATCCCAAAAACGCCGGCAAACCGGAAAGCATCCTCAACAAGATTATCGACGGCAAAATCAACGCCTTCTTCAAGGCCAACTGCCTGGTTGATCAGGAATTCGTCAAGGATTCTTCCGTTTCCGTTGGAACTTACGCCAAGAACAACGGCATTGTCGTTACTCAGTACGTCAACTGGACTTTGGGTTCCAAATAAACTGATTTCGTCAGGTCAAGGCAAATTCTGACAAGCTGTCGAATCGTTCCTTGACCGTAACGCAATTCAAATCAAACAGAGGTTTCGTCGATAAGGCGGAACCTCTGTTTTGAAATATGGCTCTTTCGCGATCGCTCTGTTTATTGAGCGCCTATAATTTGTATTATGGAACAGAACTCGCCAACCCCGCCGAAAAGATTTTGGAAACTTCCGCTTTATCTGGGAAGGGCGGCTTTCTTTTTGGCTCTCGTTCCGTTGGCGATGATAATTCTGTGCGTTGTTACACAGAACAACGTAAACAGTCTGATTGATTTGTACTATTGCTTTGTTACGCCGATGCAGGTTTGTAAATGGTCAGTAATTCTGGCTTTGATTCTGTCGTTTGCAACAAGCATTTCAGCAGGGCAAATCTATAATGTCAACGGTAAACTCTACTGGGACGAACATCGAGCGGCAACCAGTCTGGCAGCCCGATCAATGTTGCTGATTATATTTGAGATGGCGGTTTATTTTCTGTCCGTCTAAAATTGAATACCGTTTGGCTGATTACAACCCAAACGATTTAGAAACGCAGTCTGTTATTTTGCGGTTAGAATCGCGGCGATTGTCAGGACAATGCCTGCGATAATATATCCGTTGCTGGGTTCCATAAACCAGAATATTCCCGCCAATGCGCCCAAGGCAACCTGTGACGCATTGAGAAGGTTCATGTACGCCAACGACGTTGTCCCCAGCCCTTTAACCAGAGCGGCAAAGGCGATCAGGTTTGCAACTCCCGCCAGAAACGCGACGCCAAACTGCTGGTAAGTCAACGCGGTAAAAATCCCGGAACCGTGCTCCATCAAGCTGAGAATTCCCAGGACAATCGTTCCGCTGCCGGGAACCAGCAGAATCGGAACCCAGAACGGCACGTTGTTTTTATGCGCTATTCTGACAGACGCCATGGTTGACGAGTTCATAATTCCAACCAGCAGCCCGCCAAGAATAATCAGCGCAATCGCACCCGCTCCGTATTTGCTCAGCGCTGTAAGAGAGTCTGCGCCCTGCCCCAGCCCGATTCCTATACAGCAAACTGCCGCCAAAACGATTGACAGACCAATAAACGTTCTGACGTTAAATCGCTCTTTGAGGCAAACAAGGTCAAACGTCTGTGCGCTGAACAGTCCGCCCGTCCAGACGCATGACAGCGCAATGGCAATCCCCGCCATGTCGAACAGCCAAATATACGTGATGTTGCCCAGAACCTGCATCAGACAGGAAACGCCAAAGAGCAAACCCCAAAATCGCCATTGATTCGTGGGTATCGTATGACGAATCAGTCCCCAAATTACAATCGGCAGCGCGACCAAAGCGGCAACGGATTCTCGAACAAACAGCGGCAGCGCGTACGGGCTTTCCATCGCAACCAGCTGACGAACGCAAAGAGCGGAAATCGTATAAAAAATGGCGGCAACAGCTCCGTAGAGAAATCCAGAAGGCAGAAATCCTCCTGAAGACTGTTTGATTTCTGAATCTGATAATTCGACAGCGTTTTTGTTTGTATTCGACATGATTCTTATATTGTGCCGATTTTCCAAAGAAAATCAAGAGGGGCGGCGAGGCGCCGCTCCCAATCCGCGCCGACAGGGTCGGTTCCCAAGTGGAAGTGGGTAGCGCCGAAACCGGTTCATTCGGTGACAAAACCTCATCCTCTCGCCCGTGCGGCTACGAACCCCCGCGAAACGAATTATAACCGCTCCCGTTGGTCGCTTGCGTTTCTCGCAACTCGCAACTCGCAACTCGCAACTCGCAACTCTTCCAACCCCGCTGGTAATATTTGATTTATCAGGTATAATACCAATAGTTTTATTAATTAAATGACCATAAACGATTATTCGCCATGAAAGCTTTGATTATTTTATCCAATCCGCAGTCGGAAGCCAGTTTCTGCGGAGCGATTGCTTCAACCGCCGCCGACGTTCTGAAAGCCGCCGGCGCCGATGTTGTTGTTCACGACCTGTACGCCGAGAATTTCGATCCCAATCTGACGACTGAAGAACTGAAAAAAAGTCTGGACGAACTCGACAGCTCGATTCGGAAATCCATCGACGAACTGTTTGCCGCCGACGTTCTGGTTTTCGTTCATCCGAACTGGTGGGGAATGCCGCCGGCTAACATGGTCGGCTGGATTAGCAGAGTCGTTCGACAGGGCGTCTGCTACAGATTTACAGAAAAAGGTCCGGAAGGTTTTCTCGGCGGGAAAAAGACGTTTGTCTTTACCACCGCCAACACGCCTGCGGACATCGAGGAAAAGTTCAATCACGACCCGATTCGCAACCTCTGGACAAACATCGTCGCCAACACCGTCAATCTGGACGACGTTACCTACGTCAATTTTACGTCGATTATTCTGTCTGACGACCAACAGAGAAAAGCGTGGCTGGAAGAAGTCAAAACGATCGTCTCCAACGCGGTTAAAAAGGCGGAATAAGGCGCAGTATTCGTAGATTTCAGGCGCGTTGCGTTAAAGCGCGTCTGAAATCTACTTCAAAAAACCGGGGAACGCCAGTCCCAGACCGTTGATTATCATCTGAACCGCCATAACCATCAGCAGAAACCCCATCAACGATTCCAAAGCGTCCAGAACTTTCACGCCTAAAACCTTTTCTATAACCCGGGCGGCAATAAGCATCGCGGATGCTGGCAGCCAGGCGATAAGTACAGCCAGCAACAATCCGGACAGCGGCGAGTACGGAGCTCCGCGAGTCAGAATTACCATCGTAATTGACGACGGCCCCGCAAACAGAGGAAACGCCAGGGGAACAAAAAACGGCTCTTTGTTACGAACTGGACCCTTGGCTTCATGCGTTCCAAAAACCATTTTTGCCGCGACGCTAAAAAGAATAATCCCGCCGGAAATTGACAGCGCAATGGTCGAAATGTGCAGCAACGCCAAAATCTTCGCGCCAAAGAACAAAAACGTCAGCAGAATTCCCAAACTCAAAAGCATTTCCCGAATCATGATTCGATAGTAATCTTTTGAAGAATACTCGTGCATGATTCCAGCGTAGGCGGGAATGTTGCCCAGCGGGTTGAGAATCAAAAACAGCATGATCGCCGTTTGAACGACGAAGTCGAAATACTCTTTATCCATAAACAGAATGGAGTAGGGGGTAGGGAGTAGGGAGTAGGGAGTAGTCGCCTTTGGCGAAATACTATTTCCTATTCCCTGTTCCCTATTCCCTAAATTCGCCTCCGGCGAATTAATTACAGATTGGTAAGAACGCGGCCGTATTCGCTGCGTTCAAGCTTCGGAACGTCGTTGATTGTCATTTCATACTGGTTACGACAAATATTCATTGTCGCCTTGGCGTGCTCGCGATCGTCGTTTGCCAGATAAGCTCTGGTCAAATGGAAATAATAAATTGCCGTTGGATTTTTCGCAACCGCGCGTTCGAGGTCGGATACCGCCAACGCCAATTTTGCCGGGTCTCGGTCATTAAATGAAAGCAGCGCCAAAGCTCGCGTGTCAAGCAAATACTCCGCCGGACCGTGAATCTTGATTGCTTCGTTAATAATGTCAAGAGCTTTCTGCGGATTTTTACTTGTAACAGACAGAGCGTACGACAGGTTGTTGTAAATGACAACCTTTTGCCAGTCTGTCAGCGTCTGACTGCGAAGCATTTCATCGTACATCTTTTCCGCTTCGTCAATTTTCCCTTGCAGCATTTTCAATTCAGCAATCTGAACGCGAACGGAAAGATTGTCCGGAGACGCCTTTTCGTATTCGCTGAGTACGTCGCTGACCTTTTTGAGCTGTTCCGGAGTTGTTTGTCGCGGATTGACTCGCAAAAGATCCAGCAGCGCCTTGAGCACTTCCTCAGCCTTAAATCGAGGATCGTCTTTCAAAGCCGCCAACATGTCAATTGCCTTGTCAATCTGTCGGCGTCGTGAAAGGAAATCGGCATAGTCCAAAATTCCCTTGGGATTAACTTTCATATACATTCGGAACGCTTCATCCGCCTTGTCAACCTGACCAATTCGGTTAAGCTGACGAGCAATAATCGGCATTTCCTCTTGATGTTCTACTGTAATAGATTTGAAATAATTCATCAACATATCTGCCGCTTGCGCGTCTTTGTCCTGAATATGCAACAGTTCAGAACGCAGCAAAACAGAGATAATCGTCTTCGGGAAGTTCTGTTCCAGACGCGTAATGAACGGCTGAATCTCTTCAACCGGCAAATTGCGGCGAAGCATCATTCTGATAAATTCGGTGATGTATCGAATGTTGTTCGGCTCGCGAATGCAAAGATCCTGCATTTGTTCTTTGGCAAGATCCCATTTGTCAGCTTCATTATACAAACGCGCTAAAATGAACTGTTCTTCCGGTTCAAGCTTGACGCCGCGCGCAATAATGCTTTCCATAAGTTCAATGGCCTTTTGACGATCCCGAGGGTTGTTACAAGACACCAGAATAATCGCCTTCATTTTGACGTCTTCAAGGGATGGCGTGTCGCTTTCCGCAATGTTGGCGTCCAACAGTTTAATACTTTCTGCCTGATTTTCCATGTTGTAATTGATCGACAAAAGCAAGCGGACAAAGTTTCGTCTTGCCCAGTGAAGACGGGTTTTGTTGGGATCCGGCTGTTCGTCGTTGAGCTGCATGATCTTTTGCAGATACGGCAACGCAGCGTCAGGACGCGTTGTTTGAAGCAGGAACTGACTCATGCCGTAAAGCAACGGCAAACTGTGAGGATTTCTTTCCAGAGCTTCTTTATACAACTCGTACGTTCTGGGACCGTCGCCTTTGATTTTCATGGCTTCCGCTTTTGCCAACGCCAGGTTTTCCCCTTCGTATTGGTTGTCCATGGCGGCAATCAGGGAGTCAATTTCAGAGAAATCCTTTTTCTCCTTCATGACAGTAATAAGCCCCAACGCGGCATCAACGTTTTTCGGATCAAGCTCAATGGCTTTCTTCAACGCTTTATACGCTTCGTCCAATTTACCGGCTTTAAGAGCAATTTGCCCCAGCCAAAGCTGTTCAAGAGAATTGTCGCTGTCGCGAGCAATACGTTCAGCCGTTTCGAAAGCGTCGTTAATATCACCCGTCGTTGCTTCAATGGAGACTTTCAGACGGTTAAGCTTCGGATCCTGAATGCGCCCCATGTCGGCAAGAATTGCCTTCGCTTCGTCCAAACGGCCTTCTTTAAACAGCAGATAAACCAGCTGCGAATTCTGTTTGGGGGTTAAAGAACCCAGCTGACGCATGCGGTTGAGCGCCGCAATGGCGTCTGAATTGGAGTTTTCCAAAATCGCAATCTCATATTGAAGCATTGGAATTTCAATCCAGTTGGTTCGCGACTGATACGCTACTTTGAGCAAGTCTTTGGCGCGAAGCAATGCGTCTTTCTTGATTTTATTGCTACGAATCTGCCAGACAATCTGAGCGGCGACCGCAAACTGGTATTCTCCAGATTTTTCGCCGATAACAGTCTTGACCTTATCCAGCATTTCGTTAATAAGCTTTTCATCGTTTGCCGCTCTGGCAAGAAGGAACTTCCGTAAAATGATGTTCGTATTATCCGGATTGAGTTCATAAAGCTGCTGCAAAACGTCTTGCGCCTTGTTGAATTCATTCAAGACAACATACATTTCGGAAATGGATTTCAAAGCGGAAATCTTCTTTTCTACAGGAAGCAGATTGACTTCCTTAAGCAGCGCGTCAACTTTAGGAGTTGCTCCGACTTTGCCTTCAGCCAGGATTTCTTTCAGTTCGACGTTTAACAACGCTGTTGAATAGCCAACTTCCTTTTTCCCCTGAGCAATATATTCTTTGGTCTGCTCAAAATTGTCCTGAAGGAGAGCCACCATCGCCAACGCCGACCAGTATGACGCCTGTTTTGGATTGTCATTCAAGGCGTTTTTAAGCAACGTTTGCGCTTCGTCGAATTTTCTGTCTTTAACCAGAACTTCACAACGCGCCAAAACCTGAATCGGATCGTCCAAATTGACTTCGCCGGATTCGTTGTCTGCAAACATCTTCATGACAACTTCAGAACGCTGATCTTCCGGCAATTGCTGTTGATGCGCCAGTTCCAGTTGATAGAAAATGGCTTTAAGCCGCGGATCAGAAAAAAATGCGTTATCGCCAATTTGATCTTTAACTTTAACCAGCTGCTCACGAGCTTCCGATTTACGGCCTAAATGGAACAGAGCCAACGCATAACCTGTTCTGGCGCGAATATTTTGGGGCATTTCTTTGAGCGCATCGCTAAACATTTCAAGCTGAAGGTCATACTGCTCCAACTGTTCGTAGCAAATGCCCAAATAAACCTGGGTTTGAGCGCGAAGCTCAGGAACGTTTTGCATTTCCAAACGCGCTTTATTAAAATGAGTAACAGCCTCTCGCCATTCCTTTTTATAAAGCGAAATCTGCCCGTCAAAGTACTCTATCATGAAACCTGGATAATTCTTTTTCTTCAATTCTTCCAGATAGCTTTTAGCCTCTTTGATTTTACCAGATTTGATAAGAATGTCCAACAGCTTGAACTTTGCAATAGCGGAATCTTCTTTTTCCGCATTTTCGCGTGCGAATTCCTCCGCCTTTTCCGGACGATCGCGCTGCATTTCAAGCTGAATGCGGAGGTTCAAACCGCGCTCGTCGTCCGGGAACAACTTTTGGAACGTTGCCAAAGCCGTGTCCGCGTCGGAAAAACGTTTGTCCAACATGCCAACGATTACATTTGTAACAAGCGTTTCTTTATCTTCCGGATTAATGCCGTTAGCGCTTTGAAGTTCCTTTTTTGCTTCTTCCAAACTGTCGTGATCCGCCAAAAATCTGGCTTTCAACGCATACGCTTCAGCAGAACGTCCGTTTGAATCCGTCATCTTGTCCAAAATAATTTTGGCGTCTTTCAAATCAGACATGTTGTCAGCGTAAATTTCTGCGCTGCGAAGATACGCCTGCAAATATGTAGGATCTCGCTGAATAACCATCGAAAGGTTGTCGATCGCTTCACGATGCTTGTTAATGGCGACTTTGCAATCTGCCATGTTAACCAGTATGGTCATATCGTTGGGATAATCTTTGACCAAATTTGAATAGTGCTTGATCGCATCGTCGAAACGACGGTTCTTTTTACACAGGTCTGCAAGATTATGGAGAATCTCCGTATGTTTACGGTTTTCAGGAAAACGCAATGCTTTTTCCTGATCTTCCATGGCAACTTTCTGCCACTGATTCGGATTTTTGTCTGCCAAACGAGCAGAAACTTCTGCCGCTTTCAAATGACCTGAAGGATCTTCATGATAGAAAACAAGATATGTCCTGAGGTGACCGTAAGCGCTTTCATCTTCGCCTTTAGCAATTGCCGCTTCGGCAAGTTTGTATTCGTTGAAGGCGTTGCGTTTGATCTGAAACTTTCGGAAAAGATAAACGCCAGGAATGATTGACAAGACCAACAACAGGATAATGATCAGAGCAACAATATTAACTCTTCGTTTTGCCATTGTACTACCAAAAATAATAAGGAATTAAAAAACAACTCGTTTTTTGAAGACATAAGACTTATATGGCAAATATGTTCGACCAAAACTGAACTATGCCAAAATACGTCTGTCTAAAAAACGGTATTATCTTTTCAATAACAAACAATTAAAATCGCTGGAATCTCATTGAGTCAATTAATCTTTAACTAAATGCAATTCAGCAATATAAGATATTATACCACATTTTCTATTAAATATCTAGGGATAATCGGAAAAAAATACACTCCAAATTCAAAAATATTTTAAAAGAGCCATGAAAAATGTTCATATTTGTCATAATATAAAATACGAAACACACGAAATCGCTGTTTGTTTTGAGAAATGCTCTTTGGATAATCCCTTAAAATCTCGTTTTCAATATCGATTTTTGTTTCATTTTCTCGATTTAACAGAACAATGTAAAAATTGACAATATAGGCAATATAACAATAATGCAAGTTTCAGAAGAAACGTCATTCAAAACCATAGGTTACGTCTCACGAACAGGCGACGTCAAATAATTAAATCGATAAATGCCCATTTCCTTGGCGGCAGCGCGTATGGGTAAACAAAAAGAGACGAACTCGATGATTAAGAACACAGATTCTCCTTGGGCTCAAACGCTTGAAAACCGCTGATTTTAGGAATCTCGTCCTCACGGAATGGATCTTTTTGGTTGCAAACGATAATATCGTTCACCCTTATTCTGTTTTTTTCTTTAGAGTCCCCCCCTTGCCAAAAAAGAAAAAATGATTATATTAGTCAAAGAAATAATTCAGGAAAGGAATTTTCTGGATTTCTTCGACCGGGGCGTGGCGCAGCCTGGATAGCGCGTTTGACTGGGGGTCAAAAGGCCGCTGGTTCAATTCCAGTCGCCCCGATAAAAGCCGTATTCGTTTGAATACGGCTTTATTTTTTCTTGTTTAATACAGGCGTTCTTTCTTTGAACTTTATTGTAATTCAATGAACGTATGGAGAATAAACAGAGCAGTTTTGAGGTTCTAAACGTCGATTTGAGCTATATTCTTTGGACTAATTTCATTTTTTTCTTTCTTTGACCTGCCTATCTCTCTTGACGAAATGGCTTTTTCAGAGTATATTATAAGAATATTATTGTCGAATCCGTATTGTCGGCAATCCTAGTTATTTTTACGATTTTACAATTCAGGTTTAAAACATGGATAAAACCCAAAAACGTCAATTGGAAAGCAACGATCTGGGAGAAAGCATCCTTAATGCGTTCGAGAAGATTCAGCCGTACTCATTCTATATTCTGTTAGGAATTCTGATTCTGGCAGGGGGATATATCGGATATACCGTTTACAAATCCACCGTCAAAAGCAACGAGGCTTTGGTCAGCGAGAAAATTTTCAGCAACGTTGACAATCCTGCTGAATTGGAAGAGATTGCTCAGAACGCTTATGCCCCTCTTAACGCTTGGGCGTGGAACCTGGCAGGCAACGCTCGTTTGACAGAAGCTATGAAGAAAGTCCCAAAAGATCGCGCCGCCGCAATGGACGACTTGACTCAGGCAGAAAGCGACTTCAAATCCGCTCTCGAATCTCCAAAAGATGAAGCAAAGCAGATGGCATACTTTGGCTTGGGACGAGTTTACGAACAGAAAGTCGCTACAACGACGGAAAAAGCTTCAGAGAACGTTAAAACGGCTATCGATTACTATAATAAACTGACAACTCAATGGCCTAACAGCATTTACGCCAGACAGGCAAAATTGAGAATTGCTGACTTGAATTCAGAAGGCTTCGTCAAAATGTTGTCTGATTACGCTTCCTATGAATATCAAGAGCCAAAAGAGGGAGAACGCAACGACATTCCTCTGGATATAAACGCTCCAAACCCGGAAGACGTCGAACCGATTGCTCCGGCTGAAGAGAAACCGGCTGAGGAAGCTGCCCCGGTAGAAGAGAAACCGGCTGAAGAAGCCGCTCCGACTGAAGAAAAACCTGCGGAAGAAGCCGCTCCGACTGATGAAAAACCCGCGGAAGAAGCCGCTCCAGCTGAAGAGAAACCCGCTGAGGAAGCCGCTCCGGCTGAAGAAAAACCAGCAGAACAAGCTGCTCCGGCTGAGGAGAA
>JAZMZV010000200.1:0-16280 GCA_045586185.1 Thermoguttaceae bacterium | reverse complement strand
GTATTCATCTAATCCCCCAGATAAATCTGGGGGCTACGATAATTGAATAGTTTTTACTCCCCACGTCTAAAGACGTGGGAACAGAATCAGATAAATCTGGAGGCTACGATACACGCCGCTCAATCATCGTATACAAACGGTCCCATGTCGATAAATTCGACGTCTTGAGCATAGATTTCAACAAAACTTGGACGCTCTGAAAAGCCGCGATCAATAATAAAACAGACGCCCGCATTCCCTTCGTCGTCAATTACAGGCGCGCCGGATTCGTCAAGAATGGGATTGCCATCAAGAATTTCAAAAATCCCGTTTATTTGTCCCAATTCGTCATCGAAATATTGGGAAACATTGGTAAAAACCAACTTTACAGCAATCACATCAGGCATACCCTCGACGTAGTACTCCTGCATCCATTTGCAAAAGTCCAAAGATATTTCAAGCCGACGCTGAATAGAATCATACTGAATATTGTTTAAAATACAGTCATGAAAATAGTGTATCGTTACAAGATCATGAAGTTTCATAATTTATTCCTCTCTCAATTATTATATTAACCTGTTTGGACGTAATACTATCATATTAATCTTTATCCGGCCCCAACTCAACAAATACAACGTTTTGAACAAAGATGCGTATTCGGCTCATTTCCCCTGTGTCGTCATGAAACAAGACAATTTCAATGCCATCTCCATACGAAGGATCGGAAGTTGAAGTTAAATCGAATATTGTATAACGCCAATCATATTTCTCTGGAGAATCGCATTCAAAATAATTTATATTGCTAAAAATCAAATTGATTAATATCAATTTTTCCATGCTTGCCTGATAATAGGATTGCATCCAGTTACAAAAATGAATAGAAATCGTCAAAGTTTTTTTGAATGAATCAAATTGAACACTTTTGAGATAACTATCATGAAAACAATATCGTTCAACTAAATCTTGCAACTTCATTACTCTTCATCAACTCCCAACACGATAAACTCAACATCCTGAGCAAATACACGAATATAATATCCATCAGGAACGTATATTTCATTGAGCATATAAAAACTAAGCCCCTCTTCGATTTTTTTGTTATGTATTAAATCCGTCGAAAAAACATAGTCTTCATAATCAGTTCGTTTTACATAATGGGAGCAATCCAAAAATGAAACGTCTGTAAAAACGAGCTTAATTATCAAAATTTCTTCTTTTCGCCCAGTAAACGATTCCATCTCATAATTTGAAAAAACAATTTCAAATTCTGCCGTCTTTGTTTCCGGATTATATCGAATGTCTTTCAACGTGTCGTCATGAAAACTGCAATGTTCAACCAATTCACTTAATTTCATTTATTACTCCTTTCGTATTTCGCATTCCATTTTCTCATTTGTTACATTACAACATTTTTCTCATTTGTCAAGTATTGCGTTGGCAACAAAATAAATAATCGTAAACATTATTACGAAAACACGAACAAGAAAAGGCGAATTCGTAGACGGCGACGAACGCTTTTTCCCTCTCTCGCCTTGTCTGTTTTTCTATAATATTTCGTAGCTCAGACGGCGTGGAAAAGCGGAGGAGCCGGGCTGAAGGTTCGCTCAGTTCGGTAGAGGCTGGGATTTTCCGTCCGCAAGACAGCGTTCCTGTCCCGCGCCGTCTGCAGCTGCCCCATAAGATTGCTTTTCATACAGGAGGGAAATAAAATGAGCGCCACTGCAACATCCGTCAAGAATCAAATCGAGTCCGTATTGAGTTCCTGTTCCGATTTTCGGTCAAACGTCCATTGCATTCCAAAGGATAAAGGAGAAGTCGTCCTGCGCGGCAGCGTTTCGACGTACTTCCTCAAACAGCGAGCGCAGGAAATGATCCGGAAACTGGACTGCGTCGTGAAAATCCTCAACGAACTGGACGTCGGCTGAATATTTCAGGGAGTAGGGAATGGGGAATAGGGAATAGATACGACGTTTACGCTCGCTCATCGCTCCTGATTTTCCCCGGCGCCTACTTGAAATTTCCTCAAAAAGTGATACAGTATTATATAATTAGACTTTAGGCAAGAAGCAGTAGGCTGTAGTTAGGAATTAGGAGTGAGGAGTGAGGAGTTGACGCTTCGCGATTCTCATCTATTTACCAGGCTAATTAAACCTTCCCGCTGCTTGCCGTCTTGTAATACGCAAATCACTATAAGCAATCCCTATTCCCCATGACGCGAAAAATTTTGGTAACCAGCGCCCTGCCCTACGCCAACGGCAATATTCACATCGGGCATCTGGTCGAGTACCTGCAGACGGACATATGGGTTCGATTCCAGAAACTTATCGGCAATAACTGTCGTTATTTCTGCGCCGACGACACGCACGGAACCGCCATCATGATTCGGGCGAAAAAAGAAGGACGTTCCGAAGAGGCGTTAATTGCCGACATGCGCGAAGCCCATCTGCGGGACTTTACCGATTTTCAGATTCACTTCGACAACTACGGCAGTACGAACTCGCCGCAGTCCCGCCGGTTCTGCAACGAAATCTGGACGGCTCTGCGCTCTGCCGGGCTGATCAAAGAGAAACAAATCACTCAGCTGTTTGACCCGGTTGCCAATACGTTTTTGGCAGACCGATTCGTTCGCGGAACGTGTCCCAAGTGCGGACGTCCCAACCAGTACGGCGACAGCTGCGACTGCGGAGCCGTTTATTCCCCGACGGATCTTATCAACCCGGTCAGTACGCTTTCCGGCGCGACGCCCGTTCTCAAAGACGCCGTTCACCTGTTTGTCGAACTGGAAAAGATGCACGCCTTCCTGGAAGAATGGACGCAGTCCGGCAAGCATTTGAGAAAAGACATCGCCAACTATCTGGCGGGACATTTCCTCAAGGAACCGCTTTTCGACTGGGACATTTCCCGCCCGGCGCCGTACTTCGGGTTTGAGATTCCCGATTCCCCCGGCAACTACTGGTACGTCTGGTACGACGCCCCGATTGGATACATGGGGTCAACGCTGCAGTGGTGCGAAGCCAACGGCGAATCGATTGACGACTGGTGGCGCAACGAAAACACCGAGATTCATCACTTTATCGGCAAGGACATCACGTATTTCCATACGCTCTTCTGGCCGGCTCTGCTCAAGACCGCCGGGTTCACTCTCCCGACAAACGTTCACATTCACGGCTTCTTAACCGTCAATGGAGAAAAGATGTCGAAGTCCAAGGGAACGTTCGTTTCCGCCCGAGCGTATTTGAACCACCTTGACCCGCAGTACCTGCGATACTACTACGCCTCCAAGCTGGGCGACAACTCCGACGACCTCGACTTGAACCTGGACGAATTCGTCGCCAAGGTAAATTCGGACATGGTCGGCAACGTCGTCAACCTGGCAAGCCGAACGGCAAAGTTCGTCGAATCGACCGGGCTTTCCGAAACCTATCCCGACGACGGCGGTCTGTTTGCTCAGGCGGCAGCCGATGCTGACGCGATTGCTCAGGCGTACGAAGCAACCGACTACGCCAAAGCCCTGCGGTTGATTCTCGCCGCCGGCGACCGCGCCAATCAGTTTATTGAACACGCCGCCCCCTGGACGCTCAAAAAAGACCCCGAAAAGCAGAAAGAGCTTCAGGACGTCTGTACAATCGGCTTGAACCTGTACCGTCAGATTGTCGTTTATCTCACCCCGGTTCTGCCGAAGCTGTCACAGATGACCGGCGAGCTGCTCAACGACCCGATCGTTTCGTGGTCGCAGGCGCAAACCCCGCTTACCGGAACGAAAGTTAATAAGTATCAGTATTTAATGACCCGCGTCGATCCCAAGAAAGTAGATGCCATGATTGAAGAAAGCAAAGTCCCAGAAACCCCGGCTGCTCCAGCCCCCGCTCCCGAGTTGCGAGTTGCGAGTTGCGAGTCGCGAGAAACGCAAGCGCCTCAACAAACTACTGCCTCTTGCCTACTGCCTACTGCCGCATCTCCGTTTGACAATTTCGTCTCCGAAGCGGCGGACGTTCCCAACCCGTACAACGATTCCGACGAATCGCTCAAGGCGGAACCGATTGAAGGCGAATGCACGATTGACGATTTCTGCAAAGTCGATATGCGCGTTGCCAGAATCTTAACGGCGGAAGCTGTCAAAGAGGCGAAGAAACTGCTCAAGCTGACCCTCAACTTGGGCGGAAACAACAACCGTCAGGTGTTCGCTGGAATTAAAGCCGCGTATACCAACCCGGAAGAACTGGTCGGACGTCTGGTCATCTGCGTTGCCAACCTCAAGCCGCGCAAGATGAAGTTCGGCATGTCGGAAGCGATGGTCGGCGCCGCTGGAACTCACGGTCCCGGCTCGGACGAAACGCAGGTCTTCCTGCTCTCGCCAGACTCCGGAGCCAAACCCGGACAGAGAGTTCATTAAAAATTAGCAATTTGCAATTTGCAATTAGCAATTAGGCAAGCCGGGGTGCGTAGAGCCCCCGGGCGTGAGCGAAGCGAACGTAAAATGAAAGGCGGGAATAATTCCCGCCTTGTATTTTTTAAAAATATAATTACAATTATAATAGGATTTCTCTCTAACCCAGTTCGCCATTCACCTCTCAGGAGCGTCATCATGAAAAGCCGCAGATTTATTTTGAGCGTTTGTTTGATTATTTTAGCCAGCCTGGCTAACGTCAATTACTCAGCAGAGAATTCTGACAACAATAAAATATTAATCGAATTTACTCCAACGTCCATTGAACGTTTTGAACAAATGTTTCAAACGGGAAAATTCGATTTTTCATACCGCGATATCAAACGTGGCGCTAACGTTCTTTATTACGCCGCGCGGACGGGCAGCCTGAGCCGGGTTAAACAACTTCTGGAACGCGGCGCCGACATTAACGTAAAAGACGATTTCGGGAAAACCGTCTTGTTTCCTGCCGTCGAAAGCGGGAACGTTCAGCTGGTTCAATGGCTGATCAAACAGGGACTGGATATAAAAGCAAAAGACAGCAACGAACGGACAATTATATACTATGCCATCAGTAACGGACATTTGGAATTGGTTCAATGGCTGGTAAATCAGGGAGTAGACGTCAATGCAGCATGTGCATTTGATAATTGCCTTCGGACGCCTTTGCTTTGCGCCGCGTACTTCGGTAAACTGAAAATCGTTCAATGGCTGGTTGAACACGGTGTGGACGTCAACGCCAAAAGTAAAGTCGAAATGACGGCGCTGCATAGCGCCGCCCAAAGCGATAATTTGGAGTTGATAAAATGGCTGGTCAAACAGGGATTGGACGTCAATGCAAAAGATAGCGATGACTGGACGCCTTTACTTTTCGCCGTCCAAAATGTCGTCATAGAAAATGGCAATCGGCAAATAGTTCAATGGCTGCTGGAACATGGGGCTGACGTCAACGCGAAAGACGTCGAAAAGGTAACCGCCTTGCATCAAGCCGTCAAATGGAATAATCTGGAAATGGTTCAATGTCTGATTGAGCATGGCGCTGACGTCAATGTAAAAGATGCCGATGGCGATTTTGTCTTGCATTACGCTGTCCGATGGGGAAATCTGGACGTAGTTAAATGTCTGATTGATAAAGGAGCCAACGTAAATGCAAAAAATGCAAACGGAGACAGCGTCTTGCATTGCGCTCTCGAAAATGAATCTCAGTGCATTCTTATTCGTGACAGCGTTCAAGACGAATATACTCTCAAACTGCTGCAATTCCTCATTAAACGAGGCGCAGATATCAACGCAAAAAACGACTACAATCAGACAGTCTTGCATTATGCCTCTGAAGTTGGGAATCTGGAACTCGTTCAATGGCTGGTTAAACATGGCGCCGACGTCAATGCAAAAGATAGCTATGGCAGGACGGTTTTACATGATGCCGCCATAAGCGGTAATCTGGAATTGGTTAAATATTTCGTTGAAAAAGGCGTTGATATTAACGCAAAAGATAAATATGATCAGACC
Source organism: Thermoguttaceae bacterium (assembly GCA_045586185.1). Classification (GTDB taxonomy): domain Bacteria; phylum Planctomycetota; class Planctomycetia; order Pirellulales; family Thermoguttaceae; genus RUG11551. The sequence continues at coordinate 10,363 of JAZMZV010000200.1, read as the reverse complement.
GTTCTGAATTTGGCGATAAGAAGCGAGGAAAAGGAACTCATACAGTGGCTCAAAGAACACGGAGCAAAAAAGGGAGACAGGGAAAGACTATAGGCGAGCCGGGGTGCGAGACGCCCCCGGGCAGATCTCACGCGGAGATACGGAGCCGCGGAGGATGTTCGCGAAGTTTTAAAAATTTCTCTGCGATCTTTGCGAACTTTAAAACTTTGCGAACTTTGCGAACTTCGCGTGAGATTTCTTCGGCGGACTTCGTCCGCGATCCAGAAGCGTTTTTTGCTGCGTCGATTTGTTATGTACGCTTCGAACAAAGCGTAACTACGTTCGCTTCGCTCACTTCATTACCGCCTTTCATTTCTTTGCGAACTTCGCGTGAGTTTTTACCGGGAGCTTACGCAGCCCGGCTCGCCTATTGTCATTTCGCGCCATGTTCTTTAAGCCATTGAACCATTTTAGGATTCCCGCTTGAAGCGGCTGCATCCAAGAGACCTTTGACCTTGACGTCAGCGCCATGTTCTATCAACCACTCAGCCACTTCCAGATTATCGCTCAAAGCAGCGTCATGCAAGGCTGTCCATCCGCTATTGTCTTTTGAATTGATGTCAGCGCCCTTTTCTACGAGGAATTTAACCAGTTCAAGATTGCCAGTTGTAGCGTTAGCGGCATAATGCAAAATAACCCTTCCATCGTCGTTTTTAGCGTTGACGTTTAATCCTTTTTCAATCAGCCGTGGAATTACTTCAAGACTGCCGCTTTTAGCGGCATAATGTAAAACGGTATTGTCATATTTATCTTTTGCATTAATATCTGCGCCCTTTTCAATCAACCACTCTATCAGTTCCAGATTATCGCTAAAAGCGGCATAATGCAAAACCGTTCCCGATACGCCGTCTTTTGCGTTGACGTCTGCGCCCCTTTCAACGAGAAATTTAACCAGTTCCAAATTTCCGCTTTGGGCGGCAAAATGTATGACGCCAATTGCCTTGTCGTCAGCGCCCTTTCCAATGAGGTATTTCACCATTTCCAGATTGCCTTTTTGAGCTGCAGAATGCAAAATCGTAACTCCATTTATTTGTTTTGCATTGACGTCTGCGCCTTTTTCAACCAGATATTTAATCACTTCCAGATTACTGCCGCTTTCAACAGCGCAATGCAAGACTGTAGGACCATTATCGACTTTTGCGTTGACGTCCAGTCCCTGTCCAACCAACCATTGAACAAGTTTCAAATTTCCACTTCCAGCGGCGCCATGTAAAATCGTAAATCCGTGATCGTCTCTTGCGTTGACGGCTGCGCCTTGTTCAACCAGCCACTGTACCAATTTGAGATTACCGCTTCCAGAGGCTCCATGCATGATCGTCCATCCGTAATCGGTTTTAACGTTGACATTCAGTCCTTTTTCAACCAGCCACTGAACCAATTTCAAATTACCGCTTTGAGCGGCAAAATGTAAGACTGTACGCTCGAAAAAATCTTTTGCGTTGACGTCCAGTCCCTGTTCAACCAGCCATTGAACCAGTTCCAAATTCCCGCTTTGAGCGGCAAAATGTAAGACTGACAAACCAAAAGCTTTCTCGTTTAAATCTCCTCCCTTTTTAACAAGCAATTGAATTCGATTCATATCTCCCAGCAAAGCTGTATAGTGAATAATTCCAGCAGAATTCACATAAGAACGATAATTAAAATCGAATTCTCCCGTTTGGAACATCTGTTCAAAACGATCAATACACTTTTGACCAAATTGTACGACAGCTTTCTGTTTTAGCGAAGAAATATCAGAATTCTCCGCTCCGAAACAGACGCCTGAAATTACGACTGAAACAAGAAGCAATACGCTCAAAACAAATTCACGAATCATCGAGACGTTCTCCTTTAATATATGCTGGGCTTTACAAAAAAAAGAGGGATTAAATAATTCCTTTTATAGAATTATATCATTTATTGAGTTTTTATCAAGAGGACGGGGAACGGCTCCTCGCCGTGCGGCTAAAATTTCTGTTGCGGATTTTATCCGCGATCCAGAAAGGTTTTCGACTGCGTCGGAGGGTGTCGGCGGGGCTTGTTGAAGCGTAACTTCATTCGCTTCGCTCATTCCGTTACCGCCTTCCATTTTTTGTGTTCTTTGTGTTTTTTGTGGTTAAAATTATTCTTTGGCGGCGTCTCGCCGCCAACTTGAAAAAACTTAGGTCGCCAGCAAGCTGGCTCCCTTTTAGGGAAGTTTTTTCAAGTTTTATTAAGAGGGGAAAACCTTTTTTGAAAAAAAGGTTCTTCCCCTCAAACTCCCCTTTCCAAAAAACTTTAGTAAGGGGAGAATACAAAGTAAGAACGTCGTAAACCAATCGGCGAAAATCCGTCTAATCCGTAAAATCCGTGTGCTAACTGACCTGCATACAACCATAGACCCGCGCTTGCGTAATTACTAATTACTAATTACTAATTACTAATCACTAATTACTAATTATTTACAGAATCCTGCACGGACGAAGTCGACGTGGTCGCAGTTGTTGCCGTCGCCGGCGTCTGAAACTTCTAACCGAATCTGTTTGACGCGAGAGTCAATCTGAATGTCGAAGTTCCATGTATCCACGCCTGTTTTCTCGCTCAACAGCGGCGACTGGGCGACACAGACTTCCGGCTCGCCCATCTCGCAGACGTTCGTCCAGATTTTAATAACGACCGACCGACGTTCGTCCGTTCTCTGGGAATCGCTCAGCCCGGCGGTTGCGACAAAGCGTCGTTTGTCGGCAGGGACGTTATAGACGACGTTGGCGTTCGCGTGAAGTCCGACGCCTTTGTCGTACGATTTCCCGTCCAGCTTAAACGGTCTGTCTTCGATGTCGCGGTTGGGATGATAGGTTCCCCAGCCCACTCGCAGGCTCAAGGGTTTCATGTCGGATAAGTTCAGTTCCGGTTCCGGGCCGTCGGGCGGAACGACAATCTTTTCCGGCATGACGGCGGACGTTGTAACAGAATCCGAGTAGTTCTCTCCCCAGCCCTTGGCGGCGAGAGCGTATTCAACCGTATCGCCCAGTTTGACGTCGGCGTCGAAGTAACTCGCGCCGCTGACGAACAGCGTTTGAGCGTTTTGACCGTTGACCGTCTTTTTCAGAACATATCCGAACTGTGACAGACCAGTCCACGACAGCGCAACGCCGGTATATCCCACGTCGGCTTTGAGGTCCGCCGGCGATTCCGGCTTGGCAAGTGGAGCGGCGTCGGATTTAAACTGAACTGACCAGGAGACTTTCCCGGACTTGTCCGGCAGAACGCGAACGCGAACCGTCGGGCCGTCCTGACTGATTGTAACAGTAGCGTCAGCGCCGTTGAAAGACGCCTTGACGGCTTTAAAATTCTCAGCAACGATTCTCAGCTCGTACTCGTCATTGGCAACAACCGTACTCGTACCGGAAAGCGTTTTGGACTGAGCGTCCCACGTTTCGTTCTCGACTTCAAACAGCGGGCTGCAAACGTGACGCGACGTCGAAACGAGAACCGGCGCGCCGGTAACTTTTCGCAGGCTCAGCGCTCGGCAGGACGCGGCGGGAAGCGTACAAACCAGACTTCCCTTAAACGGTGCGACAAACGCGTTGCTCCAGAAATCGAACCCGACATACGTCGCCGCCGGATCGAGGTCGAGTTTGTCCAAAGTCCTGTCGACCGCTAAAACGTTTCTGTCGTTCCAGTTGTAAATCGCCAGAATGGCGTAGTCGTCTTTGCTCAAGCGCCAGAAGTTGGCGAGCTTGGAACTGAACAGGTCAACCGGTCGAACGTTTGTGCATTTGTGCGGCGCCATCGTTCTGCGAAGCAGGTCAACGCGCGGTTCAGACAGAGCTGGCAGCCAGTCGCTGAACAGGTACAGCGCGCCGCTGACCGACGCCCAGGTTGTAATCAGCTGCGACTGGTTGATCGGGACGTTGTCACGGACGTAAACCGGGTCGGGGTCGTTGTACCAGACGCGCGCGTTGTAGAAGTACCGAGCAGAACCGCGAATCGGCCCCGTGCAGATTCCGCCCCAGCTGGCGCCGTTGTCCGGCCCGATGCGGATGGCGTCAACCAAGCCGTAGGACGCGCCCATCGATCGCATGTTTTGAGCGACGGTGCAGCCCAAAACAAACGCGTTGTCCGTCGATTTCTTGTAAATTCCCAGCGCCTTGCGGAACGTCGCCACCTGCGGAACGGACGGGTCGCTAAATATCTGGTCGCCCAGGTCGTCGACTTCGTAACCGTCGTTGACGTAATTCTGCATGCAGCCCATCGCCGTCCATAACCCGTCCAGCTTGAAGTATCGATACCCCCAGTCGGCGCTCGCCTGATGGAGTTCTTTTTCAACGTATTCGCAGACCTCGGGCCTGGTAAAGTCGAAACACGTTCCGCCCCAGAAGGTTTCGTAGGGCTTTCCCTTCTGTGACGTCTGACCGTATCGGTGCGTGTTCTTCTGACCGGGAGCTGGATAGTCGACCGCGGCTTTGACGAAGAAACTCTGTTTGTCCGCGTAGTACGGGTCGTTCCAGTTTCCGCTCGATGCCATAATCCAAATGCCGGCTGTGACGCCTTTAGATTTGATATACTCTGCAGTCGGCTTCATTCCCGAAGGATACGGGCCGTTGGGATTGTGAGCGGTGAAATTCTTGCGCGGACCGTTTGTCGAGTTTCCCATCTGCCAGTGGTCGTCAATCTGGAAGAGGTTGAACCCAAACGGAACCAGCTTTTCCGCTGCAACGTCCATGAACTCGCGCGTAGCGACTTCGTTTCCCGCTCCGCCATGAACGTTTGAATACCAGGTGCAGTACCCGCTCGGCTGCGGGAGCAAATGAATCGAGTAGTGTTTTGCCACCTGATCCGCGTACGCCTCCAAACCGAATCGGCAATCGTCAAACGCGCCGACAACCAGGATTTCCCCCTGATAGTCTTCCGTCTTGGCGTCAGCGGGAATCTCCCATCGACCGTACTGCGATTCCGCTTTGATGACAAGCTGACCGCTTTCGTTGAGCCGCGTAAAGACAACGCCGGACGCTTTGTCGGTCGTCAGCCAGGCGGCGACAACGCCTTTGTTCGTTTCCGGGTTCGCTGCCGCGATGAACATGTACGACCCTGGATTTCCGTTAGCGGTTGTCAGCCCGGCAGTTCCCAACACGTTGGACGACTCGTCCGCCCACGACGGGGAAACCGTAATATCCGGGATAAAGAGCGACTTGACCGTTCGGGCTTCGCCCAACTTGGGAGATACGCGCAGACCGACAAACGGACCGTCGATTGTTACAACTTCCAGAACGTCTCCAGACTCTGTCTTGGCGGGCAGCGACGCAAACGGCGCCGTCTCCCCAGCTCTGTACAGCGAAATCACTCCGTTTTCCGTAACCGCTTTCACTCCGCCGTCTGTTATAGCAGCTTGAGCGGCGCTGACAAACAGCGTCAACGCCGTCATGGCGACAAATAAAAATGTTCTCATTTGAATTATCCTTTTAAAAATGAATACAACAATTTAGAATACGATTTCTTATTATGATAACTCAAACCAGAATCGATTGCAAGAGGGGCAGAGGTTAAATCAATAATTAAGTATATGGTTGTATGAAAGAAAGAGTCTCGAACCATTTTCGTAGCCCCCAGATTCATCTGTTCCTATCCCCACGTCTTTAGACGTGGGTAATAAAAACAATTCAAAAATCGTAGCCCCCAGATTTATCTGGGGGACTTGATAAACATTCCTCTACAATACGCTCCCCCTATTCACTATCAGCCTCAGCTTCCTAAAGGAAGCTGGGGCTGATAGTGAATAGGAATTCGTGCGTTATATTATTGTTCTATTTGATCCCACACCTAAAGGTGTGGGCTACGATTAAATTGTAAAACATTACTTCGCGGCTTCGATCGCAGCGTCGATGTCGGCTTCGGTATGGGCTGCGGACAGGAAGAACGCCTCAAACTGACTGCAGGGCATGTAAACGCCGCGGTCAAGCATTTGATGGAAATACCGGGCGAATTCTTTCGTATCGCTTTTAGCGGCGTGCGTCCAGTCAGTTACAGGAGCGTCGTTAAAGAAGAACGTCATCATGGCGCCGGCGCGAGCGTATTGCGTCGCAACGCCCTTTTCCTTGAATACCGCCGTCAAGCCGTCCAGAAGACGCTGACCGAGCTGTTCCAGCCGCGGATACGGGTTCTCTTTTTTGAGCGTCGACAGCGTGGCGATTCCCGCCGCAGTCGCCAACGGGTTCCCACTGAGCGTTCCCGCCTGAAAGACCGGGCCGGAGGGAATAACGCATTTCATGATTTCCTTTTTCCCGCCGTACGCGCCAACCGGCAGCCCGCCGCCGATTACCTTGCCCATGGTCGTCAAGTCCGGGTCATCGCCGAAATACGCCTGCGCCCCGCCGTAGGAAACGCGGAATCCCGTCATGACTTCGTCGTAAATCAGAACAGCGCCGTATTTTCGCGTCAAATCGCGCAGCGTCTTGCGGAATTCCGGGGTTGGAAGAACGCAGCCCATGTTCCCGACAACCGGTTCGAGAATCACGCCGGCGATTTTATCGCCCTGCGCTTTGAACGCGTCTTCAACGCCCTGAACGTCGTTGTACTGAAGAATAATCGTGTCCTGAACCGTTCCTGCCGTTACGCCGGGCGAGTTGGGCACGCTGAACGTCGCCGCCGCAGAACCTGCTGAAACAAGCAGGCTGTCAACGTGTCCGTGATAGCAGCCGGCAAACTTGACGATCTTGTCACGACCAGTATACCCTCTAGCCAGACGAATCGCGCTCGACGTTGCCTCCGTTCCGGAGTTGACCAGTCTGACCATCTCGACAGACGGCATGGCGTCAATAACCAGCTCGCAAAGCTCGTTTTCCGCAACAGTCGGCGCGCCGAAGCTGGTTCCCTTATGAATCGCCTTCTGCAACGCTTCGACAACGGCGGGATGGCAATGTCCGAGAATCATCGGTCCCCAGGATCCGACAAAGTCGATGTACCGGTTGCCGTCAATGTCGTACAGATACGCGCCCTCGCCGCGTTCAAAGAAAACCGGACAGCCGCCAACCGCTCCAAAGGCGCGGGCGGGCGAATTCACTCCGCCGGGCATAAGAGTACAGGCTTTTTCAAACGCTTTAATACTGTTTTCGTAACTCATGGAGACAGATAATATAAAAAGAGTAAAGTCAAATACAATAAAACTTGAGGAATTCAAAAATTGAATTCCTCAAGCGTTCAATTCCAAATTGTCTGATTAAAGGAGACGATTAATAATTGTCTGCGGGCGGGAGGTCAATCTCCTCAACAGGAATTTCTTTAGTATCGTCGGCTTCCTTAACGTTCTTTTCGGGAGTTGTCGCTGTTTTTGCGTCTTGAGCGGCAGGCGTTGTTTCCTCCGCAGGAGCGGCTGGCTCTTTTTCTGAAACAGCAGGAACGTCTTCCGGTTCCGTTACACGATTGGCGGGGAAATACTCTTCCGCTGGCGTCAATTCTTTAGGCTGCGATTCCGCGGGCTTGGATTCCGGCGTTGTTTGCGTCGGCGAAGCCGGGACGTCGTCTGACTTCTGAACTTCGGGCGTTACTTCAGGCGTTTCCAACGGCGGAGGTTCAACGGTTCCCTGTTCAAATTCCGCTGAGAACGGCAGATTTACAACGTTGGATTGCGACGAAACCCTAAACGCCAGAGTTCCATTAATCTTTCCGCCCTTGCCGTTGTTGGTAATTGTTACCGGGATAACGTGGACGCTCTTTTGCGCTTCTGAAATCTTTGCTGAAACGCTGTCGTTAGACGTTCCAAATTCAGTTATTTTGAACTGATTCTGACCAGACAGAACAACCGTCTTTGTCAGACTTTCTCCCGCTTTCACCTTTCCAAAAGCCAACGGCGACGGCTTGACTGCAACCGAAGGAATTATATACCCGCTAACAGGAACAGGACAATGCTGGTTAGACGGGTTGGGATCGTTGGATACAATATCGATGAAATCGTTCAAATACCCTTCAGGCGCGTTCTCCTTGAGCGTCAGCGTAATATCGTAACTGACGTAATTGTAATCTCTCTGGACTTCCTGAAGAGTCGCCTTATAGAAAGAAGATTCGCTTTGAATGTCACGAATTGTCCAGCTCTGCCAGTACGTTCGACCGGCGTAATTGACGCGGAATTTAGCAGTGCGCGGCTGTCCCTGCTGAACAGTTCCAAAAGCGACTGCGCCCGGTTCTACATAAACGTCTGTACGAATAAAGCAGAAGGAATGAAGCTGAACTTCCGCATAAAACGGTTTGGAAAAACGAACTGTAACAGTTGCGTCTTTACGACCGTAAAAATTGCGGGTGTCAAGCTGAATGTCGATCTGTCCGGTTTCCCACGTTTTGATTACCCGTTTTTGGAAAGATGGCTGAGTGCAGCGGCAGGTGGACTGAACAGATTCAATAACAACGTCTTCCTGATATTTATTTGTAAAGACAAAACTGAATCGGGTGTCCGCCCCGCGGGCAACCATCCCAAAATTATGGGAGGTGTCTTTGAACATATCCGACGCCCAGTCGGCTAACGCCAGAACGGGCAATGCCATTACAATCAATAACGCTGCAAGGTAGGTTTTGGTGCGCATAATACTATTCCAAAAATATGGTGTTTATTTATATATCATAGATAAACGAAATTACGTCAATTCATTTAACAACAAATCAACGTTGACGCAACGCTGCATCCTTTTAAATCGTCATCTAACCAGCATCCGCTTTATTATTCATATATTTTGCTTATTTTATATTTTTTGTCAATATCAATTTGTACATACTAGTGAATTATCAAAAGAAAAAAAAGAAAAAAGAATACGTTTAAAAATCAAGCTTCTGATATTTGCATTTTACATTATTAAAAAAGACAAAACAAAAACACGGGAAAACAAAAAACGATTATTAAAAAAACAAACCGCAACGACTGGCGTTGCGGTTTTAGGGGGGATTCGCAGTCAATAGACTGCGAAAGGAGGGATTTGGAAAGCTGACGAATCGTCAGCAGTTATTCCATACTATTTAGCGGCTTTCGCAGCGGCTTTTTTGGCGTCAAAAGCTTTTTTCATTTCAACTGCCTTGGCGTGAGCTTTGACAGCGGCGACTTTGGCTTCTTCGCGGGAGATCTGACCGTCTTTGTTCGTGTCAGCCTGAGCGAAAACGAAATCAACAGCTTTGTCAGCGTTGAAGTTCTTCAGAACGGGGCAGTCAAAAGTCTTTTTGCCTTCGGCAGCTCGCTTGGCGTCGATCTTCTTTTTGAGTTCAACAGCCTTGGCGTGAGCTTTAACAGCGGCGACTTTGGCTTCTTCGCGAGAAATCTGATCGTCTTTGTTCGTGTCAGTTTTAGCGAAAACGAAATTGACGGCTTTGTCAGCGTCAAAATTCTTCAAAATATGATCAGCAACTTTAGCAAATTTGGCGCAGGGTTTCTTGCAGCAGGGTTTCTTGCCATCGCATTTAGCAGCGCAAGCTTTCTTGCAGCAAGGTTTCTTGGCGCAAGCTTTCTTGCAGCAAGGTTTCTTGGCACAAGCTTTCTTGCAGCAGGGCTTTTTGCCAGCGCATTTAGCAGCGCAAGGCTTCTTTCCACAAGCTTTCTTGCAGCAAGGTTTCTTGCCGTCAAACTTCTTGCAAGGCTTGCCAGCGAACTTCTTGCAGCAAGGTTTCTTGCCGTCAAACTTCTTGCAGGGCTTGCCAGCGAACTTCTTGCAGCAAGGTTTCTTGCCGTCAAACTTCTTGCAGGGCTTGCCAGCGAACTTCTTGCAGCAGGGTTTCTTGCCAGCGAATTTCGGGGCTTTTCCGCACTTGCAATCTTTGCAGAAGCATTTTCCACCCTTGGTGCAATTGCACTTCGGCGGGAAAGGTTTCTTGCCAGCGAACTTGGGCGGGAAGGGTTTGCCGGGGAACGGCTTGCCAAAATGCTTCGGCGGGAAAGGTTTCTTGCCATCGAACTTCGGCGGGAAGGGTTTCTTGCCACAGGGTTTCTTGCCAGCGAACTTCTTGCACTTGCAATCTTTGCAGAAGCATTTTCCACCCTTCATGCAACCACACTTCGGCGGGAAAGGCTTCTTTCCATCGAACTTCGGCGGGAAGGGTTTGCCAGGGAACGGCTTGCCAAAATGCTTCGGCGGGAAAGGTTTCTTGCCGTCAAATTTCGGCGGGAAGGATTTGCCGGGGAACGGCTTGCCAAAATGTTTCGGCGGGAAAGGCTTCTTTCCATCGAACTTCGGCGGGAAGGGTTTGCCGGGGAACGGCTTGCCAGCGAACTTCGGCGGGAAAGGTTTCTTGCCATCAAACTTCGGCGGGAAGGGTTTGCCGGGGTACGGCTTGCCAGCGAACTTCGGCGGGAAAGGCTTCTTTCCATCAAATTTCGGCGGGAAGGGTTTCGGTC
>JAZMZV010000199.1:0-11207 GCA_045586185.1 Thermoguttaceae bacterium | reverse complement strand
CTCACAGAACGACATGGCTACGATCCGACTTTAATCAGATTAAATAAAAAAGAACAGGGGGGGCGGTTTTTTAGTGAGGAGTGAGGAGCGAGAAACGGTTTCAGAACGCGTCGACCGGGTCTTTTATTAAATTTGATTTTGAGTATAATAAAATATGGAAGACGTGAGATTGAACCAATTGTCAGGTTTGACTGACGACGAAAGCGTAACTGCGCTCCCGATGGTCGCTCCGTTACCGCCTTTCATTCATTCCTTATTCCCTAAATCCAAACCATCATGAACCGATATATTTCCCTGATATTAGCTTTTGTTTCGATTGTTTCGGCGTTGTCCATGCCAGCTCAGGCGGCGCCGAGGGCAAAGAAGTCCAACGTGATTCTGTTTATTGCAGACGGCGCAGGGTTTGCGACGTTCAGCGCGGCGGCGGATTATCAAACCGGGTCGCCGACTGGGCTGCCGTACATGTCCAAGCCGTGGAAACTCTATTCCTGTTCCACCTACAGCGTTTCCGGGGATTACGACCCGGACGAGATGTGGAGTTCGTTCAAAAAACAGCTGTCAAACGCAACGGATTCCGCCGCAGCCGCGACGGCAATAAACGCGGGCGTCAAGACGGATAACGGCTCGCTGGGGCTGGACGACGACCAAGAATGGGTTGAGACGTTTGCGGAAATGGCGGCTAATAAGGGGTTCGCTTGCGGAGCGGTTACGTCCGTTCAGGTCGCGCACGCTACCCCCGGCGGCGTTGCGGGACACGCCGATTCCCGGCGCGAAGGAAGCCGCATCTTTGAACAGTCGCTCAAGTCCGGCGCGCTGTCGGTTCTTATCGGCTGCGGACATCCGGAATATGACCGTCAGGGAAACCCCGTGGTGGGAGATTCGCTCTCTCGCAACTCGCAACTCGCAACTCGCAACTCTTCTGACGATTATTATTTCTCCGCCGATGGGCAAAAGCATTTTCTGGAGTTCAACGTCTTCGGACCGTCAAAACGTCAGTGGGAGAAGATTCGAAAAGGCGAGCTGCCAGAAGGCTGGGAGTTTATCGAAGCTCGGGAGGATTTTCAGCGCATTGCGAAAGACCCCGGCGAGGCGCCCAAAAAGTTGCTGGGGATTGCTCGCAGTCACGTCAGTTTTACCTATGATGACCGGAATAAACAGCGGCAGGTTATTCCTACTGTTCCTACGCTGGCGGAGGCGTCGCTGGCAGCGCTGAACGTCTTGAATCAGAATCGCAAAGGGTTCTATTTGATGATTGAAGGCGGCGCGGTCGATACGTGCAATCACAACAACAATCTGCCGGGAATGCTGGTAGAAATGCGGGAGTTCAACGCGGCAATTGCGGCGGTTTGCGATTGGGTTGAGAAGAATTCCTCCTGGGAGGAAACGCTTGTGATTATTACCGCCGACCATGACACCGGCGCGCTGTGGAGTCCAAATGCAGGCGCTCCGGGTTCTCTGTTTGAGAAAATTCAGTTCAACGGTAAAGGCGTTCTTCCGACGTATAAATACTTTACCGGCAACCATACCAACCAGCTCGTTCCCGTTTACGTTCGCGGAAAAGACGCCAGCCTGTTTGAAAAGTGCATTCGAGGAACCGATCCCTTCTTCGGAAAACTCTGGAACTACGACGGACGGTATATTGACAACACCGATTTTATTCAAGTAATGACGTACGTTATGGGATTATGAGCTTTTAGCTATTAGCTTCTAGCTTCTAGCTTGGTTATTTTAGTTTCAGGCTTTAATTATTAACGCTGAGAACTACAAATGCACAAGCTAATGGCTAGCGGCTAGTAGCTAGCAGCTAACAAACTCCTCCCCTCCCCCCTGCTGCCTAATGCCTACTGCCTGTATCTCCATTCACGGCGCGAACGCCAATAATCTGAAGAACGTCAGCGTTGAGATTCCTCTCAACGCGCTGACGGTTATTACCGGTTTGAGCGGGTCTGGAAAGAGTTCGCTGGCGTTTGATACGCTCTACGCGCAGTCGCAAAGACAGTACATGGAAGGATTGTCGCCGACGCTGCGGGCGCTGTTTCGACGTCAGCCCATGCCGAAAGTGGAACGAATCGAGAATCTCCCGCCGGCGGTGGCAGTTAACCAGCAGCCCCTGCGGGCGTCGACGCGGTCAACGGTGGGGACGGCGACGGAAATCTACGACTTTCTCCGCATTCTGTTTGCCAAAGCCGGGCGAGTCGCCTGTCCGAATTGCGGCTGCGTGTTACAGCAGCAGTCTCAGGACGCCATCGTCGACAAAATTCTGGAACTGCCTGAGGGAACGCGGCTGATGATTCTCGCGCCGATAGCTCGAGGGAAAAAAGGACGTCTGGATTCCGTTGTCGAACAGCTTCGCAAACGCGGCATGACCCGAATTCGAATCGACGGGACGGTTTACGAGCTGGACGACGTCCCGGAGCTTGACCCGACAGCGTCACATAGCGCCGACGCAGTAATTGATCGCTGCGTTTCCCGACCGGACGCTCGAAGCCGGCTGGCGGATTCCGTTTCAACCGCGGTCAACATTTCCGGCTCTGCGGTTATCGTCTGCGCGCCTGACGCTGACGGAGCGTGGACGGATTCTCTGTATAGTACGCTGTATTCCTGTCCGCAATGCGGCGAGAATCTGCCGGAAGTTGAGCCGAGAACGTTTTCTCTCTACAGCCCGTATTTTCAGACTGTATCTCAATGTGTAACAATTTTCGGAAAGACGATTCTGGACTGGACGGCGCTGGACGTTGCGTCTTTGCGTCCGATTGTAGAACAGGCGAAAAGCGAGTTCTCCCGTATTGGCGGCTCTGCTAACGCGATTGCTCAGCCGCTGCTGGAACAGATAGCTCGTCGGTTGGATTTTCTCGACCGGGCGGGAGTTGGGTATTTGTCTCTTGACCGAACGCTCGACACGCTTTCCGGGGGCGAAATGCAGCGAGTCAAGCTGTCCCGCGCCCTCGGTTCCGCCTTGACGGGCGTCTGTTACATTCTGGACGAGCCGTCAATCGGGCTTCACCGCGACGACTGCGCTGAACTTATCAAAACGATTCGGGATATTCAGCGCCTAGGGAATACAATCGTCGCCGTCGAGCACGACCCACAGTTTATTCGCGCCGCTGATTATATTATTGACATTGGTCCCGGAGCGGGAGATCAGGGAGGAACGGTTTTGGCGACAGGAACTCTGACGGATATTCTCAGCAATCCGGCGAGCGTTACGGGACGATGGCTGGGAAGTTGCGAGTTGCGAGTTGCGAGTTGCGAGAAGAAAAACGTTTCTCCCCAATCCCCGCTTATTACTCTCACTGGAGCAACCCTCAACAACCTTCAAAACGTCGATCTGGAAATTCCGTTGGGGAAGATGACCGTTGTAACAGGGCGAAGTGGGTCGGGAAAGAGTTCTCTGATTATCGGGACGCTGCTGCCGGCGGTTAAGTGGAGTTTGACGAATCGGAAAACGCCTAATCCGGCGGAAGGGTTGTATAAGACACTGATCGGTTTTGAATCCATTGAACGCGTCGTCTGGATTGACCAGTCTCCGATTGGGCGTTCGCCCCGGAGTAATCCTGCAACGTTTTCCGGCGTCTACGACGAGATTCGGCGTCTGTTCGCTCAAACCAAAACCGCCAAACGGCTGGGGTATTCTTCCGCCCGATTTTCGTTCAATACAAAGGGGGGACGGTGCGAGACGTGTCAGGGAACCGGGTATCAGCGGGTTGAACTCAATTTCTTGCCGGATATGTTTATCCCATGTCCAGACTGCGGCGGGAAACAGTTTAACCCTCAGACTCTTTCCGTCAAATACAAGGAGAAGTCTATCGCCGACGTTTTAGCGATGTCAATTGAAGAAGCGGCGGAGTTCTTCGCCGATATTCCCAAAATCGCCCCGGCGCTCAACGTTATGTGCGATTTGGGATTGGGCTATTTGCGGTTAGGGCAGGGCGCCAACGCGCTTTCCGGGGGAGAAGCCCAACGTCTTAAGCTGTCGGCGGAACTGAAAAAATGCGCCGGCGACAACTTCGCTCTTGGCGGGTCGGGCTGCGCTCTGTACGTTCTGGACGAGCCAACGACGGGACTTCACGGTTTGGACGTGGAACGACTCGTTGACGTCTTGCGCCGCTTGACAGACGCAGGAAACACCGTTGTCGTTATCGAACATAACGAGCAGATTCAAAACGCCGCCGACAGAATCTTCGAACTTGGTCCCGGCGGAGGACGCCTGGGCGGACGAATTATCAATGTTCTTGACAAAGAATGAGGGATTGATTATAATATAGTGGAGTAGCGAGTGGCGAGTAGCGAGTTGCGAGATACGCAAAGCGCTTCACATAATCCTCTCGCAACTCGACGGCGAGGCGCCGCTCCCAAACCGCGCTCCCGCGCGAGAGACTATAATCGCTTCCGTTGGTCGCTTTTATCCTCTCGCAACTCGCACCGACAGGGTCGGTTCCCAATTGGAAGCGGTTATTGCCGAAATCTGCTTTTTCGGAGACATAACCTCATCCACTCGCCCGTGCGGCTTCGCACCGCAACTCGCAACTATAAAAATGATTATCCCCTACATTTCCATCGCCCGTCCTGACCACTGGTTCAAAAACGTTTTCATGCTTTTGGGAACCGTTCTGGTCTTTTTCTATAAACCCGAATTAATCGGTCAGCTGAACCAGCCGACCATCTGGCTGACAATTGCGTGGGCGTTTGCTGCGACGTGCATTGTGGCGTCAAGCAACTACGTAATCAACGAGATTTTAGACGCGCCGACAGATTTGGCGCACCCGAAAAAACGGTTTCGCCCGATTCCATCCGGGAAGGTCAAACTTCCCATTGCTTACGCAGAATGGATTGCATTGGGCGCGCTGGGATTGTGGATGGCGTGGCAGGTCAATGTCTGGTTTTTCGCCTCGGCGGCGTGGCTGCTGGTGATGGGGTTGATTTACAACATCCCGCCGGTGCGATCAAAAGAATTGCCGTATCTGGACGTTTTGAGCGAGTCGGTTAACAACCCGATTCGTCTTTTACTGGGCTGGTTCGCACTGACGGATGCGCTCGTTCCGCCGATCAGCCTGATGATTGCGTACTGGATGGCAGGCGCGTTTTTCATGGCGGCGAAACGCTGGGCGGAATACAAGAGCATTAACGACCCGGAAGCCGCAGCCGCCTATCGACGCTCTTTCAAGTGGTACAATCTCGACCGACTGATGGTTTCGATGTTCTTCTATTCAATCACCTGCGCCCTGTTTTTAGGCGTTTTTATCGTCCGATACCATTTGGAACTGATTCTGTCCATGCCGTTTATTGCGGGCTTTTTCGCGATGTACTTACATGTAACGTTCCTTCCAGATTCGCCCGTTCAGGCGCCGGAACATCTTTACAAACAAAAAGGACTGATGATTTATCTTGTTATTTGCGCCATCGTCTTTTTTGGCTTGATGTTCAGCAACATTCCCGCTATGTACGACCTGTTCAACGTTGAACAGACGACTATCTCCCCGCTGTGGACGATTGGAAAGTGAGGGAGTAGGGAATAGGGAGTAGGGAATAGGGAATAGGGAGTAGGGAATAGGGAATAGGGAATAGGGAATAGGGAATAGTAAAGATTCTCCTATGGTCTAAAATTCTTACTTTTCAATAAAATAGCGGGAGATCAGCTAACGCCGTTCTCCCGCTTTAATATTATGTTACGCTTGCGTAACTCCTAACTCCTCACTCCTAATTCCTAACTCGCTTACGAAGGAATAATACGATAACCCCGAGAGCCAACAGCGCCCAGGTTGACGGTTCAGGAACGCCGGAGCCTGGTTCTGGAGCAGGACCCGCGCCAAGACCGATCAGGTAAAGACCGTCCGTTCTGCCTTCCAAGCGAAAGAGCGTATTGTAGTTTCCGAGCAGATCGCTCATGTTGGTAATATCGTCGACAAATCCTTCGTCTGAAACCAGCTTGTATTGAGCGCCTTCTGCCGCCCAAAGGTTAGCGTCAGATGCGCTTGTAAAGAAAAGCTTGATGATGGAATTTGTATCAAGAACCAATTCGTTAGACGCGTTCTCGATGGAAAGCGTATCGAATTCCTGCATGTCTGGGTTGTCGTTGTACTGGCTGAACTCGAACAAGAGCGTTCCGCTGGCGTCGATTACGACATTGCCGGTTACAGACAAATCTCCAACGGAGTTGCCCGGCGAGAGCGTTGCTCCTTCTTTGACTTCCAGATCGCCGTTATAGTCGCCCTTGAAGTCCAGTTCGCCAGCTTCTACATCGAATTTATTCGATTCAAACAGTCCGTCGGTCGCGAGAATCTTGAGCGTTCCCTTGCCAGTCTTAACAACGTTCCCGCCGGAAACGGAGACGTCGTCGGTAAACGTCAGCTGCTTTGAATCGCCCTGGGCAACGTTGTATTCCAAAGTAGCGTCGTCCGCAATTTCAATCGAGCTGTTCGCCTTGACAGCATCGCCGGTCAGTGTGAGCGTTCCGTCTGATACGATTGTATCGCCGGAATAGGTATTGTCTCCAGAAAGCGTCAGTTTACCGTCGCCGAGTTTGGTAACGTTTCCTTCTCCGGAAACGACGCCAGCAAGCGTCAGATTGCGATTTTCGCCGACTTCAACCGTGCCGTTGGCGTCCATTTCGACTTCTTTGCCGTACGTTACAGCGTTTTCGTCGCCTTCAGTAAACTTGACGCCTTTTTTGTCCTGACCGTCAATCGTCCACTTGTCAGCGCTGATAGCTTCTTCTGTATTGGCGAGATAATACGGATCCTCTACAGGCGGCGCATCGTTTTGTTTTTTCATAACGATGTAGTTGCCGGTTGTATCCAGATACCAGTTTGACGTTTGAGCGGAATTGACCAACAGCTCAATGTTGTCCAAAGAGCCAGAGATGCCTAATGTATCAATGAGAATGTATCCGCCTGAAGCATTGTTCCACCATGTCAGTTCGTCGTTATTAGCGAAATTAATATTGATGGCGCCGGAGGTCAAGTTCGCAGCGTTGGTAAACAGGTAATCGTAATTGGTTGTTGACGTCGCAGCATAGAAATCAAAGTTGACTGTACCGCCGTTAAGAGCGAAGTCTGCGATGGTGATTTCCGCCGCCGAGCTGCTGGTTCCCAAAACAAACGACCCTCCGTTGAGAGCAACGTTGGTTGAGGCGAGATTGGCGCCCGCCTGGAAGGTCGCGCCCGATTCCACTATAATATTAGGCGTTGCCAAACTTCCAGAGCTTGCCAGGACAAGCGTACCGCCGGAAACGGTTGTGTCGCCGGAATACGTATTGGCGCTGGAAACGGTCAGTTTGCCCGACCCGGTTTTCGCAACGGTTCCTGTTCCGGAAATGGCGTTGGTTAACGTCTGTTCTGAATTGTGAGCGAATACCACAGCCGCGTTGTTGACAACGTTTCCCGTTCCAAACGTCCCGTTGCCGGAAAGAACCAGCGTACCTTCAGAAACGGTTGTCGTACTGTGGCTGTTTGGAGCCGTCAGCGTCAGCGTACCAGCTCCGGTTTTATCCAGAGCGTTGTAATGACCAGGATCCATCGGAATCAACGAGCCGGAAACCGTCAGCGGGGCTTTGTCTGCAACGTTAAATGTGATAGTTCTGCCGGTATTATACATGGCGATGTCGGCAGAAATTTCGTTCATCACGTTTTCCGGAGTTCCATTTTCGTACTGAGTAATAAACTGTGAATTCCAGTTATGACCAGCGCTAAATTGAGTTCCGGTAATGGACGAACCGTTTTTCATATAGATCTGATGAGCGTACGAATTGACCTTTCCGTCAAAGTTCAAAACGCCGTTGTCAAGCGTAATAACAGTGTTGTTGGTCGAGTGGTCGCAAGACGTCGTTAATGTCGAATTTTTGACTGTAACAGACGAACCGCTAAAATAACCGTTTCCCAACCAGCTTGTACCATAAGAAATGGTTGCGTTCATATTGTTGAACGTAAAAGCTCCCAAACCGGTTACAGCGCCGGCGGCGGAATTGAAATTGATATTTCCCGGGGCGTTGCCCGTTCCGTTAAATACAACTGCCGTGCCGGTATAGCCGTCCAGACCGGAAAGGTTCTTTTTAATATCCAGGGTTGAACCGGAATCAAAATTGACGGTTAAGGTATTATAGTTTCCTTTTAGAACAAGCGATATACTGGTATCAATGGTTGACGTTCCGCCTTTTACTGTCCAGGTTCCAGAACCAACGTATCCGGCGCGAAGCTGACCGGTTCCGTTAACCGTTGCGGAATTCAGCGTCAGCAGGTTTTGATACTGCGTACTGTTCAACGCCAGCGTACCGCCGTTGACGGTCAGCATCGTGTTGGGAGACGTGTTCCAGTTTCTGGCGTATTCCAGCGTTCCGCCTTCGTTGACGGTAATCGGAGCGGTTCCCCAGTATCCCGTTGTACTGTTGGCGGAAAAAACGCTGTGGTTAGCGTTGATTACCATTTTCCCGCCGTCGATAATAATTTCGTTAAGTGAGTTGTTCGTTCCAGCGTACCCGTACCCTGTTCTGCAGAACGTTTGCGTTCCTTCTCCGACTTTTCTGATTGTTACATTTCTCTTGTCTGGCAAACCGCGAATGTAACCCGCAAAGGAAGCGGAGTCAGAACTGGTTGTACCGGTTCCAATTTCAAACGTGTAGACGTTTACATCTTTGGAGCCGAACACTTCAACGTCAGCCGTTGAATTGAGTTTGCCGATCTGAACCGTTCCCGAATCGTAAATGTTAAAGCGCCCGCCCTGGTTGATTGTCAGGTCGAACACCCCAAACGCGCCGGGATTGACTCGGGTAAAGCCGCTGGCAACGGTTAAATGACCGTTGTACCCGCCGTTCCCGTTGAAATGAATGTACCCGTTGGTCGTTAAATCGCCGGAACCGGATATGGACTTAAAGCTGGAATACTCGCCGGTTGCTACGGAGACGGTTGCACCGTTATCGCCGACAATGATATCGTTATTGAACGTTTGAGTGTTTCCGGCGGGAGTTGCGTCAAGCGCGCCGCCGTTGATGGTAACAGCGCCGGTTCCCAATGCGTTGGGATTGGAAATTGTTACAGAACCCGAGGAAATGGTCGTTCCGCCGGAATACGTGTTGGCAGCGCTTAAATACAGCGTTCCCGCGCCGAGTTTTTCCATGGAGCCGGAATCGGAGATAACTCCTGACATCTTTAATAATTTCCCGTCGCCAACTTCGTATGAGGCGTTTTCTGACATGACAACAGTACCGGTGTATTCCGCCGCGGTATTGGTTCCTTCAATAAATTGAACGCCCAGTTTGGGATTGTGGTCAATTGTCCATTGTCCCAAGGCGAGGTCGTCTCCGTTGTTGGCGTTCCAGTAAGGAGTAACCGGCGCAGGACCGTCGCTGCCTTTCATGAGAAAGACGCCATCGTCCGTTTTTTCCAGCCGCCATTTGGACGTTGACGTTCCGTTGACCAAAACGCCCATGTTAGTGAACGTAAAGTCATCGCTATTCCCTTTAAAGGTGATAAGTTCGTATCCGTCGTCCGTAATGTTGTCATACCATAAATTGGAATCCTGATTGAAAACAAGGTTCAGATATCCGGATGTCATTGAGGCTGAATCATTAATTTCCAAATAGTCGTAACCGTACCAAACGTCGGTATAGTCAATCATATTGAAGCTGACAATGCCGCCGTTAGAAACCGTTATGTCAGGAACGACGACTCCAACAGACGAATTGTTGTCTGTTCCAAGGACAAAGTTTCCTCCGTTGACGTTAATGCTTGTATTATCCAGGTTAAATCCCGCCTTAAAATACGAACCCGTCTTAACTTCAACCTCCGAGGATGAAAAATTGGATGAATCCTGAAGAATTAATGTTCCTTCTGAAACGGTTGTTTTTCCGGAATAAGCGCTATAAGAGGGAAGCGTTAAGGCGTACTCGCCGCTTTTGACAAGATTGCCGCTGCCATAGATCGGATAATCAATCGTTTTATCATCCGAGTAAGCATATTCAACTGTTCCATCTACTGTAACCGACGATCCTGTTCCGGGAACCCCGTTTCCTGTAAATTTAAGCGTTCCGCCATCAACCGTTGTAGTACCTGTATATGTATTGGCGTTGGAAAGAATTAAAGTACCGTCTCCGGTTTTTCGGATTGATCCGCTTCCGGCGAGCTTGCTGGCAAGAGTAATCGTCTTGTCGGCGTCTGCATTTAATGTAGTTGTCGCGCTGTCGTTGAGCGTAATATTCAAATTGCTTGCCCATGTATGGCTGGCGGTTGCGTTGATCGTTCCATTTCCAAAATTGAGTACCGGTTCGATAGAGCCACTGGCGCCTCGTTTGTTGCGAGAGACGCCATCTGCTCCCATGTTAAGCGTTCCGCCAGTTACTCTGAGAGTTCCTTTGGAGTTGGCGCTATTGGAAAGGCTAAGACCTTTCAAAGTAACTGTACCGCCGCTGATATTCATTTCAGCGTAGCCGTCCCATCCGACGTAAGTCATGGTATTGGGAATGCTCAAAGTTCCGCCAGAAATATCGTACCGGGACGGGTAGCCTGTATTGGGCCAGTGCCCGATGCGAACCGCTGATGAACCACTGGTTGTAAACGACACATCGCCGCCGGTTTGAGTAATGACGCCCTGAGCGTTTTTTGCTTCGTTGATATAAGCAATGCCGGAAACGTTTAACGTTGCTCCTTCTGTAATGGCTAAATGCGTCGTTCTTGCATTGGCAACATGCAATTCTGTCAAGTTCATGGAACCGCTGAGCGTCATTTTTGCGCCGTTGCCGGAACCATTGTTGACATAAAGCATATTGAAGGAGTTGTTTGTTCCTGAATTGAAGACAACGTTTTCTCCGGTTTGAGTAAAGTTCCCTGTCGAAACGATGTTGTTGTTAAACGTTATCGTCTGTCCTGAATCAGGCGTTGCCGTCAAATTGGACGTGGAATTCACCGCCTCGGAATAAATCCCTCCTCCGGAAAAATTGGTTCCGTTGAATGAAACGTCTGCTTTGGCGCTTGTAATTAACGCCGCGCTCAAAATAGCAGCAGCAATAAAAGCCATGCGAATACTACTGCTGGAAATCATGTTACGTGTTGGGAAAGTCATGTTTCAGTTCCAAGTAACGATATATTAAAAATGTATTGAGTCCAAAAGTGGAAAGTTAAAAGCCTTTTCAGCTTTTAACAATAATCTATAATAACGCTTAAATATATTATAATCTCAATTTTATCATTTGTCAACAAATTTCAAAAATTTTTTAAAAA
>JAZMZV010000198.1:0-21922 GCA_045586185.1 Thermoguttaceae bacterium | reverse complement strand
CAAGATGCCCAAGCTGCAGCAGCTGCTTATGCTCAACTGCGGCATTACGGACGAAGGTCTGAAGTCCGTTCCTGATTTCCCGGAATTGAAGGTTCTCAACCTTCGCGGCTGCGCCAACATGACGGACGCCGGTATGGAATCCGTCGCCAAAGCCCCGAAACTGGACAACCTCGCGTTGCTGTACACAAAAATCGGCGATGAAGGCGTTATCGCCCTGAAGGGTATGAAACTTCGCGCTCTCGACCTTCGCGGTTTGCGACTGACCGGTTCCGCCTGCCAGGCGTTGGCTGAAATGACGACGCTGGAAAGCCTGAAACTGCGTAACGCTCGCGAAATCATGGACTACTCTTTCCAGGAACTCAAGACGCTCGTCAATCTGAAAAGCCTGTCTCTGGAAGACCTCGCAATTACCGATTCCGCGTTGGAAATTCTGCCGGAATTCGTCAATCTGAAAGAACTCGTTATTATGCGAACCGACATGATGGACGTTTCGCCGATCGGACAGCTGAAGAATCTGAAAAAGCTGACGCTTCGCGAAATGACCTGCGATTTGGACTTCCTGGCGGACATGCCGCAGCTGGAAGAACTGTTCTTCGCTGAAAGCATTGTTCGCGACGAAGACATGAAATTCTTTGAAGGACTGGTCAACGTCAAAACCCTCGACCTGTGGAACACTCAGCTTGGCGACGAAGCTCTGAAATTGTTCGGAACGCTGCCCAAACTGACAACGCTCAATATCAAGAACTGCGCGAAAATTACGGATGCAGGCATTGCTGAACTGGCGAAGTCTCAAACGCTGGAGTCGCTCAACCTGTCGGAAAACGGCAAAGCTACCGGCGATGACGGTAATCCTCTGCTGACCGACAAGGCATTGGAAAGCCTCAAGGGCTGCAAGTCTCTCAAGGAACTCAATATTTATCTGTGCCCGTCCCTGACGGAAGACGCCATTAAAGACTTCACCCAGGCGCGTCCGGACGTCAAAGTCATCAGTTATTAATAAGGGATAAAAGAGGAAGAAAGACGGTATGCAAAAGACGACAAGCGAGCATTTTGATTTTCGCCTTCTGCTGATCCGTCTTTCTTTTTTGACGACGGTTCTTATCGCTCTGCTTTTCTTGCAGGGTAAAACGTTTGCGGAGGAATGGCGAAGCGAGTACGCCTACGGTCCGTTTGAAATCTATCTCAACGTCGATATTAATTCTGTCAGGAAGACGCTGGAGCAAATTGCCAACTTGGACAGGGAACTGAGCGTTCGATTCTCTTTGCCGCCGTGTCAGGAAAAGATAAAACTCTATATTTTCGAGGACGTCAAAACGTATACGGCGTATATTCAAAAAGAGTATCCCGGCGCGCCGATGCGTCGAGCGCTTTTTGCGATGGAAAAAGACAAACCCGGCAAAGTCTTTACGTTTTTTCACAGCGATTTCGCCGAGGATTTGCGGCACGAATGCACGCACGCGCTTTTACATTCCAAAATCGGTCGTCTTCCAATTTGGGTGGATGAAGGACTGGCGGAATACTTTGAAGCTCCAGAAGCTCAGCGAGTTTATAAAGAACCCTATTTCTCCCAAATTAAGCGAAATGTTTCATACAATCTTCTTTCGCCGGTTCCCGACTTGAAAAAGCTGGAAAACATCACAAAAATGGGCGACTTTTTGGAAGTCCATTATCGAAATTCGTGGTCGTGGATGAATTTTTTACTCAGCGACCCGTCTCGACAGAAAATCCTTGCCAATTATCTGGTTCTTTGTAAAAACGCCGACGAACAGGAAAAAGAGCAGGGCGTTTTCCCGTCTTTTACGGAATTGCTTGCTAAAATGCAGCCGAAGTACAAGTCTGAGTATAAAACGTTCTGGAAAGAATTAAAAAAGCCAACGAATCCGTAAAAAGATTCGTCGGCTTTGGATGGTTTACCGGGTTTAGGAATTCCTGAAACTAGAATTTCCAGGCTTTCAGCCAGATGGTTTGGTCGTCCTGCGGCTTCATGTTGAAATCGCTCTGGAGCTTTTCCGAGAACTCCGGCAGGTGAGCGGCGCCGTAGAAGATGGCGATCTTCTTTTTGGACCCTTCATCGAGGATTCCCTTCAACTTTTCCAGAACTCTGTTATTTCTGTCTGTAATAATAGAGGTGCCGTCAGAGTTCCCTTTCATGGCAACTTCGCTGTCCATGGAGACAAATTGGTCAGCCAAGGCGTCTTTGAGGGCTTTTTTACGGTTTTTCTTGAAGAAAGCCAGAATTACCTTGGAATCGTCGACTTGTGGCTCGTTGGGATTCTTGCGAGCCATGTTAAAGCCGATTTCCCGGAAATACAAAGCGGCAAAGCCGTCGTCGCGGGCTTTTTGGGCTTCGGCGAATTCTTTGGGGGAGAGGTCAGCGTGAACCATGTTTTCTTTTTTGTAGTCGATGTGTTCCAGCTGATGAACCAGACCGAGAAGGTTGGCGAACTGGAATTGAGCAAAGCCGATGACGCTTGAGGGCGATTTATCTTCTTTAGAGGGTTCCGGACGGGTTCCTTCTTCAGCAACGACTTCGTAAAGAACGACGTCGTAATCTTCAAAGAGTTTGTTGAGTTCCTTGTAGTAGGACTTTTCAGCAACGTGAATGGCGCCGACGAGGTCGACACAAACGCCGTTTTCGCCAACGAACTTCCGGACTGCGGTGTCCAGAGAGCCTTTTTTGGCTTCTTTGTCTCGAACGACGCGGACGTACTGGAATTCGTCGCCTTTGGCTTTTTTCGCCTTTTTGGGGGCGTTTTGCTCGGTTTTAGGAGCGTCATTGTCAGCATAGACAAATTGGGTAAATGCGGCAGTCGTTACTGCAAGCAGAAACAATGTTAAAATGCGAAGTTTTGACATTTTGGTTAAGTGTTTGTTGTGATGTGGAAATAAATGATGGTGTGGATTGTTCGGAAAATAAGACCGTCTGAAAAATTTTTGAAAAAACTTTTTAACGATTCCGATAATAAACCGAAGACGTGTATTACCGTCCAGATATATAGTTATACGTCAAAAAAAACTAAAAAGTTACGAAAAAGATTCCGAAATTGGGAACTTTTGCGGAAAAAAGTTCCTCATAATAAATATAGAATAGTATTTAGTTCAAGGGCAAAGAGATTAAATACATCAGATTCTATCAGAAAAATTTCGGTATCTATCGACTTAGGGCATTGCGTATAATCGTTATAACCGTACTTGTGTTTACATTTTGCAACATAAATTTAGAAAAAAGCAGGCGTGGCATTCCTTTTTTTTCTTGAATTGTTGTATAATAAGTAAGCGTAAAATTGTATTTTGGTCGAATTGCCAACCTTTACAAAAGGAATCCTAAAAATGAGTATGTTCCGTTTCCCATTGATGAAGCAGGTTGTCTCCGGACTTTTCTCCAAAAAGGAGAAGAAAAATAATCGCAAGGAGCGTCATCTGGTTATGGACGCCTTGGAATCACGTGAATTGCTGACCGTAACAGCTGCTTCGACAACAAGTTTCTACGTCAACGAGTTGCCGATTTACGAAACGAGTTCAGACATCATCGAACAGATTCAAAACCTGCGAGACAACAACCTTTCGGTCGATTACGACCTCGGCGGCGACGAAGACGGCGACTTGGTCGTTGTTTGGGAACGCCCCGACGTCATCTACACGACCAAGGAAGGCGAAACGAGCCAGTATCAGACCTTGATAGACAACACAACCCTGTCTCCGTCTTTGGACTGGAACATCTACGCGCGTTACCTGACCAACGAAACGCAGCGTCTGTATCTGGATTACGACGCCTACAACACTGGTTCGTATTCCAACATCAGCCTGTTCTACGGTCAGATGCAAAATCTGGATCCGGACAGCATGGTGGAAGACCCCACGGTGGATACAAAAATCGCCTCCGGTCTGGTTTACAAAATCTCGTTTACTTCGGAAGCGCAGCCTCTGACTCCCAATCAGGACAGCATCAACGCCCGATTCTCGATTTACGCCTACGACAGCACCGGTCAGTCCACGGTTTCTACGTTCACGTTTAACGAAGAATACGCCAAGACGCTGTCTATTGACGCTGAAACGGATCTGGACGTTTTGAACTATACCAACTCCATGGAAACCAACGCCGCTGAACTTCAGGCGAAGCTGCGCGGCTTGGGACAGACGCAGGGCAAATACCTCAACGACTGCGTTGTCAAGGCGGTCAGCCCCACGGAATTCTACGTATACGTTTATTCAGAAGACATTCAGGCGACTTGGGACGGCTCGAAATGGGTTTACACCGGCGTTCCGAACCTCGCGATTTATCAGGAAAACCCGGAAGGGAACGACGCCTCCGGATTTGAAGTCTCTGCTGATATTTCCATCGTCAGCGCTCCGTGTCTGTATAATAATATTAAGGTCGATCCAACTAAACCGCTCGACACGGCGGACAACATTCAAAGAGCGTTCGACGCGAAGAAAAACACCAATCTCATGGCGCCGATTTTCATGCCGGCTCCAGACAGAATCAACGCCCAGCGCCGAGACATTCTGGAAGGTCCCGCGACGGAATCCGACATGCTCATTTCCGGCGGCGTTTATCCGGAAGTGTTGGTCGTTCCGGTTTACGGTTTGACGGATGCTGACGGCAACTCTCTGGACGGTTACGTCTACGACATCACGTTTGTCGGAAGCAGCTCTTACATCAACCATCCGCTTTTGACCGCGTTAGCTAACGATGGAACAGACAGCTTGTCTGAAGAATCGATTCTCAAAGTTGTGACGGTTAAGGAATCCAGTTCTGAATTCCGCGTCAACTCTCTGGAAGAAGCCGATCCGGCGGACTCGGACGATCCCTTCAAAGAGGTTACGTATTACGATCAGCTCAATCCCGCTGTGGCAATGGACGCAGACGGCGATTTTGTCATTACATGGCAAAGCGAAGTCTCGAACGTTCTCGTTCGCGGCAGCTATACAGATATTTACGCCAAGACGTACTCCGCTCGCAGCTACATTAACGACCATTCTTACCTTAACGACGCTTACGTTGAAGACGAATCCGAAAAGCTTTGGCCGTCCGACATGATGGTCAATACGGTCGATACGTACACCTATATTGAAGTTGATCCTGACGATCTTTCACAAAATTACTATCAGAAGGATTCCAAGACGGTTTACGTTCAGTCCGTCGTTGAAACGTCCAAGGAATTCCGCGTCAATACGTCCACGACCAACGCTCAGCGCAATCCGGACGTCGCCATGGACCTGGACGGCAACTTTGTCATCGTTTGGGATTCTGAAGGTCAGACGATCAGCTACTTCAACGGCGTTTACATGCAGCGCTACGACAAGAACGGCAAGGCGGTCAGCGCTGAAACCCGCGTCGATACGGAAGTAACCGGCGCGTCGACCAATCCGTCTGTCGCGGCTGACGACAACGGTCAGTTTGTCGTTACGTGGGAATACACCAACAACCCGTTGATGGACATCCAGTTCCCGTACTACACGTTCTACAACCACTACTTCAATTACTATTACGAAGAGGATTTCTACTACATGTCAGAAATCCACGCTTCGGTTTACAATACGATCTATCCGTCCGAGGAAGAATTCGGTTTGATTCAAGAGGAATTCGTCGTTGGCGGAACAAACGTAAATAACGGCGAAAGAGAATACGGCGGCAAAGATCCGCAGGCGGCATGGTCTGACACCGGAGACTTCATCATCAGCTGGACCGGTCTGGAAACCGATACCGACTCAACCGGCGAGATTTCTTCCGGCGTGTATGCGGAACAGTACAAGGTTAAGGTTACTGAAGTTGAGATTGAACAGGAAGGCGATGGAACCGACGCCAATCTCGACGACGGAACCGGTGAAAATACGTCTGAAGAACCGGCAACTGAGATTAAGAAGACTGTCAACAAAGTCCGCAACGTCTACCGCGTCAACAGCGCCACGTTCAACATTGACGACAATCCTACCTACTGGGATTACAGCCAGTTGGTCGGGCAGGTTGGTTTGGACGCAGACGGCGACGTTATTGTTACTTACGCCGGATACGGTCCGGACGTCTCTGTCAACGACATTATTCCGTACATTAAGGGCGTCAGCCTGTCAACGACGGGTCCGTATAAACTGTTCCTCGATAACATGAGAGGCCTGCTCAATACGCAGTCGCAAATTTTGCAAGCCAAGTACGGAGACGAACCGTTTGCCGACCTGACCAACTTCTTCAATCCTACCGGGAACACCAGCAGAGCTAATCAGGGCGACTATTTCGGCACGATTACCAAAGACAAAGTTGACGAAGACGGCACGCTGGTAACGTTTACGTCACAGCGAATGATTGATCTGTTGAGAGATCTCAAGCGGGATCCGTCAACTCCGGACGAAGTTATCACCGAGATTCAGGATCTGACCGGAAAATACGAATGTCACGGCGATGTCAACAGCGTTATTGCGATGGTATTGACCAACGCTCAGCTGTTGTTCAAGTACGATCCGCAGTACGAAACGCTTCGTCAGAACGAAGTGGAATTCAAGAACGTTCAAAACGTTGTTATCGGAGCTTTGGCGTCCGTTTTGGAATCCCAGTTTGGATTGCTTCGCGGCGAATCCTCCGGCGTTATGTTCACCCAGATCGACGCCGCTGTCGATACGCTTACAGACAACGCTGCGGACGATGGGACTGACGATGGAACAACCGACGATACCGGAACGACAACCAACACAATTACCCCTGTTTCGACAGATTTGGCTCCGTCGGCTATTATTCACAGCGATTCTGTCGCCAACAGCAAACGCGACGGCGTTACGGCTGTTGCCGATATCGCTCTGGACGTCTCCTTCAACCGCATCTGGGACAACATCAGCTTTACGCTTATCAATAAGGCGAACCAGCAGACTCAGGTTGTCAGCGTTGATCTGTTTACTGAGGCGTATGAAGACGTTGGCGATGGTTTGTATGAGCTCAACAAAGCCAAGGCGGCAGAAGCCATTGAAAAGGCGATTTCCGCAGCTACAAATGTTGTCGGAACCAGCTGGCGCGATGAAACCAACCGAGAACTTGACCTCTACGAAGGTCCGGTTGAAGTTCGCGCTATCGACTGGAACGAACTTCAAGCTCGCGGCTTGATGCATATTGATAACGAACTGACTCGTTACTCCAACGCCTCTATGGACATGGAAATGTTCCGCAGATGGTATACCGAAAATGCTGCTGCGCTGCAATTCGAGACAGGCGTTACCCGCTTTGAAAACTTGACGTTTAACGACATTCTGGACTTCATCAATAACGAAGATCTTGATGATAATGAACGTCGGGAACGAGTTAACAGCCTGCCGGTCGTCTTTGAGATTGTCTTCCAGGGCGGCGTTCACGATCTGGAACTGAACATGACGTGGGAAAACGCGACGGTTCGTAGCGCGGAAGTTCAAACGTTGACCCTCAATCCGAACGTCGAAGACACACTGTACTACGCTATTCAGGTAAACGGCGAACCCGACGCCTTTGAGAACCCCAGCCAGCTGCTTACGTTTGACTGCACCGATGAAGACAGCGTCATGGCGTCAATTGATCGTCTGCGGGGCTATCTGGTTAATTTGGGTTATAATCCCGTCGACGTTGACCTTGTCAGCGCTCCTCAGGACGACGATGGCGAAACGATTTGGGGCGTTGGCGAATACCAGATTCGCATTGGATTTGCCGGCAACGTTGGCGAAAACATTACGATGCAGTTCTATGGCACGTTTGTTCTGCCTCCGTTGACGGACGAAGGCGGTTACGATCCGGCGGACTATCCGTGGTTGAGAAACGGTCGATTCCGAACCATTCAGGACGGCGGCACGACCAATCGCGCTCGATACGGCGTTTCCATGTACTACTATGGCGATTTGGGAACTCCTCAGACGGACGCAACAATCAACGTTACGCCGGAAGGCTCGTTCCAGATTGGCTACTTACAGCACGAACTGTACAATAGCCGCACCATGTCCAACCAGTACGCCAACAGCACGTTCAACAGCTATTCCAATACCAACGTTCTGGTTCGTTCCTTTGTCGAGAGTACGGACACCGCTGGTCCCAAGGTTTCCGGTTTGAACATTGACGGAAAACGCGTCCAGCAAAACGCTGAAATCAATGGTGAAAACATCAATTACGTCATTGTCTACTTCAATGAAGAGATGATGTACTATGATTACAGAACCAAATTCTTCAATTCTGAAAGCGCAGATTGGGACAACAGCGTTATTAATCCGGAAAACTGGCAGCTGACCAAAGACGGCACGCCGCTGCAAGGCGTTATCACCGACATCTACTACGGCATGAACATGTCGCAGTACATTCTGGATGAAAACGGAAATCCACTGTCGGAATTCGGTTCCAACAAGTGGGAAGCCGTTATTATGCTGGATTCGTCTCTGGTTAATGGCTCTTACGAAATCGTTGCCAACAAACGACTGGAAGACGTCAAAGGCAATCGCCTCAACAGCAATGGCGAAAACACCGATGGAAACGACACGAATTTCTCGTTTAACGTTACAACGTATGACGCTGAAGGTCCGTTTACCGGCGAAGGTACAGACAAGAACTACTTTGAACAGACTCTGGAAGGCGATTCCGATTTCCGCTGGTCGCCCAACGCTGTTGGCATCAATGACAACGGCGATACGGTTACCGTTTGGATTTCCGAGAACGATGAAGGCATCGAAAACATTTACTATCAGATCGAATACGCGGAACTTGTTGACGGCAGCTACGTTGTCAATCCTGAAAAGACTGTCAAGCTGACTCTGTTCGATGAAACCGGCGTTGACAGAAGCATTTATCCTGGAGTTGAACACAACATTCAGCACGCTTCCGTTGCCATGGAAGAAGACGGCGACTTTATTCTGACATGGTCTGAATACAACCTTGACAGCAGCACCGGCAAGGTTTCCTGGGACGTTTACGCCAGACGTTACAATCTGGATGGAACGCCGAAAGACAGTCTGCCAACTCTGTTGAGCTACGAAGAGGGCGGCAACAACCACGAAAGCCTGCGCGTCAATACGTCAACCTTGGGCGATCAGATGTACTCCAGCGTTGCCACCAGCTCGTTGGGCAACTACGCCATTACCTGGATGTCGCTGGATTATCAGGACGAAAGCGAAAAGATCAATGCAGACTGGGACATTTACGCCGCTCAGTACTATGCAGACGGCAGCCGCAGAGTTGACGAAGTCGCTACTCAGGAAATTCTCTTCTCGTCCGCGATTTTCGAAGGCTCCTTCCAGATTCAGTACACGCCCGATCAGAGCAAGTATCTGGAAACGGAAGACGACATTCGCACAACGTCTGTGATTACGATTGTTCCGCCTGTTGGCGATGAAATTTACGGCAAGATTCAGTTTGACGGCGTGTCGTTAGACAACACTCCAGCCAACTTTGCACAGGTAATCAAGAAGGCGTTGAAAGAAATCAATATTGACGCTACGGTTGAAGCGACCAGCTACGAGTTCTTCACCGTTAAATTCAATAAGATGGACGATTCGCCGATTCCTGCCAATCTGGGCGAACTGGCAATCGTTCCGAACCAGCTTATGGTTTCGTCTGAAGGCAAGGCGATTCATTCGACCGTCAGAACGAAGTACGCTGCAGACTCCGGTGAAATCCTGGTCAACGAAAGCTACATGCTTACGCCGGGTTCAGCTGAAATTCAGCGAGTCAGTTTCGGCACAGGCTCCAACTTCTCGAATCTGGTCAGCTTCTACTTCGAGTTTGATTATACGGACTACGAAGGCGTCGTTCACAACTGCAAGACGACTCAACCGGTTGTATTCCGACCTGGATTTAATGGAGCTGCTACGGACGACAACGGCGCTGGCGGTAACGATAACGGCGCTGAAATGTCAGACGGCGATCAGCATCTGATTGATAACGACTTCGACGCGGATTCCGATGAATCCTATCATCGAATCGACAGCATTATCAACGCTTTAGGTACGTTCAAAGATCAGTTTGGCAACACAATTACCATTGCCAGCGACGAAGACGGCGACGCGTCGGCTCTTGACAGAGATACATTCCTGTTGGGCGTTGACAACAACAAGAACACGGTTACGATTTACTTCTCTAACACCGCGTTAGGGTATGACATTTCCGATCTGCGAGTAACAGGCGTTCAGGTCGAGGACAAGAAACTGGCTGTCGACGTTACATCCACGGAAATTTCCAAGGGAACCATGGGCGGCATCATTGCCAATCCGACTGCGATTGCCATTGCCAACAATCCGGAAAACTACTATGATCTGGAATCCCGACATCAGATGTTCCCGGATATCGGCATGGACGCAGCTGGCAACTTCGTCGTTACCTGGACAAGCTACGGCGATTCCCGCTATGGCGATTCCTCGACTGAAGCCAACGTTTACGCCAGACGTTTCGATACGGACGGCAACACGATTTGCGTTGGTCTGGTCAACACGGACAATCTCGAGGGCACTCAGAAGTGGTCGTCTGTCGACATGGACCGCAAGGGCGATTTCGTGATTTCGTGGACTTCCGATAACGAAGACAACATCGAAATCTACGCTAAACGCTATGCGTTCCTCAAAGCGTACTACAATGGCGAAGCTCCCGCTTCCCAGCTTGATCCCAACGCCGACAACCCCGGATCGTACTACACAGAATCCTACGACACGAATAAAGCCGGCTTCCTGGTTGACTATAAAGACAATCCGATATTCTTCCATTCCGGAGACGTTAACGGAACCTTTACAGTCGAAAACTACGCTGATCTGGAGTACAAGGCGTTGGGCGGTTCGTTCATTGTCAACACAACTCAGTTGGGCAAGCAGCAGTACTCCAAGGTTGCCATGGATGCTGACGGCAACTTCATCATCACGTGGGAAAGCGACGACGCTACGTTCAACGTTGCAGACAAAGAGTACACTGTTTACGCTCAGAAGTACCTCAACAATACCAATGCGACAGGAACCGACAACGGCAAAGACGGCAACGAAATGACCTTCTCGCATCCAGCGGTTGACGGACATTCCGATCGATTCCCGTCTGTTGCGATGAACTCCGACGGCGACTGGATTGTTGCCTGGACGTGCTTCCCGGAACGCGACGACGCCCAGTCCGAAATCTGGCACGTTGTCAACCGCGAAAAGCCGTATGACGACGATGCCTCGCCGGTTATTACCAAGTTCCAGGCGGTTTCTCCGGTGGAGCAGGGCGATCTGTTCACCTACGTCTACGACAACGACGGCAATCGCGTTACAGACGAAAACGGCAATCCGGTCTTCACCTGGAAGGATAACGAACAGCGTTACTCTGTCAACGATAACAACGAAATCAACACGGTTGACATCAACGGCAATGTTACATCCAATCAGCCGCTTAACAATCCGGAAAGCCCGACGTACGTTTACGACGATACGACGCAAAAACTGGATATTTACAAGCCGGATGGATCGACCGTTACCAAAGACGTTACCGTTACGGACGAACTGCCGTACGAAGACTTTACGTCTAACGGCTTGCTGAATTACATCTTCTCCAACGACGAAGAAACCGGACAGAAAGAATACACTTATACCGATACGAAAGATTCCTATCTGGATCTCGACGCCGGCAAGATTTACAACTCCGATTATAAGACTCAGGACATGGATTACCTGATTTCCGAGGATTACGCGCTTGACGAAAACGGCGAGCAGGTAGTCGCTTTGATCGTCGGGTTCTCCGAAGAAATGAGTCACACTGGATCCAGCAGCGTTCTCAATCCGAGCAACTGGAATATTTATCGCACCGACCTGGAAGGCAACAAAGTCCTCGTCCCGATTCAGGGAATTGTCGACCGCGAAGATTCCATGTTCTCCGTTGGAGACGACGGCAAGAACGAGATCGTCATCTACATTCAGCCGGGCGACGATGGACTTCCCGCTCTGGAACCGGGCTACACCTACGAGTTCATCGGGTCGACCAACATGGAAGACCTCAACAAGAATCCGTTGGACGGCTCGTACAGCAAGTGGGATTACGGCAAGACCAACGGTCAGGTCGGCGGCACTGAAAGCACAGACTTTATCATGGAAGTTGACGTCGGCATCCCGTCCTCGCTGGATTCCGGCAACGTTTCCGAAGATCCGTACGAATTTGAAGCGGCAGACCTCAAGGGCGACACCCTGGTTAACTACAACAATCAGGAAGGCATCCAGGAAAATTCCGCCGTTGCAATGGATCAGTACGGCAACTACATCGTCGTTTGGGAAACCGACTGGATTCCGGAAGACGAAGACGGCGATTATCAGAACAATCCGGCTCTCAAACGTTACCTGTATAAAGATGGTCAGCTCGTTGCCAGCAACAGTGAAACGACAAACGGCTTCCGCCGCATCATGGCGCAAATGTATGATTACGACGGCAACAAAGTCGGTCAGGAATTTGTCGTCATGCTCGAAGAGTACACTCACCAGTGCTCGCCGGACGTTGCGATGGACAAATACGGCAACGTTGTCATTACCTGGGTCGAACTGACTGACTCGCTCGACGAACACGTGGCTGACTCCGGCGCCGGCGATCAGGAAATGGTAACTTTGGATCCGTACGCTGACGGAACCAACATCATGGCGGTTCGTTTCAAGGTAACCTACGACAACGATTACTATGTAACGAATCTGGCTCAGTACGGAGACTTCTTCCAGGTTGACAACGACGTCCGCGGCGTCAAGACGAATCCGAAGGTTGCGATTGACTCTGCAACGGGCAACTTTGTCATCACTTGGGCAAATGAAGATTTCAAATCCAGAGAAGACGTTTTGGTCTTTGACAACAACTATCCGGACGGAACAGTTGATCGCTATGGAATTTACGCTCGCATTTACAGCTTCACGTCAACCGACGACGAGCCGAGCGCTATTGCTTCGATGAAGGATTCCAGCGGCGTCTACTCCGACAAACCGTTCCTGGTCAACGTTGCAGACACGATTGGTCAATGCAATCCGTCGGTTGCGATGGAAAGCGGCAACCTGATTGTTGTCTGGCAGAATTCGACCTTGAAGAGTACAATCAACGGTCGTACATTCCAGCTGGATTCCGGAGGAAAGGTTGTTCAGGTCAACGATCAGGTCGTTATCAGCGAAAATGGACAGTACAGCAAGTACACGCCCAGCGTTGATATGGACTCCAAGGGCAACGTTGTTGTTACTTATTCCAGCAACCTTCAGGACGGAAGCGAAAAAGGCATTTACGCCAGAACGTACAAAGTCGATTCCACCGGAGCTCAGACTCTCAAGGGTCTCAGCCAGCCGGAATTCCGCGTCAACAACAAGACGTTTGACGATCAGTTTGAACCGGTTGTCGGTTTGGGCGAAGACGGACGCTGCGTCATTTCCTGGGTTTCCTTCGGACACGAAGTTTCCGATTACGACGCCTCTGCCACCTCTCGCTACAGCTACGGCGTGTTCGCGAAATGGTATGACGACGTATTCAGCAACGCTACTGCAATGCAGAATCAGAAAGACGTTCAGATCAACTCTCTGATTTACGGCAGCCAGTTCCAGCAGGATATTTCCGTCAACGAAAAAGGCGAGTGCGTCTTCACGTGGACTGGGCCTGGCGACCTGAGCCGTAACTATCCAGTCAAGAATGGCGAAGACAGCAGCGGCGATAACGGCGGCGACGGCGAAGGCGGCGGCGGATCTGGCAACCTGACCAACATTCACGACAACCTGATCAACGGCAGCGTTCTGTCTGGAGTTTCCGACCACGTTTCAACATTGGACTACTCCGACATCTATCGACGTCGATTCCTCTGGACTGCAAACAGCCCGTCGTCCTTGTCGCCTGATTTTGTCAGCGGCGAAGGCGCTGGAACTGTCATTCAGAACGAAGAAATTGACGACGACGTCAACAAGACGGTTATCTTCTCCGTTGCTGACGGAACGTGGACGATGGTTCAGGACGACGACGATCCGCAGCAAATCAGCTCCAAGATTCTGGACGTTGACGGCAACGGTTCCGAGGTTACTCTGTACGGTTCTGCCGGCGCGGACAACGTCAGATTCATGACGACTCAGCGCGATGGCAAGACGGTTGACGCGGTTGAAATGACCAACTCGCTTGGACAGAAGATTACTCTGTACAACTTCAGCAAGGTCAACGTTGTCGGCCGCGGCGGAAATGATTCTGTCACATTTGATACCGACAAGGGAACCGAATCCCGCAACTTCACGGCAACGGGAAGCTCTGCGACGCTGTCGACCAGCTCCTATGAATATTCGGTTGTAGATTTCGCCAATATTGACTTCAACGGCGTTACTGGCGACACGGTAGAAATTATCGGAACCAACGACAACGACACAGTTACGCTCAACGACAATTCTGTTACCGCAAAGGGTGCGGGATATACAGTAACAGCTGACGGATTCAGCACGGTGAAACTTAACGCTGACATTTCGTCTGACGAAAACAGCGTTGACACAATGAAACTGGAAGCGAAGAATATCACTTCGTTCAACGCCAACAGCGACGGCGGTCAATTCGACACGACTGAATATCACTGCGATTTCACCGGATTCGATACGGTTACGGCAAACGCCAAGTCGGGCGGAAGCTCCTTGGCCGGCAATCCGGACGTCAGCCTCAACGTTACCAGCCCGGACGCCTCGCTCAACATGTACTCCAACAAGATTCTGTTGTCCGAGAACGGCAAAGACGTTGTCATTACCAACTTTGGCAACGTTACAGCCAACATCGCTCCGGAAGCCGCCGATTGCACGGTCAGAATTTACGACTCAAACGGCAACGACTCCTATCTGTTTGACGCTGCCAGCAAGACGGCGACCATGACCCTCGCTAACGGTTACAAACTTACGGCGATTGGAACGACGGCTGCTGAAGCCTACTCGAAGTTTGGCGGAACTGACTCGGCAACGTTCAACGATTCGGCTGCGGCTGACACCGTTCAGACGGTTGCTCGCGTCATGAGAATGACTGACGGCGATATTACCGACCCGACTGCGCCGAACAGCTACTACGTTACGGCAAACGGATTCGCGGTCAATAACGCGTTCTCGACTGACAATCAGGACACAGTTCTGTTTGTTGACGAAACGGTTATTTCCGGATCGACTACCAGCAACGACATCAAAGACGACTTCACTGTTACATGCCTTGACAACAAAGTCATGGCGTTCATGCAGAGCACTGTCAAGACCTCGTACAGCAACACGGCTTGGGGATTCAACAGCATTGTTGCAACCTCCAATTCGTACTCGGCAGTTGACACCGCCCGCGTTTCTGACGGCTCCGGCGATTTGGCGGCGACAACCTTCGACGTCTCGCCAGAAGGAATCAACATGGTTCTGGCTAACGGAACGACGGTTGACGTCTACGGATTCCGCAACAAGGTTGTCGGATCGGACGAGTCTGCCATCAACCTGTATGACGGCTATGCCGACGATACGCTGGTCATTCAAGGCTCTAACGCGTCCATGAGCGGCGACGTGATTATCTTCGGCGGCAACGCCAATACGTACACGATTACCGCTGTCGCCCCAACGCTGACTGCAACAAGCGTCAACGGCGGCGCTGACAAGGCAACCATTATCTGCTCTGCGGACAAGGTTGAAGCGATCGACGTCGCGCATAACGGAGAATCTGTTACCGTCAACGTTGCGGATACTGCTGGAACCTTTAACAACACAGTTAAAGATTTCAAGACGGCGACCGTTAACAAGGCGGACGACAAGGATTCGGCTAACGTTGTCATTGCCAACACCGCGTACGAAATGCCGATTACGGTTGACAGCTACAGCAACAAGTTCACCTATTCGCAGAACGGTTCCTACAGCCGCGGCGTTACGATTTCCGGCGCGTTGAAGTCCATGGACTTCCGTTCCGAAAGCGCGGGCAAGCTCAGCGCAGTCAATATCTCGCTGCACGATTCCGCTCTGGCTGACGAATTGGATGTTGAAACGGCTTCACAGACGGCGGTTATTGAACAGGTTGCAAGCCATCAGAAACGTTCGTTCACCGTTTCCGGCGACGACATGATTACCGTTTCCAGCAGCGATTCGACACAGAATAAGAAGTTTGTTGACGACGTCTTAACTGACTGGGACGACTGGTCTGACACCGATTCCTGGCTCAAGGGCGAATGATTCTGAAAGGCGCCGACTGCGTGTCGGCTTCGCCTGAATAAAAAAGAAGCGTCAATTCGGAACTTACCCGGATTGACGCTTTTTTAATTCGGAATTCGGAATGCGGAATTCGGAATTGGCGCAACGCGTCTACTTACTATTGCCTACTGCCTACTGCCTATTGTCTCTTAATCATCCGCCAGCACTGGTGAATGTGTTTGTTGCGGAAATCTTCCGGCAGAGTTCGGGCGGTGTAGTCGCGAATGGAGTACAGGTCGGACAGGGCTTCTTCCTCCAGCTTGAATCGTCTGAAGTTATTAGAGAAATAGACAACGCCGCCGGGCGACATCTTTTGCACCAACAGACGGAGCAGGGCGACGTGACATTTTTGAACGTCCCAGTCCTGCTCGGTCGATTTGCTGTTGGAGAACGTCGGCGGGTCGCAGACGCACAGGTCAAAGGAGTTATCGTCAATTCGGGAAAGGAACTTCATCACGTCCGCTTTGACGTAATCAGCCGGGAATTCCGGGGCGAAAAAGCCGTTGATCTCCATGTTCGCTTCCGCCCATTCCAGATAGTTGGGCGACAGGTCGACGGAAACGACGGACGCCGCCTTGCCCGCCGCGGCGTAACAGCTAAACGCGCCGGTATAGCAAAACAGGTTGAGGAACCGCTTTCCCGCCGCCTCTTTGCGAACCATGTCTCGCGTGATTCGATGATCGAGGAACAGACCCGTGTCGAGGTAGTCCGTCATGTTGCACAGGAACGTCAAGCCGCCCTCGTGAGCGTCAATAATGCGTTCTTTTTGAGCGAACTTCTCGTACTGGGCTTCGCCCCGCATGCGCTGCCGCCGTTTGAGAAAAGCGTTGCGCGGCTCGACGCCCATGACTTCCACTGCGGTTTCGACCATCTTGTCGAGCCAGAGTTTATGCTGACCGACGTTGCGCCCGTCAGGACGCTCGTATTCCGCTATATGCAGGTACTCGCCCTCGTAGAAATCGATTGCCAGCGGGACTTCCGGAAAATCCCGGTCGTAAAGCCGATAGCACGTTATTCCCCGTTTAGGCAGTTTCCGCAAATGATGAGCGCGATTCGCCAGACATTTTCCAAACTGCTCCGCCTGATACTCAGCGTACTTGTCCAGCCCCGCAAATACCGGCGGCGGCGAGGCGCCGCTCCCAGTCCGCGCTACCGCGCGAGACGTATTATCATCGCTCCCGTTGGTCGCTTTAGTTAATAGTGAATCCCGCATTCCGACTTCCGAATTAACCTCGCTCAACTCGCCAGCGCTACTCTCCAACGGATTCGTATTCTGCTCACTAGTTTCTGTTTTAACTTCTACGGCAATTTCGTCGTCGCTCTTTTCTTCCCAAACCCGTCCCGACAAGGTCGGTTCCTGATTGGACGTGGGTAGCGCCGAAATCGGCTTTTTCGGAGGCAAAACCTCTTCCTTTTGCCCGTGCGGCTTCGCACTTGGCGGACGCTTCGGTCCGACGAACTGGAAGTACGTACATTCGATTCGGCTGTTGTAGAGCTTTCGACGGCGCGTCGCTTCCTGACCGATGACTTTCTCGAAATCGTTCCAGGCGGTAATGATATAAAACGACCAGTCCGGCAGACGGCTGAACACCGCGGGCATGGACTCGTACAGCGGACGCAGCTGCGCCAGCTCGCCGATTCTGTCGCCGTAGGGCGGGTTGCAGATAACGCAGCCGTAATGACGCTGCGAGGTCAGGTCGGCGAAATCCTTTTGCTGAAAATGGATGTCGTTTTCGACGCCTGCCAGCTGCGCGTGCTGTCGGGCGAACTTGAGCGCCTGAGCGTCAATGTCCGTCCCGATGATTTTCGGTTCCAGCGGTGGAAGAATCGCCGCTTGCGCTTCTTTTCGAGCTTCAATCCAGAGTTTCGGCGGAAACACGGGCCACGACTGCGCGTCGAACTGCCGTTTCAGCCCCGGGGCGATGTTGCGCCCGATCATCGCCGCTTCGATGGGAATCGTTCCAGACGCGCAAAACGGGTCGATTAACGGCGCGCCGGGTTCCCAATTGCTCAGCAGTACCAGCCCCGCCGCCAGCGTCTCGCGAAGCGGAGCGGCAACGTTCATGAGTCGATACCCGCGCCGGTGCAGACCTCGCCCGGTCGTGTCGAGCGTAATCGTCGCGTGGTCTTTGAGCAGAGAAATCTCAACCGTGTACAGCGCCCCGTCTTCCGGCAGCGTTGTCGTCTTATAGGCGTTCATGAGCCGGTTGACAATCGCCTTTTTTACTGTTCTTTGCAGAGCAGGAACGCTCGTAATTTTAGATCGCACCGATCGTCCCTCGACAACGACTTTGGCGTTTCGCGGCGCCCAGTCTTCCCACGGAATTTCAGACGCCGCGTCGAACAGAACGTCGAAATCCTCGCACGGAAACGACGCCAGCTCGATAAGAACTTTCCCGGCGCAGCGCAGGTGTATATTCGCCTTGACGACAGCGTCCAGTCCGCCGGTGAAATACGTTCTTCCGGGACCGGACTCTGCGTTTTTAGGATCAAACCCCATGGCTTTGAGTTCTCTTGCTACAATCGACTCCAAGCCCATGGTCGACGTCGCGACTAATTGCAGTGATTCCATGACGTCTATTGTACCGACGAGAGAATTTTCGTCAAGGGCGGCGAGGTACAATAGTTATTAGCGGGTCAGTCCGTACACGGATTTGACGGATTAGACGGATTTTCGCCGGCGGCGAGGCGCCGCTCCCAATCCGCGCTGCCGCGCGAGACGTATTATAATCGCTCCCGTTGGTCGCTTTGATTTATATTAGTATCTTTTAATTATATCCTCCCCTTATTAAAGTTTTTTGGAAAGGGGAGTTTGAGGGGAAGAACCTTTTTTTCAAAAAAGGTTTTCCCCTCTTAATTAAACTTGAAAAAACTTCCCTAAAAGGGAGCCAGCTTGCTGGCGACCGAAAGTTTTTTCAAGTTGGGCGAGGCAGGGCGCTTGCATTCTGATTTGCAATCCTGTACAATAACAAAAAAAGTTAATTTTTAGTACAGGAGAATTATTATGAACAGAGTTTTCATTGCGTCTGTTTTGGCGTTGTTGTTAGTTCCGGGAACGCTGGTTTACGGTCAGGAAAAGCCGCCGGTTCCACCGGAGGGGTTTGATCGTCCCGCCGAAGTCCCGCACGGGAAGATTCAGCTTGTTACCTACCCGTCGAAGACGGTTGGCGTCGACCGCCGCGCTGTCGTCTACACCCCGCCGGGATATTCCAAAGAGCAGAAGTACCCGGTTTTGTATCTGCTGCACGGAATCGGAGGAACGGAATGGGAATGGGTTCACGGCGGACATCCGGAAATCATTCTCGACAACCTCATTGCTGAAAAGAAAGCGGTTCCGATGGTCGTCGTCATGCCCAACGGACGCGCCATGAAAGACGATTCCGTAGGACGCAACGCGTTTTCTCGGGAAAAGGTCGAGGCGTTTGCGACCTTTGAACGCGACCTGCTGGACGACCTGATTCCGTATATCGAAAAGAACTTCTCCGTTTTTACGGACAAAGACAACCGAGCAATTGCCGGCTTGTCGATGGGCGGTGGGCAGACGTTCAATTTTGGGTTCGGACATCTGGATACGTTCGCCTGGATCGGACCGTTTTCCGCCGCGCCGAATTCGAAAAAACCAGAAGAACTCGTTCCTGACCCGGAAGCGGTCAAAAAGAACGTAAAATTAATCTGGATTTCCTGCGGCGACAACGACGGTCTGATTCACATCAGCAAACGGACGTACGAATACTTAAAGGAAAACGACGTTCCCTGCCAGTTCTTCGCCACGCCCGACGGACGCCACGATTTCCGCGAATGGAAAGCGAATCTGTACAATTTCGCCCAGTTGATATTCAAGTAAAGGATTAGTGGTAAGTGGTAAGTGGCGAGTGGTAAGGACGCAAAGCGCCTTAAAAACGCCTCTCGCCTCTCGCAACTCGCCCCCTAAATCTGATATTGCATAATCTGAATAAAAAGAGTATACTGCGGTCATGGAAAACGGTTGCACAGACGCTGCCGCCGTTAAATGGGTAAACTGTCCTTTAGCAAATAGTATTCCAATGGTTACCGCAGGATTATACGATTTAGTTGTTTTGTTTTTAGTTGCCGTGTTCGCTTGGCGCGGATACCAAAAAGGGTTGGTTGCACAACTGGGCGCTTTGTTGGTTCTTATTGTTGTAGGAGCGATTTCAGTGCGGTATACGCCGTCGCTGACCGACTTTTTGGGAAGCGGAAACACTTCTTCCGCAATATCGTTTATTATCATTATTATTATCGTAACGCTGATTGTCTGGAACATCGTTAACGCGCTTTCCAAGCTGGTAAACAAGTTAAAACTCAAATCCTGGAACTACCAGATGGGCGCTCTGTTGGGCGTTATCAACGGAATCTTCGTTTCGATGTTGTTGACCTTTTTGCTGCTCGTTTTTGTTATTCCGCATTCTGCAGCAAACGATAATGGAACGTACAGTCAGGTTAAGTATGACAGCGACAAGTCTTTTATCAAAAACTCCTTCTTTGGTCCGTATCTGACCAACGCCATGTTGACGGCGATTGACCGCCTTCCGCAAGGGAGCGACAATAGTCAATTCTATAATAATTTACGGGATTTGTTACAAAGCCGAGCGGAAAATATTAAAGAGAATCATCCCGATTTGCAGCAGCAGACGTACGAGTCCAATTCCTATGACAATTACGACAATCGTCAGTACGATAATCGTCAATACGACAATCGCCAGTATCCTTCGCAAGATCAGTACGGTCAGCCGGGATACCATCAGACCAGACAGCCCGGATATCAGCAGAATCAGGACTATCCGGATCAGCGATACCCGAATCAGGGATACCAGAATCAGGGGTATCCGGATCAGAGTTATCCGAATCCGGGGTATCAGAATCAGGGGTATCCGGATCGGAGATATCCCAATCAAGGACAATCGGGATACAACGGCGGCTCTTATCCCAGCCAGCCGCAGCGTCAGCCGAGTTCTAACCCGGGCTATAATGGCGCCAGTCCTCTTAACGGCGTTTTATAAGATTATCGCCGGTTGAACAGTTATCGTCTTAAGACTGACATTAAGACCTGAAAACAAAAAGCGGAGCGAGCGAATCGTTCCGCTTTTTGCATTTCTTGAGTGAGCTTTTGCCAGAGGGCTATTTCTCGTTCTTAATTGCCTCAACCGCTTTCTGAGCGACGGAGCGGAGGAATTTGGCGTCGGATTCCGTTATCCCTTTTGGGACGAAGGTAACGTCGTTGGCGTCGCGGTCGAACAGGAACGCAAACCAGACGCACGCCTGCAGGTATTCTCCCCGGGCGTTGAGATGGGAGGCGTCGCCGTTAACCGTCTTTTTGCCGTTTTTGTCTTCCCAGCGCAGATTGCCGCAGAGAAATCCGTTCATGTCCGGCAGATCCGGATAGACCAGTTCAGCGCGCTTGAACGGCTTGTATCCGCCGGGCTGGGTCTGACGCGCCAGCTGAACCGCGTCGCCGACCGGGATGAGGCGAACGCCCAGCTTCTGCGCCGCCGCCGTGTACGCCGCCTTAAGCTTTTCGTACATCTGCTCTTGAGTGATTCCCCATTGATTCAGCCGCCCGTC
Source organism: Thermoguttaceae bacterium (assembly GCA_045586185.1). Taxonomy (GTDB): domain Bacteria; phylum Planctomycetota; class Planctomycetia; order Pirellulales; family Thermoguttaceae; genus RUG11551. The sequence goes on along the minus strand of JAZMZV010000198.1, from coordinate 217 downwards.
GTCGGGTCGATACGCCCACGTTTCCTGAATGACGATTTCCGCCGTCGGCGCGTTTTCCTTAATGAAGTCGTACAGATTTTTCGCGTACGGGAAGTACGAGTCCGGCTGCCAGCTGAAATGGCTCGCCTGCTGAATGGAAACGACGTCCCACGGCTTGCTTTGCACCTTGTCTTTGTACGACCACGTTTTAAAGAACCGCCACGACGGGTCGTTGGCT
>JAZMZV010000197.1:0-6125 GCA_045586185.1 Thermoguttaceae bacterium | reverse complement strand
CGGCGGAGCTGCTTTATCGATATTATTACGCTATCAGCGCTGCGTATTTTATTGAGTACAACCAAAGCGTCACCCATAAACCGCAAACGTTTATAAAGTCCGTTGCATATCAGCTGGCACAGGCGAATTCCTCGTATCGGGGAAAGCTGCTAAGCTATCTCACGGAGAATCAGGACGAAATTAATCTGCAAACCGGCGACCCGCAAACGCTGTTTAAAACGCTGGTTGTCGATTTGTTGTCAGACGATATCGACGGGGGACGGGCGACTCAATGGATTCTGGTAGACGCTCTGGACGAAGCGACGGAGAACAATCGCAATGAAATCGCAGAGCTAATCAGCCAAAATCTGGACAATTTGCCGCCGTGGATATGTTTCTTCATCACGTCTCGAGATCAAGACGTCGTTCTTAATGGAACGTTTTCGGAATATGAACCAATCCCATTCGACGACAATGAAAACGTCAACGACATTCAGGGGTACATTCGCAGCGAATTAACGGAAATGAATCTGCCGTTTTCGGAAGAGATGGTGGTAATTCTTCAGGAAAAATCGGAGGGAACGTTCCTGTACCCGGAAATGGTCTTTCGCGATTTGAAGAAAAACTCGTTTACGCTCGACGACATTCGCAACTTGCCCAATGGCGTAATTCGATACATTCGATCTCAGTTTGACCGTCATTTTAAAGACGACGTCAACGCATACAAACAGAATATCCGCCCAATGCTGGGGTATATTTTAACGTCGTGCGAGCCGATCCCGCGCGCCGTTCTGAAATACTGTCTGGGAATGAAGCGCGATTCTGAACTGGACGACCGTCTGGAACAGCTGGGGACGTTTTTTATTCAGTCCGGTTTGACTGATGAAGATACGGTTGTTCCATTCCATAAAAGCGTAATTGACTACTGCTTTGACAAAAACAGTTCCGGGAATTACTGTATCTATCCAGAAGAAGCCAATGAAGATTTTTCCAATCGAGGGTTAGGACTGTACAAAACCGGCGCTTTGCAATGGATGACAAGAACCGACGAAGAGCCGGATACAGTTCAACGCTACTTTTTAACCTGGCTGCCGCTGCATTTATTGAACGCAAACCAAACAAAAGAAACGGCAGACGCCTTGTCAGATTTTGCATTCTTAATGAAGCGGCTTCGATACGGAAACGTTGAACGCATTATATTGGACTATATTCTTTTCCGAGAGGCGCTAAAAGGAGTTACAAAAGACAGCAGCGCCTATTTTGACGTTATTTGCGGCAACGCTCATTATTTGCGTCGCAACAGCGAAGACAATCCAGCGTACAAGATTATGCTTCAGATTGCAACTGAAGTCGCCGACGATTGTCCTGTAACGATAGCGGCAGAGCGTTGGCTCAACCCGAAAGAAGGCGATTCTCCTTGTAACTGGTTCTGGCTTAATAAAGTCAGACGTCCCAAAGAGTATCAACCCAACCCGTGTAAACTGGTAATAGAGAACGCAGGAGATCATGTGTTACTTCTTTCCAACGGCGATGTATTATCTTGGGATAATTGGAAATCAAACGATCATAATCTTTATATATGGGATTTAGAAACGTGCGTTTGTAAAGCTGTTTTGGAAGGACATACTGATTATATTGAGGACGCTATAGAACTTAGTTCTGGCGATATCCTCTCCTGGAGTTGGGATCATACATTACATCTTTGGTCGTTGGATGGAAAGTCTAAATCAGTTTTAAAAGGACATTCAGACTATATTGATGGCGCCATCGAATTAAATTCTGGCAACATTCTCTCGTGGTGTAATAATTATAATGGCTGTAAAGACCATACCATGCGTATTTGGTCTTCTGAGGGAGTATGTAAAGCGGTTCTGGAAGGATTTGATAATAATATTGTCGGCGCGATCGAGCTGTCTTCAGGCGACATTCTTTCTTGGAGTGAAAATGATACAACTTTACGTCTTTGGTCTCCAAGTGGAGAATGTAAAACAGAAATTAAAGGTCATACTGACGATATCATCGGAGCCCTAGAGCTTAACTCTGGCGATATCCTCTCATGGAGCTATGATTATACCATGCGTATTTGGTCTCTTAGCGGTTTTTGTAAAGCTGTTCTGGAAGGACATGCCGACTACGTCAGAAAAGTCATAAAGCTTAGCTCTGGCGACTTTCTCTCGCTATGCGATGTCTTTAGTGATGACCATACGATTTGCCTTTGGTCTCCAGTGGGAAAATGTAAAGCTGTTATGGAAGGACATACTTTAGGAGTTAATGGCGTCATAGAACTGTCATCAGATACTATTCTTTCATGGAGCAAAGATACAACCTTGCGTCTTTGGGCTCTTGACGGAACGTGTAAAGCTGTTATGGAAGGACATACAGGCGGGGTTGATGGAGCTATTAAAATTAGCTCTGGCGACATTCTCTCGTGGAGTAGTGATTTAACCTTGCGTCTTTGGTATAATGATGGTTCTTCTAAAAGTCTGGAAGGACATACTTGGTTCATTAAAGGTGCGATTGAGCTTCAATCTGGCGATATTCTTTCGTGGAGTGATGTAGATGATAATACTATACGTATATGGACTGCCGACGATGCTTATAAAGATCATGAAGGACATAAATGGTTAGTCGATGGGACGATTGAACTTCGTTCCGGAGATATTCTGTCATGGAGTCACGGCTGTAATAATAATTTGTGTCTTTGGTCTCCTGAGGGTGTATGTAAAACCGTTCTGGAAGGACATGCCTCGGGTGTTTATGGCGCCATAGAACTTAGCTCTGGCGACATTCTCTCGTGGAGTTCTGATAATACTATGCGGATGTGGACTCCTGATGGGGAAAGCAAAATGGTTCTGGAAGGACATGCAAATTATGTCATAGGTGCCATAGAACTTGGTTCTGGCGATATTCTCTCGTGGAGTTGGGATTGCACATTACGCATTTGGTCTCCTGACGGTGAATGTAAAGCGATTCTACGAGGACTGAATTTCTATGTCAAAAACGTTATAGAGCTTCGTTCGGGTTATATTCTCTCATGGAATGATGATTTTCGGGATAATAAATTGTCTCTTTGGTCTTCTGATGGAACATCTATAACTGTTTTAGAAGGACATTCAAACCGCGTCAATGGCGCCATAGAACTTCGTTCTGGGGACATTTTATCATGGAGTGATGATAAAACCTTGCGTATTTGGTCTCCGGATGGAATTTGTAAAGCGGTTCTGAAAGGGCATACTGACACCGTTAGGGGTGTCCGTGAACTTAGCTCTGGCGACTTTCTCTTGGGAAGTTGGCGGGATTATCCATTACGTATTTGGACATCTGATGGAACTTGCAAAGATATAATTGAATCCGATAACCCACAGTATGATTCATACTATTCATTATTCTTTCCAAGACAAGTCCATGATCAATTTTATGCAAAAGAATCTTCATGGGGCATCGAATTCCAGTATGATTTCAAGCCGATTGCCCGATGGAATAGTCCGTCATGCGATTCTCGTTTTGTCGGCGACTGTCGTCTTTGCGTTTGGTATGGACGTTTTGTCGAATTTCTTCAGCTCAACTACGGAAATCATATGAGCGTATCATTTGACCAGACTCATCAGTTCCTCGCTGGCGAAATTGACGAATCCCAGTTGGTTACGTACGTTCTGGAACAGAAGGGGACTGAGATTCCGAAAACAGAATAGAATCCCCTGGACTGGCTGCGCCGCGATTCCCGTTTAATTATTAATATTGCAAGCGAACATTGTGTCATAGCCCGATAATCGGGCGTAGATGACACATGGTCGCTTGTTTCTGCGTTGTCTGCGAGGAGTCTGCGTTCTCTGCGTTCAAAAAACTTCATACCCCTTGCTAATTCTCTCTGTTCCGCGCCCCTTGCAATTCTGTCAGTTTGATATATAATCATGTTTTCTGAATTATATGTTTCCCCAAACCCTTTAGATACCGGAGGCAATTATGCTCGGTTTAGAAGACCCGATTATCTGGTCAGGATACCTGGCTTGTATTTTATCGACAGTCCTTTGCGTCGTTTATGGCATGTGGCATTGGAACGACGAAGAAAAAGACGACCAGTCCAAGTAATCCCGTTGTTTCGTTTCCCCCCTTTTGTCCTAACCCCCCATATATAGAATGAATCCACTGCTTACCTCGGCGATTATCGCTGTCTATATTGGAATACTTGCTTTTCTCGGATACAAAGCGCACCAGCAAACCCGCTCGTCAGACGACTTCCTTCTGGCAGGGCGAAGAGTTCACCCGTTCGTTATGGCGCTGTCTTACGGCGCGGCGTTTATCAGCACGTCGGCGATTATCGGCTTCGGCGGATTTGCCGCGGCGTTCGGAATGGGATTGCTCTGGCTCGTTTTCGCCAATATCTTCTTCGGGATTTTCGTCGCCTTTATTTTCTTCGGTCTGCCGACCCGCCGACTGGGATTAAAACTCAAGGCGCAGACGTTCCCGGAATTCCTCGGTCGTTTTTATCAGTCTCGGCTCATTCACGGCTTGATGGCGTTTATTATCGTCCTGTTCATGCCGCTTTACGCGTCAGCCGTTTTGATTGCCTCCGCCCGATTTATTGAAACAACCTTTGGACTGGACTACAACGTCTCCATTTTGATTTTCAGCGCCTTGATTGCTGTCTACGTCATTTTGGGCGGATTAAAAGGCGTCATGTTCGCCGACGCGTTCCAAGGCTCAATCATGTTTGCCGGGATGCTACTTTTGCTTCTTTTCGCCTACGGCAAGATGGGCGGCGTCGTTCCGACTCATAAAGAACTGGATAAACTGCCCGCGACAGTCGCTCAGCAGTTTGAAGAGCTAACGCCAAAATTAGAGAGCATTCGCAAACTGGATACGTCAGACGCCAACGTCGCTGACGAGTCTCTGGAACAGTGGGCGGCTAATATGAACAAACAGGCGAAAGCTCTTGCCGCCGACGCGAAGCCGGAATCGGAAGCGTTGGCTCAGTACGTCGAATTGAGAAAAGACGCCGCCGCGACAATCGACAACCACTTGGTCGTATCGAAGATTTCTCAAAACGGATTCCAGGGCTGGACGCGGTTCCCGGTAACGGGTACGAAGCTGTTCTACGTCATGCTGACGAGCATCATCTGCGGCGTTGGAATTGGCGCTTTAGCGCAGCCGCAGCTGGCGGTTCGGTTCATGACGGTTAAGAGCGACCGCGAACTTCACCGCGCTGTCGTCATGGGCGGGGTTTTCATCTGCTTTATTGTCGGGACGGCGTATCTGGTCGGCTCGCTGACAAACGTCTGGTTCTTCCAGCAAAGCGGACGAATTGCCATGACGAGCGTTTCAGACGGCAACCTCGACAAAATCATCCCGACGTTTATCAATCAAGCGCTGCCGAAATGGTTTGGTCTGCTGTTTATGCTCACTCTGCTGTCCGCGGCGATTTCCACGCTCAGCTCTCTGTTCCACGCCATGGGCAGCGCGCTGGGACGCGACTTAATCGAATGTTCCATTCTCAACAAGACGGGAAACTCCTCAATCCCGCTGATGAAAGTTTGCGTTTTCCTGTCGCTGATTGTAACAACGATTCTGTCGTTCTACATGCCCAAGGGGATTGTCGCCATTGCGACGTCTACGTTTATGGGCTTGTGCGCCGTCTCGTTCCTGCCGATGTACGTTGGAGCGCTGTACTGGAAACGCGTTACTCGCGCCGGCGCGATTGCCAGCCTTGTCGTCGGGTTCGCCTTCAGCTTCTTCTGGATGACGTTTGTTCAGATGCCCAAGGGAGAACTGCCGGCTCTGCTGTGCAAGCTCTTTTTAGGACAGGACAGCTTGCTGGCGGCGCCGTGGCGCTGGATCGACGTTATTGTTATTACGCTCCCGATCAGCGCAATAACGCTCATCGTCGTCAGCCTGCTGACAAAGCCGAGAGAGATTGAAGGCAATACTGAACAAGTGAATGAATAGAAAATTGTTACAAATCGAACGCAGCCTACGCCGTTAGGCGTTTTTCCTCACTGCTTTAGCTGTGAGGAAAACAAAAAACATAATATCGTAGCCCACGCCTTTAGGCCTTACTGTTATACATAAGTTTTTAATATTTTTGAAGGTTTTTTAATATATATAGAAATACTTACAATTTCAAGCGTAAAATTGGACGAAAAAGTAAT
>JAZMZV010000196.1:0-24616 GCA_045586185.1 Thermoguttaceae bacterium | reverse complement strand
GTCAGTTATTCTTGATTTTTCTCTCTTTTCCCTGCCTACTTGTCAAAATTGAGATTTAATATATAATCTATAATAAGGAAAATTTGAAATGGTCGCATTTGCGCTGTCTAAATGTGAAAATGGGTACATTTTCAGACAGGTAAATGTTTAATATATTTTTCATTTTTATTTTTTAGATTGTGAGGGATTATCCCATGTCCGAAGAAAACACACCTATCGACGCTGAAGTCAACGAAGCGGAAGAAACAACCAAGCTCAACCAGAAGGTAACAGTCGAAACCGTCGGCGCTTGCGAACGACACATCACCGTTGAAGTTTCAGCAGAAGACGTCAACCGCGTTTTCGAAGAAGAGTACTCTCAGGTAGCCAAGGACGCTCAGATTCACGGTTTCCGCGCTGGTCACGCGCCCCGCAAACTGGTCGAACGCTTCTATCGCAAAGAAGTCAATCAGAAAGTCAAGGCTGACCTGCTTACCGCGTCTATCAGCCAGGTCAACGATGACGAAGAACTCGCTCCGATCAGCGAACCGGATTTCAAAATTGATTCCATCGTTCTGGTCGAAAACGCTCCGTTCATTTACGAGTACGATCTGGAAGTCCGCCCGGAATTCGACGTTCCGCAGTGGAAAGGTCTGAAACTCGAAAAGCCCGTTCGCGAGTTCACCGACAAAGACGTCGACAACGCTCTGGAAAACTACCTCGCCCGCAAGGGAACGCTGGCTCCGATTGACGAACCGGCGAAGGCTGGCGATTACATCGTTACAAGCCTGTCGTTCACCTACGACGGCAACGTCATTTCCTCTGCCGACGACGAAACGATTCGCATTCGTCCGACGCTGTCGTTCCGCGACACCAACATCGAGAACTTCGACAAGTTGATGGTCGGCGTAAAGCCCGGCGACGTCAAAACGGTTAAAGTTACGTTGTCTGACAACGCTCCAAACCCGCTTTTCCGCGGAAAGGAAGTTGAAGGAACGTTCAAGATTAAAGACGTCAAACGCATGGAACTGCCGGCTCTTGACGCTGAAATGCTCGAATCCCTCGGCGGATTTGAAACGGAAGCGGAACTGCGCGACGCCGTTCTCGACAGTCTGAAAAATCAGCTTACCTACGCTCAAAATCAGAGCAAACGCGAAGGCATTACCACCCAGCTGCTCAAAGACGCCAACTGGGATCTGCCCGCCAAACTGCTGGAAAATCAGACCGAACGCGAAATGTATCGCAAGGCTCTGGAAATGCAGCGATCCGGTCTTAACGCTGAAATGATTCAGCTGGTTCAGAACCAACTGCGTCAAAACGCCAAAGAAGAAACCGCGAAGCTGCTGCGAGAACACTTCATTCTGGAAAAGATTGCTGAACAGGAAAACATCGAAGCCACCGAAGACGACATCGATAAGGAAATCGAAACGATCGCCATCCAGATGGGAACCACTCCGCGACGCGTTCGTCTCCAGATTGAAAACGCCGGTCAGGAAGACGCTTTGAGAAATCAAATTGTCGAAAACAAAGTTATCGACCTGATTTCTGCCTCTGCGGAATTCGTTGAAGTTCCGTATGAACTGCCAGGTTCGCTGTCAACCTCTGCTATCAATTACACGGCAGGCGGCGATAAACCTGAAGAAACAGAAGAAAAGACTGAAGAAGCTCCAGCTGAAGAAAAAGCCGAATAATTTTGAACAGTTTTGACTCTGATTCGTATAATGTTAAGTGGTAAGTAGTTAGTTTTAAGCGATAAGGACGCAACGCGTTTTATATCAAATACTAACAACTTACCACTAATTACTAACCACTTAATACATATTGCTAATGATGAATTCACCTTATCCGTTTCAGATGTCAGGGTCGGCAGACCCTCGCGCAGCGTTCTCTCCGATGGCGGAACGCGACTATCAGCGTCAGCGTACAATGACGCTGGGAGACTTGCTGCTGGAAAATCGCGTCGTCTTCCTTCAGGGCGAGCTGTACGACGGGAACGCAAACGAGTTGGTTATGAAACTGCTTTATCTGCAAAGCGAGAATCGCCGTAAGGACATTCATTTTTATATCAATTCGCCTGGCGGATCTGTTACAGCCGCGATGGCGATTTACGATACAATGCAGGTTCTGGCTTGCCCGGTTTGTACGTACTGCGTCGGCTTGGCTGCCAGCGCGGGCGCGGTTCTGCTGGCTGGCGGAGCGAAAGGAAAACGATTTGCTCTCCCGCACGCTAAAATCATGATTCACCAGCCGTGGGGGCAGATCGGCGGACAGGTTTCCGACATGGAAATTCAGTCGCGAGAACTGCAGCAGACGCGAGATTCGCTCAACGAAATTCTCGCTTTCCATACCGGACAGACCATCGAACAGATTGCCAAAGACACGGATCGTGACAACTACATGACGGCTGAACAGGCAAAGGCTTACGGTTTGGTTGACAAGATTCTCACCAAACAGGAAAACGACGCTGAAGAAGAATAATTGAAGGAGTAAAGCATGCCAAATTTGATTCCATTTGTAATCGAACGCAACGGGCGCGAAGAACGCTCGATGGACATCTACAGCCGACTGCTGTCAGACCGCATTATCTTCCTCGGCTCGGCAATCAACGACGAAGTTGCCAACAGCATCGTCGCTCAGCTGCTCTATCTGCAGGCGGAAGACCCCAAAAAAGACGTCCATATTTACATCAATTCGCCTGGCGGCTCCGTTTCTGCCGGATTGGCGATTTACGACACGATGCAGTTCATTTCCTGTGACGTCTGCACGTACTGCATCGGTCAGTGCGCTTCCATGGGCGCGGTTCTGCTTACCGCCGGAACAAAGGGAAAACGCTTTGCCCTGCCCAACGGCCGCGTCATGATTCATCAGCCGCTTGCTGGCATGGAAGGCACAGCCGAAGAAATCCTCATTCATATGAAGGAGTTCAACAAGGTCAAAGAGAAGATTAACAACATTCTCATCAAGCACACCGGGCACGACTACGCCACGATTGAAAAAGACACCGATCGCGACAATTTCATGTCGGCGGAAGAAGCCGTCGCCTACGGTTTGATTGACCAGGTTCTTGAAAAGCGTAACGCATAACGTCTTGCGCGCAGACTAATACAGCGCATGGCGCGGACTATTTCAACGCCATGCGTTTTTTAATATATTGATAAAATAGATGCAGGATTTACCTTATTATTCTCTCAAACACCGCGACTATACAATAGAAGGCTATTCTCGCGGAGCGGTTCAAACGTACTGGCGAATCCCGGAGTTCCATCTGGGGTTCGACCTGGGCGCTCAGCCGTGGTCTTTTATGGGAACTCCAAACTGGATTGTATCTCATTCCCACATGGATCACCTGGCGGCTCTGCCCCAGTATGTAACACGTCGAAGAATGATGAAAATGACCCCGCCGACAATCTATCTGCCATCGGAGGCAAAAGCTCCCGCGGAGCAACTGCTGTTTCAATGGCAGCGTCTGGACAGGGGGCGTCTTCCCTGCACGCTCGTTCCGATCGACCCTGGTATGGAAATCGCAATTTCCCGCAATATTTTGGTCAAAACATTTCCGGCAAAACACAGTATCGACAACGCGATGGCGTTTATCGTCTATCAGGTTAAAACAAAGCTCAAGCCGGAATATCTGGACTTGTCGGGAGAACAGATTCGAGATCTGCGTTTGTCCGGAGCGGAAATAACGTATGAAGTCCAAACGCCGCTTGTCGCGTATACCGGCGACAGCCGTCCGGAGGTGTTGTCGTCGCACCCGGATTTCCTGTCCGCACAGGTTTTAATAGCAGAAATGACGTTTATCTCTCTGGAACATCCTTTGGCGACCATTCACAAATTTGGTCATTCCGATTTGGCGGATTTTGTTGAGTTAAAAGACCAATTCAAAAATGAAGTGGTAATCGCCTCGCATTTCAGTACTCGTTATTCTGAAAATCAGATCAAACATCAGGTTGACAAATATTTGCCAGGACGTTTAAATGGCAGATTAAAGCTGTTTATGTAAAAGATTTTAGAAAAAAGTTGTCTAATAATTCGTTTTTTCTCCTTTTTAACGCTTTGAAAGCGCAACTTTTTTATTGCAAAAAACGTATAAATATTATATAATGGCTGAAGTTATCCGTTGGATAACGGTTTTTGTTGTCAGATTGCAAGCGAAGGGCAAAGTCGTTTTTTGCCTTGAGCTTTCAATATACCAACCCTTAACCTGTTTTTTCGAGAAATTATGAAAAGAACAATTGCACTGAGTTTGTGTCTGGCGTTTGTTGCGTCAGTCGCCTTTGCATTTCCCTTTGGAATGCCTCCCCAGGAAAATCCGCTCATCACCAAGGTTGCTCCGGAAGACTCTGGAATGTTTCTCAGCTGGCAGGGAAATGGCGTTGCAGACGCCAATTCCAGCAATCTGGTTGAACAATCTCTGACTAAACCAGAAATTCAAGCGAAACTGAAAGAGATGAGAGAGTCCGTTTTGGAAAACCTCAACGATCGTCCCTTGTTCGCTGATTTTGCTAAACTGGCTATGCGAAACGGCGCCAGTTTTTATGTTTCTGACAATAAAGCCTCTTCCTTTGCAGGTATGATTGCTTTGGGGGCAAACGATTTGGATGCAGTAGACAAACTGACAGCTGAAACAAAACGTCTTTCCAATTCTGGAGCTAACGACGTTTCTACAATCGACATTGGAAAACTTTCTTTCTACAAGTTGTCTGGAGAGAAAGATTTCTATTGGGGAGCGTTTGGTAAGGGAAAAGTAATTGTCTTTGCCAACAGCCAAAAGGCAATTACAATAATTCTCAAAAACGCTCGCACGCCGGAGCCGGATTGGGTTGCTGACGCCAAAAAGGAATTCAATATTGAACGATTGTCCTCCATGTCGGCAATTTTTGGAGACGTTATCGCGCAAAACGCTAAAGAACAAGCCGCCGCTTCTGACGATGCCGATTCCGCTATGGCAGAATTTCAGAAAAAATTCCTGGGAGGCGAACATGTCGACAGATTAGTTGCCGCTTCCGGTCTGGACAACGTCGGAGCAATCCACAAAACAGCCGTTTATATGAAAGACGGCTGGAAGAACACCCTGCCTGGCATTATGATCGATAAACCGCTGTCTGAAAAAGATTTGTCCGTCATTCCCAGCAACGCCGTTTTTGCTTTGGCAGGAAAAACCGATCTTAACGGATTGTTCAAGGCAGTGTCTCAAGCGGAAGGTCTTCCAGACGAAATGAAAATGCAAATTGCAATGGCAGGCATGGTTGTTACGCCGTATTTGGCTTCCATGGGCGACTCCTGGGCTTTCTTCATGACGGAAGAAGGCGACGTTCCCGGCGGCGCGCTGGTCTGGTCGCTCAAGAACCCTGCCATGGCTAAAATTCAGCTCAAACAGCTTATGGAAATGCTGAATAAAAACATGCAGAGAACCGAGATGGAAATTGACAGCATGGGCTTGAACAACCGTGAACTTCGCGTTATTCCAACTCAGCTCAAACTCTTCGGAGAAGATGAGGAAGAAGCCGAAGACGACCCGATGCCTGGCATGAAGATTCAGGTTATTCCCGGCGGTCAAATTCCCCCGGGAGCAATTCCTGGCGGAGCATTGCCTAATGGCGCAGTTCCCATGGGCGGCGGACAGATTCAGCTCGGCGGCGGAAATGTAGATCCTGCCTTGCTTATGGGGCTTATTCCCGAATCTATCGAAAAGATTAAAATCGGAAGCTACGATTTCTGGCTGCTCAAAAACGGCGAAGACAATTCCAATAACTTTGTTATTGGTATTATTGGAAAGAATCTTGTTGTAACAACAAAGTCCTACGCTGAAAAATACGTGAACTTTGACGGAACAAAGAATATCGGTTCCAATAAATCGGTTGCGAGAATGATGGCAAATAATCCGTCCTATCTGTTTTATGCCAATCAGGACTCTGTCCCAAGTTTCTTAAAGGGATTTGTTAACGGGCTGGTTCCGTCTGGCTCCGAGCAGTACAGTTCCATTCTGGACGTTATTACAGAAACGAAACTGCCAGTTGTTGCCGGCGTTTATTCCAAAGGCGATTCCGTTCGCGTTGACGTTATGTCCGGGCTGCCAATTCCCGATTGGATGACATTTTCATTTCTTTATGGACTTGGTTCAGCTGTAACGTCGTCTGGAAACTAACGTTTTTCAATTAGCGAACGCTTCAAAGAGGTTAGCGGTTTATCAACTCAGGAATTATTCCGGGCGACAATCCGCTAACCTCTGGTTGTTTATGATTATTGTTCAAAAAATCATTTTTAAGAAAAGGGATATATTATGTCAAACAAAGTTGCCCTCGTAACGGGCGGAGCGCGTGGCATCGGTTTGGGGATTTCCAAACAGCTGGCAAAGGAAGGCTGGGACGTCGTCTGCTGCGGAACGCGCCAGAAAGCCGACTGTCAGGACGCGTTAAATCAGATTCTCGACGCCGCCAAACAGGCGGGCAAAGAGATTCGTCTGGAATACTATACGTGTAACGTTTCAGACGCCTCCGCTCGCGCTGCGCTGCTGGAAAACGTCCGCCGCGATTTCGGTAAAATCAACGCTCTGGTCAACAACGCCGGCGTTGGAGCGAGAGTTCGCGCCGACGTTTTGGAAATGACGGAAGAGAATTTCGAATGGCTGATGAAAATCAATCTGCAAGGTCCGTTCTTCCTCACGCAGGCGGTTCTTCGCTGGATGCTGGAAGAGAAAAAAGCGGATCCGGACTTCCCCGCTGCGGTAATTAACGTCTCGTCCATCAGCGCAACCGTCGCGTCTATCAGCCGGGGAGAATACTGCATTTCCAAAGCCGGCGTGAGCATGGCAACTCAGCTTTGGGCTGCGCGCGTTGCACCGGAAGGAATCGGCGTCTACGAGATTCGCCCGGGAATCATTCATTCCGACATGACAGCCGTTGTAACGCAAAAGTATGACAAGCTCATCGCCGAAGGTCTGACGCTTCAACCCCGCTGGGGAGAACCGGAAGACGTCGGCAAGGCAGCGGCAATGCTTCTCCGCGGCGACATCGCCTACAGCCCTGGACAGGTTATTATGGTCGACGGCGGAATGTCCGTTATCAGATTGTAAGGCGAGCCGGGGCGCGTAAGCCCCCGGAAAAACAGAACAAAATTAAACTTTACGGAATTTAATTATCATGAGCAAAACAAAAACGTTAGACGAATTCGTCGAGCAGTTTCGCGTCAAGCCGGGAAAGAACGTCAATTTAAAAAAGGATTTCGACCCTGGATTTCACGGCGATTATTTCGATAAAAACTCCGCCGCCAACGCCCTTCAGGAAGGGATCGTTCACCTTGCGGAGTGGCAGGAAAAGCTCTATGCGGAAGGAACGCGAAGTCTGCTGATTATCTTTCAGGCGATGGACGCCGCCGGGAAGGACTCGACGATTAAACACGTCATGTCCGGGCTAAACCCGCAGGGCTGTCAAGTTACCAGTTTCAAAACGCCCTCGGCACAGGAACTGTCGTACGGATATTTGTGGCGATGCGCCAAAGCCGTTCCGCCCAAAGGATTCATCGGGATTTTCAACCGATCATATTACGAAGAGGTTCTTGTAACAAAAGTTCACCCGGAAATCCTCGACGCTCAAAAGCTCCCGGATAAAGAATACAACAACAAATTCTGGAAGCGTCGTTACGACCAGATTAACGCCTTTGAGGATTATCTGACGTCAACCGGCACGACCATTTTGAAGTTCTTTCTCAACGTTTCGGCGGACGAGCAGAAGAAGCGGTTTCTGGAACGTCTGAAAAACGAGGAGAAAAACTGGAAGTTCTCAACGTCCGACCTCAAAGAGCGCGCTTGCTGGGACGAGTATCAAGCCGCCTTTAACGACATGCTCAGCGCGACCAGCACCGCCGCGGCGCCGTGGTACGTCGTTCCCGCCGATAAAAAGTGGTTTACCCGTTTGGCGGTTGCAGCTACGATTTACCTGACCCTGGAAGACCTCAATCCCCAATTCCCCGCGGTTTCCGAAATCCAAAAAGCCGCGTTCGCCGACGCGCGAAAGGCGTTGGAGAATTAAGGCAGTAGGCAGTAGGCAGTAGGCAGTAGGCAAGAGGCAGTAGAGTTTTTTAAGCTGCTGCCTCGCCCGTCCCCCCTCTTGACTTATCTTCCCCGTAGCGCTATGTTTAAAGGGCTATGAAAAGAAAAAATGTATTTCTGTCGGTATTGATAGCGGCGTCGATGGCAAGTTGCTTGCTGGCGCAGACGTCAACGCATTTGACGGGGCAGATGTTCCAGACGCAGCTGTCGGCTCCCATTGCCGGGACAACGTACAACGAGGCGGTTTCCGGGACGTCGCTGGCGCGGTTTGCTCAGGTGAACTCGCTGGGATTCTATCTTGACCGCCGCTGTCCGTCGGATAAGATGTTTTCTCTCAACGCGAATAATATTTGCGTTCGCGAATTCTTTGACAAGGCGGCGGATCAGCTTGGCTGGGGCGTTTCGTATCCCAGCGGGCTGGTTTACGTCGGACCGAAAGAATATACGGCGATTTTACGGACGCTGTTTGCTCTCCGAAGCGAGGACGCTCGCAAGCTGCCGCCCGACGCTGCGAAAATCTGGGCGAGACATCAAAATCTGCAATGGGAAGAGGGAACGAATCCCAAAAAGCTTTTGGAATCGTTGGCTGACGAGGCGGGGGTGCAGATTTACGGTCTGGATAAAATTCCGCACGACATTTGGGGGGCCGGCTGGACGCCGTCGCTGTCGCTGGCGAATCGGGTTCAGTTTATTGTCGGGCAATTTGGGTATACGTATAAATTTGATTCAACCGGTTTGAAAATTGCGCTAATTCCGATTAAAATAGAGAGTATTGCGACGGTGCGTTCTTTGCCGGACGGCGGTCAGGCGCAACAGAGAATTGAAGCGTGGAAGACAGAACTGCCCCGCTGTCAGTTTATCGCCAAAAACGGCAAGGTTTACGTTCGCGGACTGGTCGAAGACCTGGAACGGATTCTTCCAAACGGAACGGTTAAACCGGCGTACGTTGCCCAAAGCGCAGCGCTGCCGGGGCAGAATTATCGCGTCGTGTCGAAACAACCGGCTCCACCCGCCGATTTGGATAAACAGCGCTTGACCTTGCCGAAGGTCTCCGTTCCCCCGATTATTTTGGCGCAAAAGATTGCTGAACGTCTTGGTCTTCTAGTCGAAGTCAACGAGGAACAGCTTCGCGCCGCGGGAATGGCGACTGAAAAGGTCATCGAATTTGAAATTCAAGACGCAACCGTCGACCAGTTTTTTGACGCCCTGGGTCAGAAAGCCGGCTGCAAAATGACGCGTCAGGGAAACAAGATTATTATAACGCCTTAATAGGGAATAGGAAATGGGGAATAGGGAATAGTTATTCGCCTAAAGGCGAATTTAAAAACTACTCCCTACTCCCTATTCCCTACTCCCCAAATCATCATGCCAAACTCCTATTTTTCTCCCGAAACGATTAGCCGAATCGCTCGATTGCAGGTTCGCGCCCGATATGTGGTGGAAGGGTTCCTTTCCGGTCAGCACAGAAGCCCCTTTTTCGGTTCCTCGGTCGACTTCAAACAACACCGTCAGTACGTGCCGGGCGACGACCTGAGAAACCTCGACTGGAAGGTGTTGGCAAAGCAGGACAAATTCTATATCAAACAGTACGAAGCGCAAACGAACCTCAACGCGGCTTTAATCGTCGACTCGTCCAACAGCATGAACTATCAGGGCGCGAAGTCCGCAATGAACAAGTACGACTACGCCTGCACCGCCGCCGTCAGTCTGGGACATTTGCTGCTCCGTCAGTCAGACGCCGTCGGATGCGCCCGATTCAATAAGGATATCGATTCGCTCATCCCGCAGCATTCCCAGGGCAATCAGCTGGATACGATTTGCACCATGCTGGAAGAAGGTCAGCCGATCAAACGCGGCAAAGTTGCTATGTCCGAGCAGGATTCCCAGTTCTGGCCCAAGCCGGTCTTTTCCCGACTGGCTCAGACGTATTCCCGAAAAGGGATGTTCTTTATCTTTTCAGACTTGTTCGTCAATCGCGACGACCTGTTCGAGGGAATAAAAGCCCTTCGCGCCCGCGGCAGCGACGTGGTTATATTCCATATTTTAGACGACGATGAGATGGACTTCGAGTTCTCCGGCCCCACTCGATTTGAGGGGCTGGAAATGCCTCAGACGCTGCGCTGCAACCCGCGAGCGCTCCGCGACGGATACATAGAAGCCCTCAACGATTATCTCAAAGAAGTCGCCAAAGGCTGCGCCGCCAATCAGGTTCAGTACAATCTCGTTAAGACGTCCACGCCGCTGGACGCAGTATTGGCGCAGGCTCTGCAGTATGGGAGGCATTAGGCAATAGTTTTTCCGGGGGCTTACGCGCCCCGGCTCGCCTATCTATTTCTTCGCAATGCTCTTGTAAAAATCAATCGCCAGTTCAAGACCTTTGGCGAATCGGATAGTCGGTTCGTAGCCGAGAACTTCTTTTGCTCTGGAGATGTCTGCCAGCGAGTGTTTGACGTCTCCAATGCGCGGCGATTCGTAAATCGGCTCGATGTCGGAATGAAGCAATTCTTTGAGCGTTTTGAGAATCACGTTTAATGAAACCGCTTCGGCGCAGGCGATGTTGATCGGCTTGCCGTCACATTTCTCGGCGGGGGCGTTCATTGCCAGCCAGTTGGCGCGGCAGACGTTTTCGACAAAGCAAAAGTCCCGAGTCTGTTCTCCGTCGCCGTAAACGACCGGTCGCTGTCCAGCGATAAGTTTACAGACAAAGGCGGGGATGACGGCGGCGTACGCGCCTTTCGGGTCTTGACGAGGTCCAAAAATATTGAAGTATCGCAGACAAACCGTTTCCAGCCCGTAGCTGTTGTGAAACGCTTGCATGTACGCTTCACAGGCGATTTTGTCCGCAGCGTATGGCGACAGCGGCTCGACTGGCAAGGATTCCGTCTTGGGCGTCTGCGGCTGGTTGCCGTACGCCGCGGCGGACGCTGCCAGAACGACTCGGCGAACGCCAAGCTCTTTCATGGATTCCAGCACGTTGAGCGTCCCGCCGACGTTAATCGCGTGAGCGTCTTCCGGATGGTCAATGCTTTTTTGAACAGATGCCATCGCCGCCAGATGAAATACGCCATTGCAGCCGGTCATGGCGCGAAGAACGGCGCTTTTGTTACGAACGTCTCCCTGAACGAAGTCGATTTTATCGAGAACGTCGGCAAGGTTGTCCGCCTTGCCGGTTGACAGGTCGTCAAAGACAACGACCGACTGTCCTTGTTCGAGTAAAAAATGCGTTAAATTGGAACCGATAAATCCGGCGCCGCCGGTTACGAGGTATCTCATCGCTCAATCTTAATTCTCGATCCAACGGATAAAATATCGTACAAATTATTAATGTCGAGATCTCCCAGACAGATAAATCCATATGGAACTGAATGACGAATATATTGTGAATTGTTTGTGCCGTGAATGCCAATCTTGACGTGGTTTGGATCGGTAACGCAAGTCAGCGACAAGAGTCGTTTTCCATACGGATTATTGGCGTCGCCCGGACCAAAGGTCGTCGGATTGTTAGATATTTTCGGGTATTCCGGATTGATGAATTTGCCGTCTACAATATAGTCCCCCTGCAATCGGGGGCAGTCGCCTCCCAGACCAATGGGAAACGTTCCGGCATATAACGAATTGCTGTAGTCTGTTCCAATGGGCAGCCAAAGAGTCAATTCAAATTTGTCCAGATGGACTTCAGCGTTGAACGGACCAGGCACAACTTTAATCTGTTCGCCCGGCTGAACGTGAAATGGAGCTGTCATTCCGTTGATCTTGGCGATAAACTGCCAGGGAACCTGATACTGTTTGGCAATTGTCGTTATTGTATCTCCCGGCTGAACCGTGTGTGTATTAAAGTATTTTTCCGGGTGAAGATAAATAACTTCCCCCGCCAGCTGCATGAGCAAATAATGAACTTGCTGGGCTTCATTCGGCGTGAACTCAGGCGCATTGTAGAATTGACTGAGTTTGACAAGCGTGTTATAAATATCGCCGTTGTTAATTCTTTGTTTAGCGTCTTCAATAAAGGCGGCAACCTTTACCCGGTCGTCGTTGACAGGAGCAGGATTAACGTTATTCGAAATGACTTGTACAGCCGACGGTTGTACAGGCGGCGTTGGCGGCAGCGTTTGTACGGGCGCAGGAATGGCGCTGGGAGCTTCCGGGTCAATTGGACCAACAACCGTGTCCATAGAAACGTCTGGCGTGAGCGGTTCTACAACAGGCGATTCCGGCACGAGCGGCGCGGCGTTATCTGCTGCAGCGTGAACGGAAGACCCGTACGGCGCAGACGGCGGCGCCAATTGGCTTTCCGGCGCCAATATCGGAAGCGTCACGTCTGAAGCTCTGTTGTCAAGCGGAGCGGACGGAGATTCATGAAAGGATTGAGGCGTCAGCGATGCGGACGAATCCGCGGAACCAAACGAAAAGCTATCGTCTGTGGGCGCCGATGCGTTTTCGTCCTGTTCATCAGAACCGCCTCCAAAAAATGACGTGATGGAATTCTCTCGATCGTCTGCCGTGGAATTGACGTAGTTATACGCGCATAAAAATACGGTAGAAAGAAAGGCCGCCGAAAATAATATGCGTAAGGTTTCTTTCATAAGTATAATGAATGGTTAAGGTCGAATTGATTTGAGTTAGGAGTGAGGAGAAAGGAGTTCGGAGTTCACAAATAGCGCCACAAAACCTTCTCGCAACTTGACACTCGTTACTAACAGCGCTCCCATAATAGCGAATTATTACAAATAAATCCAGAGCAATTTTGGATCATTTTCTATTTAATTAACAAATTTTCAAATTTTTCAGACCACTCCGCGCCGCCCAGGTCAGGTCGCAGCAGTTTGAGAAGACGAATCATTTCCGCTGCTTTATCTCTTTGCCCTGTTTTAACAAGCAGCGAGGCAACTTCGTACTTGGCGCGATACCATTGCGGAGAATACTGTTTGACGTTTTGAGCGACTTTTCGCCATTGATCCAGCGCGTCCTGATCAGCGTTTGCCGCCGACAGCGCTTCCGCAAACCCGATTTGAACGTCCTCGGCGTTGGGGAACTCTTTCGCCAACGGCTTGAACAGCTCGACCGCTTCCTCCGGACGATTTTCTTTCAGCGCGGTTTGAGCCTCGGAAAGGCGCTCAGCCGGAGACTTGGGAATGGCTTTAACTGCTTCAGTAAGACGCTGTTTTTGCTGACGAATCAGGTTGACATCCGGCGAATCTGGAAACGTTTTGAGGAACTCGTCCAGCATGGCGGAATAACGTTCAATCGTTTCCGGCTTGCTGACGTCTACCAGCTTTCCAGCATGAAACAAAGCCGTTTTGAACGCCGCGGCGGCTTTGGGGTTGCCGGGGTTGTCAATCGCCGCCTGACGAAACAACTGCGCCGCCTGATCATGGTCGTTGAGTTTATGAGCAATAGCCGCCGCAACGTACTGATACTGGAAAACGTTACTGGAATCGGAACCGTCGGCGTGAGTCGCCAATTCCGCCTTCGCCGCTTTTAAATAGGCGTCAATCGCCTTTTGATACAGTCCTTCTCTAAAGAGGTTTTCTGCCGCCAGAGCAATCGCTGCTGGCGATTGGCTGTTTGTTACATTTTCGCCAGCGGATTCTTCTTCCAGGCTTTTTACCGCCAGCGCCGCTAAAACCTGCTGAGCGCTTCGGGCGTAAAACCCTCTGTCGTACAGACGCATTTTTTCCGCCCATTGAGCCGCTTTGTCACGCCAGACATTTTGCTCGTTTTTGTCGCCCCGCCCTGCCGCCTCTTTTTCAAATGTAACATAAGCGTCCAGAACCGCTAAATGCGCCGCGTCGTCTGAGGAATCCGTATTGGAAAACGAATCGCCAAATGAGCGTTCCATTTCAGACAGCGTTTGAACGGCGGCAGATCGGTTGGCTATCATGAGCGTATACAGTTTTTCAGCTTGCAGCTCCGGAAGAAATTCCGTTGGCGGCTTTTGCTGGTCAAGCATAAAATCCAGCGCGTTAAGAGCCGTTTGAGCGTTGCCGGACATTCGTTCAGCGCGAACCCGAAGCAAACGCGCCTGCCAGCACAACGGTTCTGTTGACGGGATCGACCCCAACGTTTTGAGTTCAGCGCTTGCCTGAACAACGCAGTCAGAGAATTCCGGACTTCCGGCTGGATAGCATTTCGCCATAGCCAGCGCGCGCCGGGCGGACAGAAACGACGTTTGATTTTTGATTCTCTGCCAAAGGTCGTCAGAAAACGCTTTTTGATTTGTTTTCGGGTCTATCGCATTAGAAGGCGTATTGAGTATTCGCAGCAATTCGCGAATCTGGTCGTCGCTTTGACGCAGCCGCGTTAACGCCGCTTGACGCATTGACTCGTCGTTCGGACAAAGCTGAACGTTCATCGAGCTTAATTCGCCCGCCTTGACGCCGTTGATCGCCAACGCCAGCAGAACCCGAATCCTAAACGGGCTGTTGCCGTGCGATTTAAGATACTTGTCTGCAATTTGCTGCGTTTTATCGACGATTTCGCCCTGTTTATCGGAAGAAACGCAAAGGCTTTCTTCGCCCAGCAGTTCGATCATCGCGCTTGTCAATTCCGCCGACTGATTGTCCGACAGATCGTCCTGAAGCGCTTTCTCCGCCAGATAGGATTCCCCCAGGCGATAAAGCCGCATTTCACGCAGCGTTTTGACAAAATCCGCGTCGTAAGACGCCGGCGGCGCTGCGTAACAAACCAGCGTCACAGACAATACTGCAGAAATCAATAACGCCAGCGCGCGCATTACTTTTCTCCCTTGAATATTTTGCGTTGCAGCGACGGAACGTAACACGTCCAGTTGGAATCCTCGTTGAGGTCTTCCTGGATAAGCTGAGCGAATCCGACGATTTTGGAGTCCATGCAGTCCAAATGATGGAGCGTAATCGCCTCAAGCGTCATCGGCAGTTTGGGAGAACCGAACTCGTATTCTCCATGATGGCTGATGATAAGATGTTTAAGCTGCGTTTTGAGATATTCCGGCATGTCTTCGCCCGACATCCGCTCCGATTCCGCAATCTTTTCGTTGAGTTTTTCAACGCCCATAACCAGATGACCCAACAGCTGCCCCTCGTCTGAATAGGCAATCTCAACATCGAAGCGAATCTCGTCAATTTTACTGATGTCGTGAACCAGCGCGCCGGTAAGAAGCAAATCCCGATTCAAAATCGGATACAGCGCCGCCGTCTTGTCCGCCAGTTCCATAACCGACAAGGTGTGTTCCAGCAGCCCGCCCTTGTAAGCGTGATGATTTTTGACCCCGGCGGGGGCGTCGCAGAACTGCGTCATGAACTCGTTGTCAACCAGCAGGCAGTCCGCCAGGTTGCGAAGCGCGGGGGTTTTGATCGTTTCGACAAGCTGTTTAAGACGTTTGACAAGTTTGGCGACGTCAATTCCCGACTGCTTGACGTAGTCGTCCGGATTGTAAGCGTCCTCCTCTGCGTGAACCAGTTTTTTGGCGATAATCTGCAAATTCCCCTGAAAGACCTGGGCTTTCCCAAAAACCTGAGCGTAATCGCCTGCTTCAAACGCGCGCGCGACGTTTTCGCCTGCGTTCCACATGCGAACGGTCAGCGTCCCGGTTTTGTCATAAATTTCAATCTGAAGATACGAGTCTCCGTTTCTGTTAAGACGAACCTGCTTGTTGGCAATGCGGTATACGGAACAGACTTCTGTTTTATCAGCAAGATCTTTGATAAACTGATGTTCGGACATCTGAGGACTCTTTATAGTTGATAAAAGGGCAAGGAATATTGACGTAAAGCGCCTTGTATCGGGAAACGGTTTTGGGGAATCGGGAAATAACGCTTTGGCAACAGCGAGTTTAAAGTCTTCGTTTAACTACTGTAATAGCTTTCTGTTCCCGGGTTGAGTATATCCGAAATTCCTCTATTAGGAAACTGAGATTTGACGTTTTCAGGTTAAAATTAAAAAATTTTTGGAAAAAAACCTGAAAAAAACGGACTCTCCCTCTGGAAAAAACTGTAGAAATGCTGTAATATATTATAATCGTTGAGAATAGACTTGAAATTGGAGGCAAGAAATCGTCTCGTTTTAAGTCTGTTCCAATAGCGCTATATTCAATCCGGTTATTACTTCGATATAAACCTGCGTTAATACCTGTATCTGTTGAAACGCTCAACTGCTTTTGATTTTTTGGCGTTCTATCCGACAGACGTATGCGAATGGCAATATCGAATGGTTATATTTTTGGTATGCGAAGCGCGCACCCGCGCGAGGGTCAATAAACGCTCCCGTTGGTCGCTTTGATTCTCGCAACTTCCCTTCACAGAGGCATCCTAAATGAGTACGAAGGTCAAACCTGATGCGGCTGCTGACAAAAAGTCTGCAAAAAAAACAGATGCGTCCAAAGCCGCTAAATCAACCTCAGTAGCCGGAAAGAAGACGTCTGCAACAACCGCTAAAAAATCGGCAAAAAAGGCAGACGTTTCGTCAGAGAAACCCACAAAAAAGGCTGCTAAAAAATCCATGACTGCTGATATCGAAGAAGAAAAAACTGACGCTCCAAAAACGAAAAAGACAGCGGCAAAAAAAGCTGGAGTCAAGTCTTCCGTAAAAGAATCGAAGACTGCAAAAGCCTCTGCCTCAAAGACGTCAGAAGCTAAAAAGACTGCAAAAAAAGCAACGGCAAAAAAAGCTGATGCAAAATCGCCCGTAGAAGAATCGACGGCAAAAACAACAAAGGTTAAAAAATCTTCTGCAAAGAAAGCTGCCAAAGCCGACAAAGAGGTTCAGCAATTGTTCGATGAAACGGAAGACGCTCCCAAGAAGTCTACCATTCGCGAAAAGGTTGAACAAAAACGACGCCGAAAAGCAGAAAGCGAAAAATCTGAACCGGAAATTGAACTCATTAAAAAGAGTATCGAACCCGATCAGATTCCTCTGGAAGACGAATACGCTGACGAACTCGAAATCGACGAGGAAGAGGATGAAGATTCTTATGAAGAAGACAATTACGATGATTCTTCAGACGATTTTGAAGACGACCTGAGCGATTTGTCAGACGATTCGCTGGACGCCTTCGACGAAGACTCCGACTTCTTCGGAGACGAAGAAGATATGCCGCGCCGAAAGGTTAAAAAGCGAAAGCTGAAAAAGATTGGCTCCAAAAAGATGACCCGAAAAAAGATCGAAGCTCTTTTGGAAGGTCCATGCAAAGTTTGCTGGGGCGTTTTCTCTCCGGAAATGAAAAAGCTGTTTGATTTCCCCTTTGATCAGGAAGCCGCCGCCAGACTCAAAGCGGCTGAACTGACCGAATCCAAGGGCGCTCAGCACTTCGTTCAACGTCTCAAGATTCCAATCAAGCCGGCAAAGAAAAAGTAGGGTTTAGGCAGTAGGCAATAGGCAGTAGGCAGTAGTTTAAAACCCACTAATGCCTCTTGCCAACTGCCTTATTTTCAATTCCGCATTACGAATTACGAATTCCGAATTAACCCCATGCTTCCTTTTATTATCAAGCGCGTTGGCTGGATGTTACTAACCCTCTGGGTGGTTTTTACGGTTAGCTTTTTTTTAATGCGCGCCGCTCCCGGAGGTCCATACAGCCGCGAACGTCAACTCGATCCGCAAGTGGAAGCAAACTTAAAAGCGCGATACAATCTCGACGCTCCGCTGTATGAGCAGTATCTGACAAGTCTTTGGAATATGTGCCGGGGCGACTTCGGCTGCAGCTTTACTCGTTCAGACTTTACCGTCAACGATATTATTCGTCAGGGCATGCCCATTTCCGCAACGCTCGGATTTTTAGCCATGACGTTTGCCGTTTTTCTGGGAATAACGGCGGGAATCGTTTCGGCAACGCATCGAAATTCGCCTTCAGACTTCATTTTAATGAGCCTGGCGACAATTGGAATCGCTCTTCCAGACTTTGTTCTGGCGGGGTTGATAATCATATTGTTTGTTTTTATCATTCCTCTTTTCCCGGTCGCCAGCTGGGGAACGCCGATTCATCTGGTATTGCCGGCTTTCTGTTTGGGCGCGCCTTATGCGGCGTATATTGCCCGACTGACTCGAACGGGCATGCTGGACGTCTTGTCTCAAGACTATATCCGCACGGCGAAAGCCAAGGGTCTTCGTCAAACGACGGTTATTTTCAAACACGCCTTGCGCGGGGCGATTATGCCGGTCGTCTCTTTTTTGGGTCCCGCGATTGCTGGCATTATAACCGGGTCGCTGGTTATAGAGCAGATATTTTTCATTCCCGGCTTGGGCGCCCATTTTATTGAAGCCGCCATCCAGAGAGATTACACGCTGGCAATGGGAATGGTTATGCTGTTCACGTTTTTGCTCTATTTAATGAACCTGATTGTCGATATCGCCTACGCTCTGATTGACCCAAGAGTTAAGCTGGAATAAAGTTAAATACGTTCGTCAAGACAATAAAAAAATCGGGAAGAGTTTTTTCTTCCCGATTCTTTTTTTAATTCAATTAAAAGCCGTTAGACTGGAAATCCGTCTGGGCTTCAAAACGTCAAAATGAAGACGCGACGCCGTTCGCTTTGGCGCGAGCGTAAATTCTCTTGGCGGCTTCCCGCTGAGCGGCATCAATCTGTTTTGCCAGCTTGACGTTTTCAGCGCGAACCTTCTGGATTTTATCGACATAAAGCTGATAGCGAGCGTTTAACGTCTTCAGGTGAGCGGCGATTGCATCGCGTTCCGCTCTGACGGTATCCAGCTGATCAGCCAGCTGCTTTTTGAGGTTTTCCTGAGCGGTTTCCAGTCCTTTGGCGTCCTCCAGAGCGCTGTTGGCGTAGGCAGCGTCGAATTCAGCCGCGACAATAAGGTCGTCCAACTTGGCGGACTTGCTCGAAACGGCGTCGAAAATACGTTCGTAATCTCGCAATTGACGTTCGTATTTCATACCAGGTCTGTCCGGATCGTCTTTGCCGTCATTGATGAATTCGTTTGCGCTGGATTCCGGCATAAGATTGCGAATCTTTTCTTCGTCCATTTTGGCGTACATGGCGTGTTCGTCTCGAGGCATTTTCTCGTACAGATTCCAGGCTTCAGACGCCTTCTTTAATTTGTCCGTCAGATGAGCATTGGGATGAAGTCCTTTGGATTCGGACTGCGTCATTTCCATACTGGGAATAAGCTGGATTTTTGAGTCGTCAGCTTCCGTAACGGTAAACTTGCCAATATAATGCCCTTCTTCATCCAGCGGCGCAGCGTCAAAGCAATACAAAATTGTGCCAACAACGATATTATGCGGGCTGGGATCAAGAACTTCCAAAACTACGTTGCCTGACTCAGCGTCGATTTCAGCGGTGGCGTCAAACCAGGCGCGCCCGCGCTGGAACATAATTGAATCGAGGTCGCAAACCAGCTGGCGAATTCCCTTTGTTGAAATCTCGCCGGTTTTTTCGTCCACAACTCCGTATTCCAGATCGTGACAATCTTTCTCTGTCTGGGCGATCTGCTTTTCCAGCGCGTTAATCTTTTCGCGCCAAAGCTGATGCGTCTTCAACGTTCGACATGCAAAAAAGAAGTTGAACGGAATTGTCAGGAATATCAACGCTACTAATATTTTATGAAATATGCTCATGATGGTGATAATGCGGAATGCGGAATGCGGAATGCGTAATTAGCTGCTAGCTTCTAGCTATTAGCTTGTGCATTTGTGGTTCTAGGCGTTAACTTTTAAAGCCTGAAACTAAAATAACCAAGCTAGAAGCTAATGGCTAGAAGCTAAAAGCTCACTTTACAGCTCATCTACTATATTAATCGATAAAACCGGAAATGTCAAGGAAATTTCCTAAAATTTTTCAAGTTTGTCTATTTTCTCGCTTGTATTTTCCGATTTTGACGATTTTGAGGGTCGCACAAGCGGGTTAAAAAGGATAATCAGGGATAAAAACAGACAACAACCGGCAAAAGCGTCTCCATATTGGACGTATTTTGTGGTAACAGTTCGAAAGACGTTTTTCTTTAATGAAACGGCAATGGACTCACATTTAACAGTTCCGCCCCAAAAAGACGGCGTTTCTCGCTGACCTTGCTGAAGAATGCGTCCGGTTGGATCAATCCACGCGGAAAGCCCTCCGTTACAGGCAACGAGTTGAGTTTTTCGGGTTTCAATAGCTCGAAAAACGCTTTGCGCCATGCGTAATTCGTTTTCAAAGCAACCCTTAAACCAGCCATCGTTTGAAAGATTGAGCAATGCGTCGACCGGTTGTTTGGCTTCCAAGAGCTGAGCGCGAATTATATGCGGCAGCGTATTTTCATAACAGACGCTCGGAAGAAACGTCCAGTCAGAATCCTCGGTTTTGATCAAACCTTCTTTTTGGAACGTCAAAGGAGAAGCAACCTTTTGACCAGCCTGCATCCCGCCTCCAACTGGCGTAATCTCTTTGAGAATCGGGATTTGATCTGCAAAGGGAATGTATTCTCCAAACAAAACCAGATGTCGTTTGTCGTACTGGCCAACGTCGCGCCCAAAGGAATCAACGCCTACAACGCTGTTGTAATGCAATACGTCTTCGCCAGACAAAATGCAGCGGTCGACGCCGGTAATAAAACCGGCGTCAAAACTCTTTGCCCAAATGCCAATGTGTTTTTGGGACGCGTCGGCATGCAGACGAACCTGTTCCAAAAACTGTTCTTTCGTTCCCTCAAAAGTCGAATCGGGAACAGGCTCCTTCTCTCCGATTTCCCAACGTGGATAACGGAATATGCCCTCTGGCCAGACAACGATATCCGGACGGGGCAAACTATTGAGAGCTTCAAACGATTTAGCGCAATAAAGAGAGAACGTTTTATCCAGCGTAGCGGGATCGTATTCCACTTGACAAGGAATGTTTCCCTGAATCATTGCAAGGTTAAGTACTGGCTCTGATTCCCCGGTTAAAAGCGCGAATTCGTCGATTTCAGACTGACGAATATCTTTTGACAGCTGATCGTTTGTCTGATTGAACAGGAAAATGCCTGCGCCTGAAACAAGACCAACAATCAACAGAAAAGAGAAAATCGTTCCAAAAACGTTTTTATCGTCTGCGCCATTTTTCCAGATCTGATAAACCAGAGCGGAAAGCGCCATGACAATAAAACTTACAGCGTACGAACCGCCAAATTCCGCCAATTGCAGCAAAACAGGAGCTTTATAAAAAATAATCGCCTGTTGATTAAGCAGAAATCCGGAAAGCAGATGTCCTTGAATGAGTTCCAATCCCGTCCAAAGGACTGGAACGGCAAACCACATCGGAATATTTTTCTGTAACGCTAATCGACAACCCCACGCAAAAACCAGCCAATAAACCGCCATGTACGCAGAAAGCGCAACCCAGCCGATGCTGGTTGACCAATGCGGAAAGGCAACGTAGACGGTCATGGAAAGATTCCAAATAAAACCCGCCAGCCAGGCTCCGCCCAAAGAGCTGAACGTTGTTTGTCGTTCTGACAGAATATAATTCAACATTATCGCCCAACCTGCCAGCGCGGCGGGAGCGATATTAAAAGGCGGAAATCCAAGTCGAATCAGGACGATCGCCGGAATCAGCAGGGTAAAAAACGTTTTCACGGAATTGTCCTCAAAAGGTATTGGCGTTTATTCCTGTTTAGTTTTTGGGAAGTCGGAGTTGATTGGTCGCCAAAAAGATGTTTTGCTGCTGCAGTTTGACGGTAAATCCAAGCTCTTTGCCCATGTATTCCAGTTCGGATTGGAGCGTATCCAAATTCCAGTGCGTCGGAACTTCAACCTGACCAATCAGAACGAACTCGTCTTCTCCGCGGTGTGCGCCGTACAAGTCAACGATATTGATCTCGCGATCCGCCAAATAGGCGCTGAACTTGCGGACGATTGCCGGCTTGTCCTTTCCGAATACGGTAATGACGTAGCTGTCCGAATCCTGGGTCGCAGCCGGGGCGTTCTTACTTTTCATCTGGCGAACGCTGACCTGGAAGTCGGTATTGACCTGACGAATCATTTCAGAAAGGACGTCCGCTTCAATGGCTTCAGGAAGGCTGACGAGCATAATGAGCGTAAAATAACCGCCCAAAACCGTCTGGGAACAGCCGTCGATGTTGCCGGACAAAGATTCAATTACGGACGAAACCGACGAGACAATGCCCGGATGGTCGTCAGCCATAACGTTAATAACGTACGCGTGAGGAAAATGTTTGTTCATAACAAATACAGTAAATAAATATTACTAAATAATCTGTTTATATAAATTTTGGACGTGGAAATGATATTCATTCCAAAATTATCAGCTATACTAATATATGATTTAAATAAACGTCTATTAAATAGACGCCCATGTCAATCTTCTTTTATTATACAGAAAAAAGATTTCTCGAAAAGAGATTACAGGGCTCTTTTTGTGGTTTTTTCAATAAATACCGCCAAAAATTTAATTGAAATCCGAAGAAAAGAGAAAATCGACGTATCGACGAATTCATTTGAGCTGGTAAAATAGCTTTGTAAACCTTTAGTCATTTTTCTCGTTGTCCCTTTAATTGTAAATGCAACAATATGAACAACCGCTTTCTTTCCAGAACGTTTTTCGCTATTGCTCTTTCTGCAATAATCGCTTTTGTTCTCAATTCGATGGCGTATTCTCAGGATGCTGCATCGTCTGTTCCAGAACCGGAAGCTGCAGCAGTTGAGACGCCAACGTCTGTTCCAGAACCCGAAGCTGCGCCTGCTGAACCTGAAACAGCGCCTGCTCAGCCGGAAGAAGCGCCCGCTCAACCAGAAGCTACGCATGTTGAACCAGAAACAGCTCCCGCTGAACCGGAAACGACTCCCGCGGAACCCGCTCAGCCGGAAGAAGCTCCTGTTCAACCCGAAGCCACCCCTGCTCAGCCGGAAGAAGCGCCCGCTGCACCGGAAGCGTCTGAGAATTCTGAACCGTTGCCAGAGGTTGCCGACCTGAGCGAAACGGAAGAAGAGAAGAAAGTCGCTACGCCGGAAATCGAAAACACGCCGACAGAGCCGGTTGTCCAGAAGGCAGAGGATTTGGATCCTGAAGCCAATGCGGAACCGACCAAACCGGTCGATTCTCTGAATCAGCTTTGGAAAGCAATGGGCGTTTCGGAATCGCAATGGGAACTGTTCAAAGACGGCGAGGCGTGGAATCCCGCTCAAAACAACTTTACCGCTCAGCTCATCTATACAGCCAAACGATTCCCGCCGGACTTTATCCTGCCGTGGACGCAATCCTCTCAAGCCGCCGCGGATATGCTGGACGGAAAAGACGTTCAGGACGAGGAGAAAAAAGACATCGCCTTTGAATTGCGCGCGTTTAATCGAACCGAGCAGCGCGGCGCGCTGTATCATCTGGAAGGGACGGCAGAGGCGATTGAATCGGTTACGCTCATTCCGGAACTGCAAACCCGGTTCGAAATGGATTCCCTGTACTTCGTTGCCGTCAAACTCAATACGGGACATCGCGTTTTGATTATTACGAGCGTCATTCCCAAAAAGTGGAAGACCGGCGCCGCCGTTTCCTACCCGGTCTCCGCAGACGCCTATTTTCTCAAGTACGGACCGCTGGACAAGCAGACGGACAAGCCGCGGCATTCGTACTTTATCGCAACGCGAATCGCCTGGCATCCCGATACGCCGTTGGGAAATCTCGGCATGGACTATGGTCTGTTTGACGAACTTGACTCCAAACCCATTCCTCCGGGTCAAAAGATTCCATTCCCAATTGACTGTACTCTCAACGAACGCAACCGGGAATGTTTCTATCAGGAACTGTCGGCGGTCAAACGAGCGCTGGATCCGAAAAAGTTTGCCGAGATTAAAAAGCTGGCTCTTACTCAGCGCGACGAATTATGGAACATGCGCGACCCTCGCAACGTGATGACCGTTGAACGGCAATCCTATCCAGTGGAATCGCTCTTTAACGACCCCATTGCCCAGCGTGGAAATTTGTTCTGGCTTACCGGCCGCGCGCGGCGAATTGTCGCAATCCCGGTAGATGCTCCCGACGTCAGAGCCAGATTTGGAATTGAACAGTATTACAATATTTATTTGTTCACGTCCGACTCCGCAGACAATCCGATAGTTATTAATGTTCTGGAATTGCCGGAAGGCGTTCAGACGGGCGACGGCGCGGGATTTGGCGTTGACCTGAGCGTTCCCTGTTTTATGTTCAATACGTGGATGTATCGTCGGGCGGACGAAGCAAAAGGGCACGCTTATCAGCTCGCCCCGCTTCTGTTTGCCCCGAAAGCGCTCAAATACGAAGTTCAGCAATCCGAAAGAAGCAACGTCATTTCCAACGGGATTCTTCTTCTCATGGCGTTGATTATCGTTTACTTCTTCGTTAGAACCCTGTTTGCCAAACCGGCTCCGCGCGTTCCCAAAGAAGAAAACTTCCAGTACAAGCCGCACGACCCCAACGCGGTCGAACCGGGGTTTGATTATCAGTTCCCGGAAAAGAAACCGGACTACAAAAAGAAAAGAAGGAAATAGGGAGTAGGCAGTAGCGCGAAGCGCTTCCGCTAGAACCGCGTAGCGGTTCAATATTAGTAGCCGTGGGTTTTAACCCACGGAATTAAAGAATAATAAAAAAAGAAATCGACAAATACCCTTTTTCTTCCCCCCGCGCCAACGGCGTGGGGGGAAGAAAAAGG
>JAZMZV010000195.1:0-3779 GCA_045586185.1 Thermoguttaceae bacterium | reverse complement strand
ATCCGACTTAATAATTTTATATATTTAATAAATCGGGCGGGAATCGTGGCGTAGCTAACGCAGTTAGCGTCGTCGCCACATTCCCAGCCCGTCTGCGCTCTCTGCGAGGAGTCTGCGTATTCTGCGTTCAAAAAAATAAAATGACTATTGAGCCCCTACTTTAAAATCTGGAATATAGACGTATAATTACAGGTATAATTCAGAAAGGACTTCCCAAACATGCTCATAATCGACGGGTACAATTTGATTCATGCGATCGGCTTGCTGCCAGCGGCAGGGCGGGGGGCGAGATATGAGCCGGGCGTTTTGGAACGGGCGCGGGAGAAAATGCTGGAACTGGTTATCAAAGACCTGCCGGAGTCGTGGCGCAAGGAAACGACAGTTGTCTTTGACGCCCTGGAGCCGCCGGAGTTCTTGCCCAATTCGTACCAGCGCAGCGGGGTTCACATCGTCTTTGCCCGCGATTACCAGGACGCTGACGAGATGATTATCGAGATGGTTCTTGCCGCCCAGCGGGGCGAGTCCGTCGTCGTTATTTCCAGCGACCACCGCATTCAGGCAACAGTCAGACGCCGTCATTTTATCTACCGCGACTCCGACCAATGGTATTTCGGCGGGATGCAGCTGCCGGAACGACGTCAAAACGCCGCCCCGCCCAAAACAAAAGAAAAGCCCAATCCCGACGCCCCGCTGTCAAAAGAAGAAACCGAGTACTGGCTGAAGTATTTTGATAAATAAGCCGTTTTAGCCTCGGGGCCGCCGCCAACCCTTGCAATTTATTTTTCTATCTGTTATAATAGTGTCAAACCGTTCAGAAAGACGAGAGGGTCTTTCTGCGGTTGTCCTGCCAATAACGTTTCCTGACAAAAGGAGTCTGTCATGCGAATTCGATACGCTGTCATTGCCGTCTGCCTGTTAATTCAGACATCGTATATCATTTCCAACGCCGACGAACCCGCGCCGGGGGAGAACAAAAGCCTGTCTATAATCGAGGAATTTCAGGAAGCCGGGATGCCGGACGAGATTCTCTTCGTCCTTCGCAAGCCCAGCGTCGACGGGCACTGGTACGCCAACATCGGTTACTACGCTCAAAATCAGAACACGTACCCGCATCACCCCAACGGGGGCGGAAAGCTGTGCATCTACAACGTCAAGACGAAGCAAGTCCGAACGATTTTCGAACAGCCGACCGGCAGCATTCGCGACCCCCAGCTGCATTACGACGGGCAAAAAATCCTTTTCTCCTGCATTCCCAACGGGAAAAAGCATTACAGTCTGTTTGAAATCAACCTTGACGGCACGGGGCTGAAGCAGCTCACCGGCGTTGGGGAAGACGTCAACCCGGCGCAGTCCGACGCGGCGATTTACTCTCCGCCCGGCTGGGACGACTACGAGCCGACGTATCTGCCGGACGACTCCATCGTCTTCGTTTCCACCCGCGCCAACCGTTACGTTCAATGCTGGAAAACGCAAGTCGGGACGATTCACAAATGCAACGCGGACGGGTCGGACATTCGCCCGCTGTCGCCGAATCTGGAACAGGACAACACGCCCTGGGTTACTCACGACGGCAAGATCGCGTACATGCGCTGGGAGTACATCGACCGCTATCACATGGCATTTCATCATCTCTGGTCTATGAACCCCGACGGTACGCGTCAGATGGTCATGTACGGCAACCAGATCGGGCACGGCACGATTCTGGACGTCAAGCCGGTGCCAAACTCGTCCAAGGTGATTGTTACATGGTCGCCGGGACACGGCATGAAAGAGCATTACGGCAAGATCGCCCTAATCGACCCGCGCCTGGGGCCAGACGACCCGCAGGGCGTTCAGTATATCAGCCTCGCCAACGAACACACCGACCCGTGGGCGTTTGACGAAGAACATATTCTGGCGTCCAACAGAACCAAAGTCGTTCTGTTCCATCAGGACGGCAAAGCGACGGAGCTGTTTTCGCTCACGCCGGAACAGATCAAAGAGGGGTACTGGATTGGAGAGCCGCGCCCCATCATGACGCGCGAACGGGAACGAATCATTTCCGACCAGACCAACCGGTCGCTGGACTACGGCACGCTGGCGCTGGTCAACGTTTATCACGGCAGAAAGATGCAGGGCGTCAAGCCGGGAACGATTACCAAGCTTCGCATTTACGAGGCGCTGCCCAAGCCGATTAACTACACCGGCGCGATGGCGGAGATGTCGGCTGGCGGCACGTTCTCCGTCGAAAAGTTCCTCGGCGAAGTCCCCGTTTCTCCCGACGGCAGCGCGTATTTCAAACTCCCCGCGCTGAAAAGCTGTCTGTTTTTGGCGGTCGATGCGGATGGGAGATGCGTTAAGCGAATGCACTCGTTTACCTCCGTCATGCCGGGCGAAAACACAACCTGTATTGGCTGTCACGAATTCCGAACCGACACGCCGACGGCGGAAGACCGGGACAAGCTGTTTAAGATCATGCGCCGTCCGCCAGACGAACCCGTTCGCCCGGAGGGGATTCCCGAGTTCTTCGACTACGCCCGGGACATTCAGCCGATTCTGGACAAGTACTGTCTGGAATGTCACAACCCGGACCGGGAAGACGGCGGATTCAACGTCTCCGGACACTGGGGGCCGCTGTACTCGATTGGCTATTTCAACATGTCGATTCGACGCATGTTCGCCGACAACCGCAATATAACGCCGTACGCGGAAAACACGCCCACCAACTTCGAGCCGTACCGAATCGGCACCGGCTGCAGTACGTTGTTACAGATTATCGAAAAAGGACACCCCGGCGTCCAGATGGGCTGGATTCGTCAAACCGGGCAGCAGTACGAAGGGAAATTCCTCACCGCCGGACCCGGTCCGATTCCGATGTCGGAACAGGAACTCAACCTGATTAAATACTGGATTGACGCCGGCGCGCCCAACGCGGCAACGTACTGCGTCAACTGTTGGGGCACGATCGGCTGCAACGACAACACCGTCAACCTCAAGCAGGATTTCCAGTGGGAAGAGGGCATCGCGATGCACGAAGCCATTCAGCGGCGCTGTTACGAATGTCACGCCAAGACCCCGCAGGAAAAGAAGATCGGGCATTTCTCCCCGGCGTTCAATTACGAGAAATACTATCCCGTCAGCAAGTACCAAAACAACATGTACGTGCCGTTTTCCATGTCCATGGACGGCGGACGGTTTAACCGTCACATCGTTTTTGACCTGTCGTATCCGGAACAGTCGAAAGTCCTCCGCGCTCCGCTGTCGAGGGAAGCCGGCGGAACAGGAATCTGTCAGGCGCGATCCGGCAAACCCGTTTTCGAGACCAAAGACGACCCGGACTATCAAAAGATTCTGGCGGGTATTGAACGCGGTCGAAAGTACATTTTAGAGGAAAGCAACCGCTATACGATGTGCTTTAAGTCCGACAACAACGGGGCTGATTGCCCGGTTCGATTCGTCCCGCGGCGCGACTACGTCCGCGAGATGATTCGTTACGGCGTCCTCCCGCCGAATCACGACTTCAACGCCCCGCTTAACCCGTTCGACCTCGACCAGCGATACTGGGATACGTTTGATTATAAGCCGGAGTGATGCGTGGCGTCGCTTACTCTCCCCTTACTAAAGTTTTTTGGAAAGGGGAGTTTGAGGGGAAGAACCTTTTTTTCAAAAAAGGTTTTCCCTTCTTAATTAAACTTGAAAAAACTTCCCTAAAAGGTCGTCAGCTTGCTGGCGACCGAAAGTTTTTTCAAGGGCGGACGAAGTCCGCAAATAAATAACGGACGCGAAGCATTCCTCTAAAA
>JAZMZV010000194.1:0-11029 GCA_045586185.1 Thermoguttaceae bacterium | reverse complement strand
ATTTTGAAATTGACGAGCGCTAAATGGGAAAATTTTTGAAAAAAAGTGAAAAATTTTGAGAAAATAGGGGAAATAGAGGGGGGGAATTGGTTGGAAGGCGGTAATGGAGTTCGCTTTAGCGAACGGAATTACGCATTCGCCGTCAGGCGAACGAAACGTTCGATGTGTGCATACCAAAACGACGAAGCGGAAAACCTCCTCTAGATGTAGCCCGTCCTCGGGCTACATTGCCGGTATCAAAGAAAACCTTTGTTCAGCCCGGTTCGCGGGCGTGTCGCCCGCCGAAGCGAATTTTTCATTTTGCGGACTTCGTCCGCGACCCAGAAGGGTTGCCGACTACGTCGAAGGGGTTTAGCGGGACCGAGAGGCTTCGGCGGCTGACACAGCCGCGATCCAGCAGGTCGGTGGGGGAAATCTGCGAAAGAGGATTTTTCTTGTTCCAGCAAGGCGCCCAGGGACGGGCGCCATCCAGGGGGCGTTTACGGCTTACGCAATACGGTATTTCACCCTTCGAACATCCAGTAATCAATCGGCGAAAATCCGTCTAATCCGTAAAATCCGTGTCCGGGCTGACCTGCACATAACCATCGCGATCCGGCTCATCCATGTGCAATTGCAGGAAACATTGGCGTTTGACCCATCTCTCCTGCGGTCTTATTTCAGTTTTTGTTCAAAGAGCCATTCAGCTAAACCGGGCGTGTCGTATACGTCAATCCAGAGGTTGTGTCCGCGACCGGGCAGTTCCGTATACCTAACGTCGCAGCCGGCGGCTTTGAGCGCAGCAACGGCGCTGCGAGAGCGTTCTACCGGAACAGAGGCGTCTTTATCGCCATGGAAGAACCAGCCTTTGGCGTTTTTGAACTGGCAGATTTTCTCGTTGTCCGCGCCGCCGCAGACGGGGACGTACGCAGCCACCTCGTTCCCGCGCCGGCAAACGAAATCGCAGGTTCCGTATCCGCCCATCGACGTTCCAAGGACGTACAGCCGGGATTTGTCGAGCGGGAATTCCTTTCGCAATTCGTCTACAAGCTCCAGCAAACACGCCATGCCTTCAGACGGGGCTTCCGGCGTTTTGTGAGCGGTTCTTTCCGACCAGTTCGTTTCACACCAGCGTTTTCCCGCCGGGCATTGGGGAGCGATCAAAAACGCAGGATGTTTTACCCGATTTTCGCCGCTGATAAGCGACAGGAACTGGCAGTTGAACATGTGTTGGCGATTGTCGGCGCCGCGGCTGCCCGCTCCGTGAAGGAAAATAATCAGCGGATACGACTTGTTCGGATCGTAGTTGTCCGGCTTGAACAGACGATACGGCAGCTTCGCGCCGTTAGAGCCTTGATAAACTCTCGCCTCAGACTTGGCGATGAGTTCCTGATAATCGTTCGCCGCGCTACAGGTTGTAACAAGCGTCATGACTAACAAAGCGGTGCATATGAGGTGTTTCATGGTTTTAAGGTAAATGGTTAGACCACCTTGAAAAAAGGGGTGTGTTGAGTATTGCGACCAACGGGAGCGATTATAATACGTCTCGCGCGGCGTGTGTTGAGTATTGCGACCAACGGGAGCGATTATAATACGTCTCGCGCGG
The DNA here is from genome assembly GCA_045586185.1 of Thermoguttaceae bacterium. GTDB lineage: Bacteria > Planctomycetota > Planctomycetia > Pirellulales > Thermoguttaceae > RUG11551. Next base: position 9,444 of record JAZMZV010000194.1, on the reverse strand, counting down.
CAGCGCGGATTGGCTCCCCCGCCATCGGGGGCGCGCGGTAGCGCGGACTGGGAGCGGCGCCTCGCCGCCGGCGAAAATCCGTCTAATCCGTCAAATCCGTGAACGAATGCGTTGATGTGTTAAGATCAATACACGTACAGCGGACCGACGAAGACCCAGCTGGTATGGTCTGTAACCGGCGTGAGTTCTGTAACACGAACGACGATACGGAAACGGGGGTTTCCGTCGGCGGGCGGTTCCAGCGGGAATTCCACCCAGTTGGATTTGACCGCATCGGAAACGCCGCGGCTGTAAACGACTTTTCCGTTGACCTGAACGTCGATCTGTCGAACGCCGTGGTATCGTTTGTCGATTCGGCTGTCGACCAGATACATGCGTGCCGTCAGCGGATAGGGATTGACTTTAGGTTCTTCGATGAATGAATTATAGTCCTGGAGATTAAAATCAATCGTCTGCTCAATCCAGCCGCAATCGCCTACATTGGTTTTCGTATTTCTCGGAACGACAATTGCTCCCATTGACAAGCTTTTTGTCAAGGGGGGCGTTTCCTTGTCCGTTACGGGATCAAACATTCCCGGAGCTACCATTGGCAAGGGCGTATTCTTGTCCGTTATGGTAAACGTCCCCACTCGATATGCGCCAATTGCCTGGCTAGGTTTGCAAACCCATTCGCTGCCGGGACGAAATCTTACTGCATGAGGAGCGGTCGGCTCTTTGAGACCGTCAAAGAGAGACAGAAGCGTCTTCTCAGATGGCTTTTCCATAAAAGGGAAGAACTGTTCAATGGGCTGCTTGACGAGTTTTTCCCATTCCTTGGCGCGCTGGTCAGCAAGAGCGCCGGTTAGCTGCTGGATGTCCTTCGCATTTTCCAGCCGCTTTCTCCACTGGTCGAGAACGGGTTCGACGTCTTTGAGTTCCGCAAGTTCAGCAGAGAGCGTTTCGATTTGCTTTGTAACGGTTTCCTGAACGCGGTTGAGATACTCGTTCGCCGCCAGTTCGCCTTTTTCGGAATAGATTTCAACCGCTTTTTGTTCAAAGTTGTTGAATTCGTAGTACGGATAGTCGAGAGTCGCCTGTTTTCGGGCGAACTTCAAACTGGTCTGAATCGGCTCGATAAACAGATATTCCAGCCGATCTTTGTCCATTGCTGTTTCTTCCGGCGCGGACTGAGCCAGCTGAGCTGCCAGCGCGTCGAGTTTATCGAGCAGTTCCAGCGCCCGGGCGCGATCTTCCGGCGACTTCAGACGCACCAGCCCGTTGTCCGGCGTCCGATAGTTCCATCGCTTTTGCAGAACGTAGAGCGACTTGAGTTCTACAAACAGTGCGTCGAACTGGCGAATCGTTTCCACCTGTGACGGTCCCCAGACGTAGTCGTAGATGGCGGTTTGCATTTTCTCCCAGTCGCAGTTTTCCGGATTCCATGCCCACATGCCGAACATGACGACGCTGTATTCGCTTGACCAGCCGCCGCAAATCGCCCATATGTTGACCCGGTCGGTATACAGCGCTGCGTCGCGAATCTTGTCGAATTCCGGTTGTCCCCAGCCGGGGGTGATGGGCTGAAGGTTCATGTAGCTCGGGCGGCCGTCTTTGCGCTGCGTCGTGAGGATGGAGGCGGAGTGAATGAACCCGGATTTCGGGTCGGGATAGCCCGTCTCGCAGAAGTTGAACCACCAGGCGGGTTTGCTCTTCATACCCATTCGCTGCGTCAGTTCGTAGTCCGCCTTGCAGGGAACGCGAGTGAAAATCCAGCTGGCTTCGTTGAACGTTTCGATCTTCGCCATCTGATGGTTGAGCGGCATGTCGATTTTTTGGTACTCTCGAACGCCGGGGGTGAACATGGCGTCCTGCCCCGTCTTCCCGACTTTTTTCATGTATTGAGCAACGTACTGCGCCAGCTTGACCGGGTTCTGCCCGCCGCCGGTATCGTCCATGGAAATCCAGATTCCGTCACAGCCAAGGCGCAGAAGGTCGTCAAACGTCTGCGTCAGTTTGGGATAATCGCTTTCCTTGATGTTGCACGAAACGACCCCGTAAACGTACAGAGCGCGTTTGTGGAATTCGTCAATACAGCGGCGCGCCAGAGCTTCGTCAATCGGCTTGCCGGGCGGGCAGCCCATCGAGGACTTGCGGGCGTCCATAGTCAGCGTCGCCGGCTGATCCGGGTTGTCACGGTAATCGACGAAGTTGATTCGACCGTGAATGTACGTGTCCAGCTGACCTTTCCAGAGCTGATGAGCCATGACGGAATGAGGGCGTCCGCGCCACGGAATCGACGGCCAGTCGACCACGTCGGCGACGGTGATCTGCGCTGCGCCGGACTTGTCCTTTGCAATCAGATTAAACATCGCTTCGCAGCCGTAAATCAAGCCGATTTCGTCCGCGCCGGTTATGACAATCGAACTGACTGCACAGTCTTTTTTGAAGTGAATGGAAAACCCGTTGAACTTGCTCTTGCCGTCGACTGTAACCGCAGCCGGGTTGACGGACAAGACGAACTTTTGCGTTACAGACTCAGACAGAGCCGCAGCGGATTCCGCTATCGGGATTTCCACCTTGAACCGGTTTCGAATCAGCGACTGCAGCCGCTGGGCAGCGTACCGATTGGGAGTCGTCGGAGAAGCTGGCAAAACGATCGCCGCTGTCTGGTCCGTTCCCAGCGGAATCTTCTCGCCCGTCGCGTAATACGATCGGGGAATCGGGTATATCGGGCAGGAATCGCCACTTTGCGCCATGGCATCAATTGAAACAATCCCCGTCAGGAGAATTGCGACAAACCATCGGAATAAAAATTGGGTTTTCATAAACGTCCTTTCAGAATAATATGTATTGAAGTTGAATAATTGAACATTATACAATAAAAAGAATTGAAATGGAACTGGGGGAATTGAAAATTTAGCAATCGCCAATTCCTCCCCCCTGTTGCATTTCTTTTTAGACTCTGATAGAATTACTGTCAGTTGGGATGTAAACCTCTACACTTAATTTATCTGAAAGGAGCCGTCATGAAAAAACTGTCCCGCCGAGCCGTGTTAAAGACAGGCGCCGCCGCGTTAGCCGCGGGGTTGTCGTTCCCTCTGAATCTGTTAGCTGAAGGAGTGAGCGCGCCTGCTCTGCCGGATGCGAGCTGGAATAATCTGCCCGCCTGGCACGGGTTTAATCTGTTGGAAATGTTCATGAACCCGTGGCAAAACAAGGATTTTGTTGAAGACGATTTCCGCATGATGCACGACTGGGGGTTCAATTTCGTCCGGCTTCCGATGGATTACCGGAACTGGATTGTCGACAAAGACTGGCGCAAAATCGACGAGTCGGCGCTCAAGCGAATCGACAAAGCGCTGGAATACGGCCGCAAGTACGGGATTCACGTTTTGATTAACATGCACCGGGCGCCGGGATACACAGTCGCCTCGCCGAAGGAAGAGAAACCGGTCTGGACGGACGACGAAGCCCTTGACGTCTGCACGCTGCACTGGTCGACGTTCGCTAAACGATACGCCGGCGTGCCATCCAGCCAGCTGAGTTTCAATCTGTTCAATGAACCGGCAAACGTTGATCTGAAACCGTTTATGAAAGTTCATCGACGTCTCGTCTCCGCCATTCGGGAGATCGATCCGCAGCGGCTGATTATCTGTGACGGGATGTCCTGGGGCGTGCGACCGGTTATGGAACTGACGGAATTAAAAGTCGCTCAGGCAACCCGAGGGTACAAGCCCATGACGGTCAGCCATTACAAAGCCAGCTGGGTCGGCGGCTCTGATAATTGGGCGAAACCGCAATGGCCGGGGCTGAACGCCTACGGAACGCTCTATTCGCCCAATAAAAACGGCATCGACGACAAAGCCAAACAACCACTGACTATCGACGGGGATTTCCCGAAAAAAGCGACTCTGCGCCTGAAAGTCGGACAGGTTTCCTCTGCCGCTAATATTGAAGTCAAGGCGGACGGCAAGACGATTCTCAAGCGCTCGTTCGTGCCCGGACCGGGCGAAGGCGAATGGTCGCAAGTCGTTCATCGTCCGGAATGGGGCGGCTGTTACCAAAACTACTACGACTTGGACGTCTTTGCCGACATTCCCGCGGGAACGAAAAAAGTAACAGTCAACATGACCGGCGGAGACTGGATTTTCTTCAAGGAGCTTGGTCTGAAAGTCGAGGGCGAAGCGGAAGAATCGATTGCCACGGAGATGGGCTGGAATATTCAGCCGGGGCAATTGCTCTGGCAGCGTACAGACAACGGTCGTTACGAGTTCGCCAACGGCGGGATTTCCGGTCGGCAATGGCTCTATCAGGAAACGATTCTGCCGTGGGAACAGCTGCGTCCGTTCGGCAAATGCGTCATGGTCGGCGAGTTCGGCGCGTATAACAAAACGCCTCACAACACCGTTCTCCGCTGGCTGGAAGACATGCTCGCCAACTGGAAAACGCAGGGCTGGGGCTGGGCGATGTGGAATCTGCGGGGAACCTTCGGAATCCTCGATTCCCAGCGCGAAGACGTTCAGTACGAAACCGTCGCCGGACATCAGCTCGACCGGGCGGCGCTGAAGTTGTTACAGAAATATTTGGATTAGTCAATCGATGAAAGGCGGTAATGGAGCGACCAACGGGAGCGGAATTACGCAGTTCGCCGTAAGGCGAACCAAATGCATTGCCATCTTTTATCAATAGCGTTTAATTGGAGACTCAACTATGACCTATCGAACATTCATTGCAATATTATTCGCTGCCGTCTTTTCATCTGTTGCCAGCGCGAACGACGGCGTTTACGTTCTCGACAACTTTACCGTAGAAACCGCGCCGTTGTGGCGTTCTACCAGCAGTTTAGAGCGTGTACAGTCGGCAAAACCGGAAGGAGCCGAATTCTATGTCTCGTTTAAAGACCATCCGAATGCCGACCGCGTTTCTATTGACCGATCTTTTGACAAGCCGATTGACTTGAACGAGTATTCCCGCTTTGAAGTCGAACTTGAACTGGATAATCCGGAAACCTTTTCGCATTGCTCGTTTTACTTTCATTCTGGGAATGGGTGGTACGGCTGTATTACCGATATTCCTCCCAAACGAGGCGTGATGACGTTTCGGAAAGCCGATTTTCATATAGAAGATTCACCAATAGGCTGGGATAAAATCGACGGCGTTCGGATTTCGCTTTGGCGCTGTAAGAACTCCAACTCGCGCATTACCTATTATTCTCTTCGTTGCTTTCAAGAACCGATTCTGTTTCTTTCCGTTCCTAACAGCGAAGGCGTAGTTCCCTGGATTGGAACCAATAACGGGAGAATTCTTCAAAATATACTCGAAGAATTTGAACTTTATGCCGACAGTATAACTCTGCCAGCCGATGCGGGCGCAAAGCCAGGCGAGCAGAAGGATTCGGGCTGTTTCAAACGGCTCGACCACCGTTGCGCTGTTATCGTTCTGTATGACAAAAATCTTGGCTCTGCCCAGCGCAGCGTTCTGGAAGCCGAGGCGAAAAAACGCGGCATTCCATTGCTCGTTCTCAGTTCAGATTTGAAAAAAACGCCCATGGAGAAATCCTCGTTTCTGGAATTCCTGACAAAGAACGAAAAGCTCAAAGCGACGATTCGTCAATTTATGCTCAACCAGGCGACTATCGTGGCAGGACAAGCGGTTCACAATGCTCAAAAGACCGTTGCTGAAATGGCTCAGATTGAACGCGAAAAGGGCTTTTTGGAATTCATCAAAGCCTGTCAGGAACGGCACGATAAAGAACTGTACAAGGCGGCGGCTCCCCTTCGGGATTCTAAGACGCTTCCTTTCCGCGGCTGGTGGAATCACAGCGGTTTTGGCGCGTACAAGGGCGACTGGGAACGCACGGCAACAGAGCTGGAACAAGCCGGATTCAACGCGGTTTTCCCAAACCCGATCTGGTCGGGAGAGGCTCGCTATCGGAGCGAGATTTTTCCCGTTTCCCCTGAAGTTGACCAATACGGCGATCAGCTCGAAGAGTGCGTTAAGGCGTGCCACAAACACGGAATTCAGGTTCACGTCTGGAAAGTAAACTTCAATCTTAAACATCGCATTTCCCAAGACATGGTGGAAAAATACCGACAGGAAAAACGATTGCAGATCGACGCCGAAGGAAATGAGTATCACTGGCTGTGCCCGTCCAACCCGAAAAATATCGATCAGGAAGTTAACGCCATGGTGGAAATCGCGACGAAATATCCAGTCGACGGCGTTCATTTCGACTACATCCGTTACGAAGGAATGAAATACTGTTTTTGCGATGGCTGCCGAGAAAAGTTTGAGAAATCCATTGGAAAGAAAGTGGAAAACTGGCCCAAAGACTGTCTGGACGGCGATCTGAAAGCGCAATGGACTCAATGGCGAGCCGACTGTATTACCAATATCGTCAGGACGACTTACCACAAAATTAAAGCCGTTCGCCCGGATTGCAAGGTTTCCGCCGCCGTGTTTATTCATTATCCTGGGATTATTAAAACTATCGGTCAGGACTGGGCCGCTTGGGCAAACGAAGGGATTGTCGATTTCCTCTGCCCGATGAACTACACGCTCAACGCATACTCCTACGGACAATTTTATAATCGCCAAAAAGAATTCGTCAAACCGGATTTCCCGCTCTATCCCGGAGTTGGCGAATGGAAGCTCACGCCGGACGGAACGATTCAACAATTGCTCAAAGCGCAGGAAAACGGCTGTCCCGGATTCATGATTTACGACCTGACGGAAGACTCAGCGGGAAGAATCTTGCCGCTGCTGAAGAAGAATTAGTAATTAAGTGGTAAGTTTTGAGTGGTAAGTGGTAAGGACTCAAGCGTCTATCCAACTTATCACTAACCACTTACCACTAACCACTTACCACTAACCACTTACTACTAACCACTTACTACTAACCACTTACCACTTTCCACTTACCACTAATAAATATACAGGAGGTTAAATCATGACATACCGTTCATTCATTTCAGTATTATTCGCTGTCGCGTTGGGGTGCGTTGCGTACGCGGGCGACGGCGTTTATTCTATCGACAATTTCACGGCGGAAACCGTTTCGCAGTGGCGTTCTCATTACAGTAAGATGACTGCCAAGGCGGAAGGGGCGGAGTTTACCGCTGATTTTCAATCTAATCTGGACGCTGACAGAACGTCTTTTGACAGAGATTTTGACTCGCCAATCGACATAAGCGAGTTTTCCCGATTCGAGATCGAGCTTGAAGTGGAGAACCCGGAAGCGTTTTCCTACTCTTCGCTGTACTTTCGATCCGGAGACGGCTGGTACCGCGGCACGTCTGCCATCCCGACGCGCCGGGGCGTGATGACGTATCGGCGATCCGAATTGGAGACGGAAGGCTCCCCCGCCGGGTTGAACAAAATCGAAGGCGTCCGGTTGTCTCTGTGGCGAGGACAGTCCGTCAGCTCGCACGTTACATACTTCTCGCTCCGCTGTATTGAAGAGCCGGTTCTGTTTATTTCTGTTCCCAACAGCGAGGGCGTCGTCCCGTGGGTGGGAACGAACAACGGCAGGCTGATTCAGCCTCTGCTGAAGGAACTGGGGCTTGCCGCCGACGCCATCGCCCTGCCCGTCAACGCGGACGAAAGCTGGTTCAAACGGTTCGACAACCGCGGCGCTGTCATTCTCGTTTCTGACCGTTTCTTAACCAAAGATCTGCAAACCCTTATAGAAGCGCAGGCGAAAAAGCGCGGCGTCCCGCTGATGATTCTCAGCGACGACCTGCGAGAGAAACCGCTGGAAAAACCGGATCTGCTGGCGTTTTTGATTCAAAACGACAAACTGAAAGCGTCGATTCGTCAATATATGCTCAATCTGGCAACGACAGCGGCGGGAAAGACGGTTCCCAATGCGGAAAAAACCGTTGCTGAAATGACCCGGGTAGAACAGGAACAAGGGTTCCCGGAGTTCATCGAAGCCTGTCTGGAGCGTCACGATGAAGAACTGTACAAGGCGGCTGCTCCACTTCGGGATTCAAAGACGCTCCCCTTCCGCGGCTGGTGGAATCACAGCGGGTTCGGCGCCTATAAAGGCGACTGGGAACGGACGGCGGCGGAACTGGAACAAGCCGGGTTCACCGCGGTGTTCCCGAACATGGTCTGGTCGGGAGAAGCCCTTTATCCGTCTGACCTCATTCCGCCTTCTAAGGATCTGGAACAGTACGGCGACCAGCTCGACGCGTGCGTCAAGGCGTGTCACAAACACGGGATTCAGGTTCACGTCTGGAAAGTCAACTTTAATCTTCAGCATCGCGTTTCCAAAGAGTATCGGGAAAAGCTAAGACAGGAAGGACGTCTGCAAAAGGACTCTGACGGGGAAGATTACCCTTGGCTCTGCCCGTCCAACCCGAAGAATATCGACTTGGAAGTCAACTCCATGGTCGAGATTGCGACGAAGTACCCCGTCGACGGCGTTCATTTCGACTACATTCGCTATGACGGACGGGACTTGTGTGTATGTGACGGATGCCGCGCCCGTTTTGAAGAATATATCGGAAAGAAAGTCGAGAACTGGCCGCGCGACTGCGTTAAAGGCGAGCTGAAAGCGCAATGGCTTCGCTGGCGCGCCGATTTGATTACCAACATCGTCCGAAAGACGCATGAAAAGGTCAAAACGGTTCGACCGGACTGCAAAATCTCCGCTGCCGTGTTTATTCAGTACCCCAATACAATCGAGAACATCGGTCAGGACTGGGGCGCCTGGGCGAACGAAGGAATTGTCGATTTCCTCTGCCCGATGAACTACACGCTCGACGCTCAATCCTACGGACGCTTTTACGTCCGGCAGAAGCAGTTCGTCAAGCCGGACTTCCCGCTCTATCCCGGCATCGGCGAATGGAAGCTCTCGCCAGACGAAACGATCTCGCAAATGCTCAAGGCGAACGAGCTTGGTTGTCCCGGACTGATGATTTTTGACCTGACAGAAGGCTCCGCGGGAAGAATACTGCCGCTGCTGAAGAAATAACAATTAGAGATAATTGGCATTGGAGAAGAGAATTAACCGTTTTTAAAATCCAAATACTATGAAACCCCGCATTTATTCGTTTATCATTTTGTGTTTTCTCTGCTTGACAGCCGGCGTTGTTAACGCTGCAGAGTTGAAGATTCTGGTTCCCGGAGATTGTCACGGTCAGGCGTATCAAATCGCCGGTCAGGAACTGCAAAAATACTGGAAGCAAATCACCGGGCAGACGCTCGAGATCGTCAATCAGTCCAACGGCGAGGACAGCTATCTGGTTATCGGGTCTGACGCGGTCAACCCGTTTGTTCGTCAGCTGATTGAACGGAAAGTCATTCGCGATTTCCCGCTCAAAACGGCGTCTGACGAGTTCCGTCTGCTGACCGTCAAAGACGGCTCGCGAACTCACCTGATTCTGGCGGGCGGACGCGGACGCGCGACGCTGTACGCAGTCTACTGTTTTCTGGAAACGCGCGGCGGTTGCCGCTGGT
>JAZMZV010000193.1:0-3850 GCA_045586185.1 Thermoguttaceae bacterium | reverse complement strand
CCGCGTTGAACTCTCCGAGAATCGAAAAGTACACCGCCTGCGAGCCCGCCGAAAGATTCAGCGTTCCTTTCAAAGAGTGAAAAGCCTTGAAGTAGTCGATAAGCGTCAATTTGGTTACCTCCTTTCCGATAGATTTTTTTGACTTAAAGTGGTTTCGTAAGCTCCTCGAATTGCCCGTAGCGGCGATTGGTTTCGATAACGCGCCGTTGCATTTCGGCAAGGTCGTTTGAGCTGTAACCGTGTTCGTCGGCAAGCGCGTTGATTCGCGTCGCCACCGCCGTCATCAAGTCAATCAGTTCGCAAATTTCGTATTGCGCTTCATCCTTAAGGCGTCTGTCGTCGGCGTTTTGGTCGGCAAGAAAACTTATCCAGCAAGCGGTTTCGTGCGCCGTCATCAACGCTTCGCCGATCTGCGAATAAAAGTCGCGGTATTCGTATTCGCTGACGAACTTGCCGTGCTTGTCGCGGGTTACGGGTTTCAAAACAAATTTCATGTTGTCACCTCCTTTGAGTTTGCTGATTTTTTACTTGACGCCGTTGCCTCGGTCGCGCTACAATTCGGTTGCTTGTTTATCTTGAACTGTAGCGCGGCTTTGGCTGGCGTTATTTTTTTATCCGCAATTCGTGAAGTGCTTTTCCGCTTCCGCATTTTCCCAGCGAATTCGGCGGGTACGTTCGCGATACCAATCTTCAAGCGGTGCATCGAAGGCGGGCTGTCCCGGTCGCGGATATTTGCGCGCCTCAAGTTTCGTTTCAATCGCAGCCATTTTCTGAATCGTGTCGAGTTGCGGCGGGCTTTTGCGTTTCGGCAAGGTCATCGCGACAATCGCGTCGACGTATTCTTCCGGCATGTTTTCGCAAGCCGAATCCCAATGTTCGCAACCGCAGGCATATCCGTGCCAAAATTCCTGTTCGTTCATGCATTTCAGCTCCTTTGTTTTTGGTGACGTATTAATCACTCTAAACGAAGTATTAATCAAGCGGTATGTGTTGTATACAAGATTGGCAGGGAACGCACATTTTTTTGAAAATCAAGCCGTCAATTTGAATTTTTCGGTGCCGGTCAATTCGTCGACGGTCGGGAATTTGAATTCACTGTCGCCGCGTTCAATTGCCGCCTTGAGTTCGCTGATGACGGTTTCGACTTGCGCGGGCGTGTCGTATTCGCCGAGGTGAATCCAATCTGTCGTGACGTAGAAATCAAGATTGGTGTCGTGGAAGAAAACTTGAATCTGTTCAAAATTCGTTTCGCAGGTGTTGCCCTCTTGATTGATAACTTTCATCGTCGGCGAGAAAATCAACACGTCGTCGAAAAGTTTTTCGCTCAAATCTTTTGCGCACGCTCGTCCGAATTTCGCAATGGCTTCGCGTTTCCGGTCGACGAGAATTTCTGCATCTTCGACGGCTTCGCAGGCAGCGTTGTATTCCTTGCGCTTAATTTCGCGACGTTTGCAAGCCTCGGTGCAGGCGGCGTTCGCTTCTTTGAGTTCGTCGGTAAGTGCCGCCATTTTTTCTGCGAATTCGTCTTCGCGTGATTCGCCGTTGCGGTTAAACCACGGGTCGGCGGCGATTTCGGCTTGGTTTTCGTCATAGCCGTCAATTTCGTCGGCGATAACGGCGGGTTCGTTTTCGCTGAAAATGATAAACTCAAACCGGCTCAAACCGTATCTGGTCAAACATGCGGTGGCTTTGGTTACGTTGCATTCCCAATTGTCGCGATTTTTGCCTTTGAAGTACCAGCCGCAGTAACCGTTTTCGTAGCGTTCGTATTTGACTTGAGTTTTCGCCTTGTCGTAGCGGATTTTGAGCGTCTCGTTTGCAAGTATGCGGGCGCGTGATCTTGCTTCAAGGGCGGCGATTTCGGCTTCCTCGATTTCGTATTCAACCGCGAAGTTGAAGGCATCTTCGCTGATGGCGTATTCGTCGGCGTCAACTTCGTTTATTTCGGGCGGTTTGATTGTTACGAGCAGAGGCTTGCGATTGGAATTCGCATCGACAGCCACAAGCAATTCAACGCGGGAATTGTCAAGTGTGCAGACCACGAACAAATGTCTGTCTTTGCCGCCCTCGAAAGTAAATACGTCTTTGCCGGGGTCGCCCTTGACGAAAACGCCGAACTTCAAGCCGTTGGGGAAGTATTTCGCGACAAGCTCAAATGCCTTGGCTCCGCTGTCAACCGTCGCGTTCAGTCCCGTCGCCGTTTCTTCGTGCGGCGCGGGCGTGTCGGTTGCCGTTTCGGTTTCGGCGTCGGCAGTTTCTTCGCTCGTGACGACTGCCGGCGATTCGGCGTTGAACTTGCCGAAAAAGTAGAAGCTGTCTTCGTTGATGTCGAGCGCAAGGCTGTCCTCGTTGCTGTCGGCGAAAAGCAGGTCGCCGGTCTCGTTGTATCCGAAGAATAATCCTTGGTGCTCCGTGCTGGGCACAAGCTCAATTTTTTCTGCGGGTAACCAGTCATTTTCGCCGCCGAGATTTAATTCCGGATGGTCGGCGTTGACTTGCAACATGATTTTTCGGAATCGGCGATAGGCGGTCTCGACTTTCTTGCATTGGAAGATTCCGTCGAAACGGACTTGCCCGGATTTGTCGGTGTAAATGTTGACGTGGTTGAATTTGATTTTGTCAAAGTCGGGATTGATGTTGTAACCTTTATCCGCGGGCGACTTGGTTTCGACAATCGCGGCGGCGGCTGCCGATTCGATTTCGGCGGGCTCGTCAATCAATTCGTCGTCATCCTCGTCCGCGTCGGTGAAGTCGGGGAGCAGATTGAAAACTTCCGCATTGTCGTCGACGGGCTTGCTCTCAACTTCGATTTTGGTACGAACGAAGTAAGCTTGCTTTTCGTTGGCGATTCTGGTAACGAGCTTGCTCACGTCGTGCGTGCCGAATTTGGCGAGGTTCCAAAGCAAGCTGTCAAATTTGTCATTGCGTGCGCCGTTGCCGTCTTCGTCGGCGAAAACGTATTCGGTATCGAAGTATTCACAGGTTTGCCCGATGTAGCGGAGCTTGCGACCGTTGAAAATGATTTCGGTATCGCGGGGGACGGCGTAGAATCCGTTTTCAAGGTTGAACGCTTTAAGCGCGACTTTTTTGCCGTTGAGTTTCAAGGTGTATCTGCCGCTGTCGGAAGTCTTCACTTCGATGACCGTTGAGTTTGCCGTTTCGGCGTTTTTCGTTTCGATTTTGATTGCGGGCGTGCTCACCGCGTTTTTCGTGCTGTTGTTTTTCATTTTGGTTACTCCCTTTCGTTTGCTCTGTGTTATCCCTTGCCGCTACTTACTGCCTTTCCGTTCGGCAAGCCTGTTGATGATTGATTTAAAAAGGTAACGGTGGATTAGCTTCGGCGTTCATTTTTTTGATTTGATTTAGCAATCTTCGGCGCGTTTCGACGTTCATTTTGATACGCAAGCGCAGTGTGTCGTTTTCAATTGCCAGCGCGTGACGTTTCAAACGCAGAATTTCAAGCTCCGCAAGGTGCAGTTTTTTCATTAAATTGTCGCTCATGATTTGTCTCCTTATAGTCGAAAGACCCGACGGTTCAGCCCGCCGCCGGGTCTCTCTTCTTTGTGAACGTTGACGCCCGCTGCTCAGTACGGTCGCCGAATGATGGAACAGCTTATCGACTAGCTGTTTATTTCAACTGCCACTTGACAGCTGATTTCAGGGGTTGAGGTCGTCTGCGCCGTAACGCGTTTTCGACACTCTGTAAAACTCAAGCTCGACGTCTGTGGTCGTCCAGGGGTTGTCGTCTCTCATTTCGGGCGACACCAGTGTTCCGCTAAGACTGCCGATAGCATCGCGCCAACTTGTCGGCTGGAAGAAATCTGCCGGTAAAGTCGCTGACCCGCCGCTT
>JAZMZV010000192.1:0-13875 GCA_045586185.1 Thermoguttaceae bacterium | reverse complement strand
AACGAAAAAATCCTCATATTGTTCACGCAGACAGGTTCTTGACCATTTTTTACCTTCGTCTGTTGTTAACCACTGATCATAACCATCTGCATAAAAGTTTAAATTATCATAAAACCACAACATAAAACCGCTGGAACCATGTTTTTTTATCAAAGCAGGATCATCGAATGAAATTGGAACGCCAAGTTCCATTAACGTTTTCGCGCATTTGGAATACGTAAACAAATTGGATAATAGACAAATTTCCTCAAGAGATCCAATACCCTCTTCTATAAACTGTTGTTTATCTTTTACATACGGAATAATCAGTTGGAGTTTTTCGTATTTCAGTTTACTGTCTTCCACCTCATGAAAATAAGAATAATTCTTGTTAAGTCGACTACGAGAATAAGAAGGATAGTCAAACAGATAATGTAGAGCTTCCTCGGGTTTGCTGCGATGCTTTAACGCAGATATCATATAATTTTTGTCTTCATAACAATACACGCCGATTAACAAAGAATCTTCAGTTTTAGCCTTTTTAAAACTCTCAAATACAACATAAAAAATATTGTTTGAACTTTCTCTTGGTATCAACAGTTTAATATCCAAATTTGCGTCTTCGGATAAAAGATAGTCAAAAATATCCAATTTATTATGAAACCAAGCTAAATACAAGGGGGTAACCCCATATTTCCCAGCAGTATCGATATTTGCTCCAGTCTTGCGCCAGGCTTTAATTCCATCCAAATCCCCGCGCTCTATCATTCTGGCGACTTTTTGCATTTCCGGGTTATCAGCATAGACGTTTTTCGCTTTAAAATATGATGTTGACGGATTTACGCAAATAGAATACCCATTAAATAAAATAAAAATAGATACTCCTGTTGATATGATTATTGACCAAATCCATAAACGCTTTGTTTTAAGCGGATCCTTTATAAAAATTTTTAGGATTGTTTTAACAATAGAGTTTAACAATCCCCAAAATAGCAAAATACTCACTAGACAACAGAGTATCAAACTTATAACGATAGAATCTAAAGAATCATAAATCATAAAATTTAAGGAACAAGCGCAGACATAAAGAAAACGCCTGAAGTCAGTTTTTAATTACTCAACAGTCTATTTTTTTCTTGTACTTTATTTATTATAAAATGGAAAAGTTAGATTGTCAATAATGAACAAACATATAATAATCACGTTGCCTGTATGATACATGAGAGACGGTAGATTGTAAACAAAAGGCAAGCATGAGCGTCCACAAAAAACGCCGATCCGTTTCCGGCATCGGCGCTTTTCGCTTTCAAGGTTGAATCAAATTAATTCGGAATTAGGAATTCGGAATGCGGAATTACGCAAGCGTCTCAATTTCTCGCTGCTCGCTCGCCTTGCGGCGAAAGCGTAACTGCGCTCCCGTTGGTCGCTCCGTTACCGCCTTTCATTTCCCGCAACTCGCAACTCTGTTAGAACTCCGGTTTGAGTTCAACGTCCAGTTCCTGATCGGCTTCGGCGTCGTCGCCGGTCATCCAGGACAGGTCGTCAAAGAGCGAGTCCGCGGTTTCCTGCTTGGTCGCCAGGTTGAAGGCGAACTCGTCCGCAGAGAAGCTGTCCAGAATCGGAGCGTCGTCTTCCACTACGGCAAAGACGCTGTCGCGGTTGGCGGTAACGATTCTGTCAAGTTCTTCGTAAACCTTCGTTTCCAGCGTCTTCGTCCATTCGGCTTGTTCAACGATTCCAGACGCGATTTCGGGCTGGAACGTTTCCGCGCTTTGCATTCCGGTCATGGCGGAACCGGCAAAGGTCAGGTAGACGTTGTTGTTTTGAGCGTACTGGTACGCGCCGTTGACAACGCTGGCGTCGAAGTCGGAAACTTCTTTGCGTTCGCCCGGATTGATGTTTTCGTACATCAAGTCGGAGGCGTCGGAGGCGTGCGTGCCGTCAAACTCGGCGCCCTTGGCAACCTTCGTGAACGCGCTGTACTGATCGGTGAACCCGAGGACGTGTCCAACTTCGTGCAGAATAACCGTGTACAGGTCGTACTTGCCTTCGAGAACTTCGTCGGTGTTGATTGACCAGTACAGACCAGCTGCGTCGGTGTCGAGAACGATAACGCCGGTCAGCGGACGTCCGTCGTCTGCCAGGCTGACGATATAGGATTCGCCCAGCTGGGTGTCTTCGTAATTCTTAACTTTAAGCTGAATATTGACGTCCAGATCAATTCCGAGTTTGGCTTCCCATTCGCCAACCGCCTGATCGAGCAGTTTCGCCAGGTCAGCGTCGCCTTCGCCCTGAATGGTGGCGCCGATGTACTGCTTGAGGAATCCTTCGGAGAAGTTGACCGCTTTGCCGTTAGCGCGGGAAGCGCCGTAGTTGGTTGCGAATTCCACGAAGTCGCTGGCGTCGATTGAGCCGGACTTGTTGAAGTCCAACGCCCACGCCAGAGCGTCGTTGCTGGCAAGCGTGTCAGTTCCGTAATAAGTCGCGAAGCTGACGAAGTCGCTGGCGTCGATCACGCCGTCGTCGTTGGCGTCGTAGACGACCGCCGCCGCGCGCGTTCCAACGGAAACGTTGGTATTGACGGCAATCTGTTCTTCCGCGCTGTTGTACAGCTGAATCTTGTCCAGCGACAGACCCAGGTCAACCGTTCCGACGGTGTCAGCCGCCAAGCCGTCGTCTCCAACGGACTCAAACTTGACGCGTCCGAGCAGGACGAATCCGTCTTCCGCTGTAACAGTATCCTTGAGGCGTCCGCTGATTTGAACTGCGTTGTTTTCGACGTCAATCTGGAATCCGCCGTCAAAGACGCTTTCCATGGCGATGAAGTCGGTCGCGGTAAACAGATCGCCGTAATTGAGCGTGAAGGAAACGTTTCCAGCAACGTCGGCGTCCTGCGTATTGAGGTACAGGTCAACGTAATGGGACTGCCATTCGTGAATCCAGCTTTCCGATTCCGGAAGTGCGGCTCCCGAGTCGGCTTCGTCCGCGGTCGAAACGACCATATAAACGCCCGTGCCTTCGACAACGGTCTGATTGGCGCCTTGCGTGCCGTACAGAGCCGGGTTCGGGTTGCAGTTGTCCGCCCAGCCGGTAATGTACTGTTCTGTATTGAGAACCGTTCGGCCGTCTTCGCCCATATCGCGCATGACGGACGAGAATTTGATGGTAACCGTCGGGGCTGTCGTAAACGCCGAGGTATACTTGTACGTCAGCGAAGCCAGGTACGAGTACGCGCTTTCGTAGATGTTTCCATCAGACGTTGCAATGTTCAAAATGCCGAGCGGAATGACGGAATGATCTTCGTTCCATTCGCCCATTTCCAAAATGGTGCCCAACGACGTTGAAACGTTCGTCAACGTAGCAACCGGCGCGCCGAAGTCAATCTCAAACAGAAGCATGAACATCGGGTTGTTCAAGTCTTCCTGATTCCAGGAATCGGACGCGTACAGATACAGGTTGTGCGCGGCGTTGTATTCCAGATCAGTCGTCGACTTGGCAATAGCGCCGACTGAACGTTCCATGACTTCGTAACGTTCTCGCGTTTTGCTCGGTTTGACGTTGGTCGTCATTGTAGCAAAGTCGACTTTGTCCGTGTCCCAGTACCACTGAGCGTCATCGTCGTCTGTAACGGTGTTGCCGTTATTGTAGACCGGGTAATCGTTGGGCGTCAGCGTCCAGTATTCTTCGTCGCAGTAATCGTAAATCCAGTACAGCGGAGCGTTGGTGGAATCCTTAACCTGAGTGTCGACGTTGGTCTTGAGGTGATCGCTCATCGCGGAGACGTCGTCGCCGAACCATTCAGCGCGGTCAATTGACGCCGGGCTGCCTTCGTCGTCCAGTTTGGCAGAGCCAGCCTGATCGGTAACGAAGTACTGAATGTCAACCGTCGTCGGAGAATCGTATGCGTTGACGATGGTAACCGGAATGGTAACGCTGTTTTCGCCGTTGGAAATCGTAACGCTGCCGTCCAGGTCGGTCGCCGGCGTATAAGGAGCAATTTGCATCGTCAGCTTGCCGTCTTCTGTAACAGTTGCAATTACCGGATAGTTGGCATCGGAAGCTTCCGCAGCAACCATCTTCGGATAGGATGTATCAAAGCCGGTTGAATCTTCCGGAATTTCAGCGGAAGGCGTATCCTCTTTCCAGTATTGACCGTCCTGCTTGACGCCGTCAACGTATACCGGATATTCATTCGGTTCCGTCGTCCAGAACGTAGCAACTTCGACTCCAATCGGAACCTGCCAGTAAACCGGTCGGCTGTGAGTTCCCGTTTCCTGAGCGTCGTCGCCCGCAGAGAAGTTGGGCGTAACCGTATACGGACCTTCGCCGATAATGGTTGCCACGTCCAGCGGAGAATCCGTCGAGGAAACCGTGTTGTTGGCAAAGTCCACGTAAAGCGGATTGGTCGCTGTCGCAGCGCGCGTTTCAGACAAATGAAGTCCAACGCTGGCAACGGCGGCAAGCTTGAAGCTGTACTCAGACGTAATCGTCGGATCAACCGGATCGGAAATGGTAACGAGCGCTTCTTTCGTGCCGAACTTGCCCTGAGCGAAGTCGTAGTTGATGTATACCGAATCGCCAACCCAAACCGCATCGCCGGTAAGCGTGATGTTGTCTTTGGTAATCGGTTCGCCTTCCGGATCGACAACGTCTGACAGATTGAACAGCAGCCAGCTGCCGGTCTGAGCGCCGGGAGTCGTGTCAACAACCTTGGTTCCAACGTAGTTTTCAATTACCGGAGCCTGGTTGAATTCAATAACGCCTGTCAGATTTTCAATCGTAATGCTGTCAGCTTCAGTCAATCCGGCGTCAACGCCTCTGTCCGTAACAGCGTAGGTGAACGTATCGCCTGTAATTCCTTCTGGCGCTCCATCGTATACGCGGTAGGTAATGCCGTTTCCGATGGTAAACGTATCGCCAACAGCCAACGCCTCGCCGTCTCGGTAAAGCGTTCCGTATTCAGGAACGGCAGTAAGCGTATAAGTCAGATCGGCTGTCGGCGTTTCAATATCGACAACGTCAAAGGCGACTGGAATTGCCGTTTCTTTGGCGCCCATGCCCTTGGCTGCAACCTGAACTTCCGGAGCGTCGTTGACCGGATCAACGGTAAACGTCCATTCAACGGTCTTCGTTCCACCTTCGACTGTTGTAACAGTCAGTTCAAACGTCTGCGAACCCCAAACGTGTTCAATCTGCGTGTAACTAAACGTGATAGCTCCGGTTGTCGTATCAAGATTGAATTCGTAACTGTCCAAAAGGCTTCTGAGCGAATCCGAAGCGGTGATGTGCGCTGTAACGCTCTTGGATTGAGCGGTTATGCCGCTGAGGGCTTCCGCTCCCGCCGGCATGGACGCAGAGCCGATTGCAATAGTCGTCTGTTCAGCGCCGCTGGCGATTTCGTCAGTTGAAGCGTCTTCAAGCGTTACAGTCGGAGTCGTTCCAATCGGAGTTACAATAACGAGAACATTGGACGCCGCAGACTTGGCGGTTTCGCCGTCAACAAGCGTATATCCAGCCAAATCGTCCAGACGGTCTGTAACGGTGTACGGAATAGTCGTTTCGCCGTTGTAGTACTGATTCGGCTTGAAGTAAACCGCATCAGTCGCATAGAAGGCAATGACGCCGTTAAAGGCAGGCAGAGCGTTTCCGTCAGCGCCGACCAGAGTTCCGTTTTGAACGGCGGTTTCATCAACATTGATAATCAGATTTTCATCTGCCGTTTCGCGGTCGGCAACCTGCGCGTCAAAGACCAGCTGAACTTTGTCTTCGCCAGTCTGGGATTCGTCCATTTGAGCGTTGACTTCGTCAGCCGTCGGCGCGGCGTTAATCGCCTTGACGAGAACCGTAACAGTCGCGGTCGCCGTTTCAGTTGGATCTTCATCGTTGACAATCGTGTACGTGAACGTAACCGTTCCGCGGTAATCCTGCGCCTGAGTGTATTCAACCTTGCCGTCGACAATGGCAACCGAGCCGGCGGATTCGTCGCTCAGAGCGGAAACATCGGACAGCGTAAACGTCTTGCCTTCCTGTTCCCAGATCGGTCTGTCATTCGCCAGAACGTCAATCGTGCGAACGGTTTCTTGCGTCTGTTCGTCGTAGGTTGCGTCGTCGTCCTGAGCGTACATCGTAAAGGAGATCGTTCCTGTTCCGTCAGCCGTCAATTCGCCCAAAGGAGAATTGTCGTTGACTGTATACGCAACAGCCAGGCTCTGTTTATCCAGAACCGTCAGGTCAACGCCGTCAGGAGCGTCGAGAGTGAGCGTCTTGGCAGTGGGATCGTACGTCGCCCACAGGTTAATGCCATTGACTGTAACAGCGGTTGCAGTTCCTTCGACGTCAATAGCTGTATCGCCCAGCGTCAAAGCGGTAATCGTCCAATCATCATTATCAATGTCGGAAACAACGCTGTTGAAATCGAAGGACGGCGATCGGAGCAATGAGCTGATCGAAACGCTCCAGTCCACATCGTCTGCAGCCGGCGCGTCGTTAACGGACGCAGTGATAATGCGATACGTAACAGTGTTGGAATCCTGGTTGGTCGGATCGACAACAGATTCCAAATCGTTAAGCTGAATAACGATGTCTGCGTAGCCGTGAACGTAAGGAGCCAGCTTGTACGTAAAGACCAGTTCGTTAGCGCCGTTGACGGCAAAGCTGGCTTCAGAGAACAAAGCCTGCGCCTCGTCGTTGTTGAGCGTCCAGACGTGTCCGCCGTCGCCGGAAACGGTATAATACGTAATGTTTGCCGTCGCCAGAACGTTGTCAACGTCGGAAACGGTTCCCAAAACGATCTGGTTTTGAGCAGGTTCGGCTTCTTCGGTCAGTTCTCTCTTGAGCAGATACATGCCTTCCTCGTCGCCCGTTCCTTCTTCAAAGACGTCTTCGTTGACCGTAATAGCCGGAGCCTGGTTGAGCGGATCAACGGTAATCGTCCAGGCGAACGTTGTCGAGCCGCCGCAGTCCGTCGTTACGGTAACGTCAAACGTCTGAGTTCCGTAGACGTTTTCCAGCAGTTTATACGTGCAGGTAATCTGACCGTCCGCGTCAATAGCGAATGACGGATCGCCGTCAAAGAGCGAATCCAAAGAATCGGACTCGTCGTTGAGGATGTGCGCTTCCAGATTAACGGACTGAGCAGACATTCCATTAACGGCTTCATTTACCGCGCCCTCGGGCAGTTTCGCGACAGCAACGTTAACCGTCTGGCTGTCGAACGTACTGTTTTCCTCATCCTCATGGTTGGCGAAATCGGTAATAACCGGATTGGTCGCCTTGCTGACGATGATAATCTCAACGGTTCCGTTATCGGTCAGCGGCGTTTCGCCGTCGGCAATAACCAAAGCAGGATTGACCCAGTTGGAAACCGTGTCTGTAACCTGATACGCAACGTTGACAGTTCCATTCCAGTAATTGTTGGGCAGGAAGTAAACGTTTCCGTTCGCCAGTTGAATGGCGCTGAAATCGGCGATCTCCGTAAACGTTTCGCCGTCTGTGGACTGATACCACGTTCCGTTGTCGGCATAGCCGCTGCCGGTAAAGGCAATCGTCAGATCGTTCTGAGCGGTTTCTTCCGGATCGTCTGCAATAGCGATTGAGAAATCAACCAGGATGTACTGTGGAGTGGTCGAGTCTTTGTCTTCAGCTCCCCATTCGTCTCCGCTTGACGAGAGATTGTCTGCCGTCGGAGCTGTATTGAGAGCGGCAACGACAACCGTAACAGTTGCGTCAGCCGTTTCAGACGGATCGTCCTGATTGGCAATTGTATAATTGAACGTAAACGTTCCACGATAGCCAGCAGCCGGCGTAAATGTAAAGTTGTCGCCGGTAACGCTGTTGGCGTCAACAAGAGTCAGCGTTCCGATGGCGGGGTCAATGTCGGTAAAGTCGGAAATGACAAACGTCTTGCCGTCCCAGCCCTCGGAGTTGTCGTAGTCGTTCTGCAAAACGTTGAAGGAATAAGACGCAACGTCCTGAACCGTTGCAACGTCGTCGTCGGTCGTGTACGCGCTGAACTTGATTGTACATCCGGCAACATCCTCGCTTCCGCCGTAGTTGTCTGCTACAGTAAATTCAAATTCGACAACGCCCTTGTCCAGAGCGGACGAGTCGTTGGAACCGATAACAATTTGTTTGTCGCTGAGAGTAAACGTCGTTTCAACGCCGTTGACTTCCAGATTGACAGATTCGCCCTGAGCGATAACAAACGTGCGACCTCCGCTGGTAAGCGTTGCGGACGCAATATACAACTCGTCGTACTGGTCGTCAATGTCGGAGAACATGGTATCGTCCAGCGTAAGAGCAACGTCCTGTTTGGAAAGCGTCGAGAGCGAAACGTTGAACGCTTTGGGAGTTCCGGCTTCAGGATCCTGATTGATCGGATTTACGAAAAAGGTCAAACTGGAACTGTTTTCTCCAATGACGTCAGTCGGATCGCTGACTAAAGCGCCGGTAAGAGTTGCAATAAAGTTTTGCGTACCCCAAACGTATTCCGACAAAACCCAGTCGTTCATGACAATGCTGTAGCTGGTCAGACCGTCAACAGTATCGCCTTCAATAACGCTCAACGCGGGATCTGTATCGAACAAACCGCCAATTGAATCCATCGCCGAGTTGAGGATATGAGCGTTCGTGTTTCCTGGAATCCAGTCAGCCGTCCAGGTGCGGGGTTTGGTTGACGGATAGGTAAACGTTCCAACAACCAGTTCAGACGCAGCGGAATTTTCATCAACATCGGCGGGGTTGACCCAGTCCACTTCCGTTTGAGTGGTAACAGGATCAATTGTAACAACAACGTTTTTGCTGTCGCTTGTCGCCGGCGTGTTGGCGTCGTCCGTTACGGTAAAGGGAAGCGTTTCCGTTCCGCTCCAATAACGATTGGGCAGATAGTAAATCTCGTCGGCTGCCTTGAACGTGAAAACGCCTTCTTCCGGTTCGAGCGGAACATACGGACCATTTGCTTCTTTTTTGTACAAAGCGCCGTTAACCACAGCTTCCTGAGGAACGGTAATAACCAGATTTTCAACCGGGGTTTCGTTGTTGTCGTCAACGTTGCTGGCAAAGTCCAGAGCAACGTACTGTTCGGAAGAATAATCGAACGGCTCGCCGTGTTCGTCAACGCCCTTGTTGCCGGGTCCCCATTCGTTTCCGTTCGCCGTGAACGCCGTTGCCTCTGGAGTGGTGTTGTACCAAACGATAAACGTTTTAGCGCTTGTGTTGCCAGCCTTGTCGGTCGCTCTTACCAGGAGTTCATTTTTCCCGTAGACGTAATCCACGTCTCTGTAGATGACGATCGGGTCGGATTCCGTATAGCCGGCGGGAATCGTTTCGACTTTGTCGTCGAGAGTAAGTCTGACATTGGTAGCGTCCGGCTGAGCCAAAGTAACAACGACGTCAGCGCTGGCGTTGTCTTTGATTGAAACCTCGCCAGACGGATCGCCGGCAACAGTAACCGTTTCAATAACCGGAGCCGTCGTGTCGATAACCAGCGTTTGCGGATCGCCAACCTGTTGCGGGTCGTGTCCGTAATCGTCCTGAACGAAAACCGTCAAGTCGTAAGAGCCGTCTGGAATAACGCCGTCTTGAGCGTCCATCGCGTCGAGCAAACCGTCAAACTGCGTCAGGTCAAGAGTCGCAGTCGGGTTCTCTTCGTCAAAGGTTTGATAATCAGACCAGTACGTTTCGCCGTCGTACTCAATGCCAACGCGCTGAGAAGTGGAATCGCCTTCGTCAAATGCGAAGTCCGGATCGACGACAACTTCTGACGAGCCGTCCGAATCATTGGTGTACAGAACGTCGCCTTCGGTCGTGCCGTCTCCCTGCTGAGTTACGCTGGCGTCGTCTCCGACGTTGTAATCAGCGGTGGAGTCGTAATTAACGGTAAACTCGTACTGTCCGGTGTTGCCAATAACGTCTGCAACCTGAAAGAAAATCACAGCGGGTTCGCCCTCTGTCAGAACGTCGCCCAAAACTTCCGCAACGTTGAGCGTTACGTCTTCCGTCTTGCTGTCGCCGCCAACCGGAATTTCGGTATACGTTGTACCGTCGGTTGAATATTTAATCGACTTGATAGCGCTTTTCGCGTCTGTAAAAGTCAGGCCCAAAACCGGGGAATCGGTAGACGTTTTGACGTCAACGGTAAAGTCCTGAACCTTGCCGGTCTTTTCGCCCTCTGTTACAGTCGCCGTACCGGCAAACTCGCCGTCGGCGTTGGCAACTTCAACCGTAAGAGCCGGGGCTTCCTGGTCAAACGTAATATTGAAGTTGACCGTGCCTGCTGCAGTGTTTTCTTCAACGCGGTCAAGGTCTTCGGTATCCCACATGCCGTCGGTGTCCAAAGAGAACAGACCGGCGTATTCCTCGGTAAATCCGCTGTCTTTAAGCAGATTGGAACCGTAGTTGTGCTGCCAGTTGGTCTGCGGATCGTCCAGATAAATCAACGCTTCAACCAGCTTGACTTCGTTGTTGCTGACGTCAGCCTGACGGTTGGCGGCGTAATCGCCGGTAGCCGGATCCACGGCGGGCAAACCCGTGGCCGGATCAAAGGAATCCGTATCGCCGAGCAGATACGCGACTGCGCCGAAGTTAGGGGCTTCTCCTTCGCCAGTCCACGAAACGGTAATCGAATATTCCTGACCCAAGAGCATTTCCGCACAGGCGAAGCTGTAGGAATCCTGAATTCCCTCGCCTTTTTCCAGAAGCGGAATCGGGGTCTTATTGCCGTCGGCGTCGACCATGTCAATGGAGCTGATGGTAAAGCCCTCTGTCGTTTCTCTAACTCCACTGTTGTCCATGCCGTAAATGCGAATGCCCGCGTAGATGCTGGTTCCGTCCGGCGCCGTGTCAGAAGTCGGCGTTACCGTTAAGAACGTGGTAGATTCGCCATCAGCGTCTTCCGTATACGGAATCGGCGAATCCAAAAGAGCGTTGGTCAAAGCCGCGTCGAGCATTTGACGGGATTCCAAAGCCTCAAACCCGTGTGAGCCGCTGCGAAACAACTTCTGCGTACTGCTCGAAGACTTGCGAGATGATTTACGATTGCTCTTGCTATTTTTCTTCATGGTATCTAACCCTAATTAAATACGGTTGAGGGAATTGACTGCAATGCGCTTTTAGCCCTAAACGATTGCAGCCAAAATTTAAGGAACGCTGACCAACGCCGAACGTTGCCGATTCTATACTATTATAATTATAACTGTACGTATTTACGGATTTTTCCTATAAATACACAAACACTTATTTTCAATTATCGGCAGTTGAGTTCAAAACTATAGAGGAAAACTTTTTGCCACCCTAAAAAACATCTTATCTTTCCTATCTTAACTTTTCTATAGCTTCGTTTGTGGAATTTAGCGCCCTGAATTGTCAAAAATTGCCCTCTTGACAGTTTTCTGGTTCATCTGGTTTGTTAGAATCTATTAATTCTTTAAAAGTTCCCCGGACGATTATTTTTTTATTTTTCTGATTATTTTACCCTCCGGATTGCTGGTAATAATTTCTATTTCCGCTATAATGCGAAATGGAGTCAGTTCGGTTTATTTCTCGCAACTCGCTACTCGCAACTCGCTACTAAACAATGATTCACAAACTATCCCAAAGCGTCATCAATAAAATCGCGGCAGGCGAAGTTATCGAACGTCCTGGCTCCGTCGTCAAAGAGCTTATGGAAAACTCCATCGACGCCCATGCAACCAGAATTGACGTCTACGCGGACAAAGGCGGCAGCGACATGATTCGCGTTGTCGACAACGGGTCGGGAATCCCGGCGGACGAGCTTCTCTTGGCTGTCGCTCCGCACGCGACAAGCAAAATTCAAGACGCCGACGACCTGTTCAAAGTCCAAACGATGGGGTTCCGCGGCGAAGCCCTCGCGTCGATTGCCGAAATCAGCAGGTTTAGAATCAAAAGCCGGACCCCCGATTCCGACGAAGGCGCGTCTCTGGAAGTTGTCGGCGGAGAAGTCGGCGAAGTCGTTCCCTGCGGCTGCCCCGTCGGCACGACGATGGAAGTTCTCAATATATTCTGCAACACTCCCGTCAGAAAAAAGTATCTCAAAAGCGTCTCGACTGAATTCGGGTACGTTGCTGAACAGTTTTACCGGATCGCGCTGCCTAACCCAAACGTAGCGTTCACTTTAACTCACAACGGAAAAGTCGTCGCAAACCTGCCGGGAACAGGCAGTCTTCAGCAGCGTATCGCCGATATTTTCGGTCGAGAACTGGCGGAAAACCTGATTTGGGTCGAATCCCGCGCCGGAGACGTGTCCATCAGCGGGTACGTCGCCCACCCGTCTCAAACCCGGTCGAACAACAAAACGCAGTACCTGTTTCTCAACGGGCGGTTTATCCGCGACAAGTCCCTTCAGCACGCCTTGCAGGAAGCGTTTCGCGGGCTGATTACCGTCGGACGATACCCGATCGCGTTCCTTTCCCTGCAGATGCCGTTTGACTCCGTCGACGTCAACGTTCACCCGACGAAGTTGGAAGTCCGATTTCAGGACTCCTCCCGCCTCTACAGCGCGCTGCTGTCGGCAATACGTCAAAAATTCTTGACATCCGACATGCGATCCCGCGTTTCGTTCCCGTCCCCAGACGGCGATTCCGCTCCGGTTGCCAACTATAACAGCCAGTTCAACAACCCGGCGGTCATGTCGGAGGACGACGATGATGCGCCCTTCGCGCCGAAACCGCCCGTTGGCGGGGCTGGTCATGTAGAACCGCTCAACCTCAACGGGGCGAAGTTTACTGAATTCGTCCCCTTTGACGGCGTTCACAACCCGCCGGAAAATACCGGACCGCAGCTGGCGAGAATGGGAAATCCGCCGTCCGGACCGCAGTTTGGTCCGCAGTCTGGACCGCAGCTGGGACAGATTCCGCACGCCGATTTAGTCGCTCAGTCCGATTATCTCGAAGGAAACGGATTCCCGCCGACCGACTCGCGCCCGCCGCTGCCAAAGTCCAGGTTCGGTCAACCTGACAATCCGCCGAGCCAGCCGTCCAACACTGTTTCCGTAGACGATTTTCCCAACGGGTTCGGAACAAAAAAAGTTCCGGAATTCAAGCCCTTTGACGACGGGACGCCTGCCCGCAAGCCGGAAAAGCCAGCTCCGGAACCGGAACCGCCGCGTCTGCCGGACGTCCCGAAACCAGCGCCGATAAAACAACAGCAGCCCGCCATTCAGATTCATAACCGATACATTGTAACAGAGCTGCCGGAAGGGCTGGCGATTATCGATCAGCACGCTCTTCACGAACGCATTCTGTACGAAAGAATCAAAAGATCAGTCGAGGCGCACGACGTTATTTTACAGCATCTGCTCGTACCCGCCGCCGTCGATTTGACGCCGCAGGAGTTTGCCGTCGTTTTAGAACGCCGCAGCGACCTGGCGGAACTGGGCTTGGTCGTCGAGCCGTTTGGCGGTCAGACGGTATTGCTTACCGCCTACCCCGCCATTCTCAAAAACCAGACGCCGGAAGAGCTTCTTCACGACGTTATCGACCTGCTTGTCAACGAGGTCAAAAAGCTGGAACGGGTTGAAGTCCTTGAAGCGATTTATCACCGTATGGCGTGCCGCGCCGCGGTAAAAGCCGGCGACCCGTTGTCGCAGGACGAAATCAAAGAACTCTTGGTAGAAATGACGCAGTACGACTACGTCCACCACTGCCCGCACGGACGCCCCAGCATCCTCGTCTATACGCAAGAGGAACTGGACAAGCAGTTTAAGAGAACTTAAATAAAAAAAGCCCTTTGAGAGGGTTACTCTCAAAGGGCGTAAATAACTCGGCGGCGCCTACTCTCGCACTTGCAGGACTACCATCGGCTCGAAAAGCTTAACTACTGAGGTCGGGATGGGATCAGGTGTGACCTTTTCAATTAGCCGCCGCGATTTGTTGAAAGTCC
>JAZMZV010000191.1:0-13257 GCA_045586185.1 Thermoguttaceae bacterium | reverse complement strand
GTAGCGCGCGGTGCGTACGAAGCGGGCGTTAAAGTGGCGTCCGGATACCCGGGCACCCCGTCAACGGAAATCCTCGAGAACATCGTTAAATATAAGGGCGACATTTACTGCGAATGGGCGCCCAACGAAAAGGTTGCTTTTGAAGGCGCAGTCGGCGCGTCGCTGACGCACGTCAGAACGATCTGCACGCAAAAGCTGGTTGGATTGAACGTCGCCGCTGACCCGTTTATGTCGTTTACCTACATGGGCGCGGAAGGCGGATTCATCTGCGTCGTTGCTGACGACCCCGGCATGCACTCTTCCCAAAACGAGCAGGACTCGCGCCATTACGCCCGATTCGCCAAGATCCCGGTTTTGGAGCCGACCAACTCTCAGGAATGTAAAGACTGCGTCATTTACGGCATGGAACTGTCGGAAAAGTACCGAACGCCGGTCATGCTCCGCACGACAACCCGCGTCGCCCACTCTCGCGGCCTGGTTGAAGAAGGCGAACGCATTGAGACGGGCGCTCCGCATTTCGATAAAATCCCGATGAAGTACAGCCTCCTGCCAGTTCGAGCGCGTCAGCTGCACATCGACGTCGAAAAGCGCCTTGTCGAGTTGATGAAAGAGGCGTCCGCCTCCCCGTTTAACCGTATCGAATGGGCGGAAAACGGCGACCGCAAGCTCGGCATTATCGCCTGCGGAATCGCGTACGAGTACGTTAAAGAAGTCTGGCCGGAAACGTCTGTTTTGAAGCTGGGATTCTCGTTCCCGTTCCCGGACGACCTGTTGAGGGAATTCGCCAACGGCGTTGAAGAAGTTCTCGTTGTCGAGGAACTGGACAGCTTCGTCGAAGAGCATTTGCGCTCTTTGGACGGCTTGACCTGCAAAAAGATTTACGGGAAAGACGTCGTCCCGGTTTGCGGCGAACTGTTTACCGAGAACCTTTGGAAAGTCCGCCAGAAGCTGGACGGAACGGTTCAGGAACTGCCGTCTCGCGACGTTGACGTCAAGTCGCTGCCCGCGCGTCCGCCGGTTCTTTGCGCTGGATGCCCGCACCGGGGAATCTTCTTCCCGCTGTCGAAAATGGACGTCGTCATTACCGGCGACATCGGCTGTTACACGCTGGGAATGCTGCCTCCGCTCAACGCGATGGATACGGTTTTGTGCATGGGCGGCGGCATTTCAGTCGCTCACGGAATCGCAAAAGCCGGAGAGAAAAAGCCCGTCGTCGGCATCGTTGGAGATTCGACTTTCTTCCATTCCGGCATGACGAGCCTGAGCAACATCATCTACAACAATTCCAACGTTACGATTATCGTTCTCGACAACCGCATCACCGCCATGACGGGACATCAGGACAACCCCGGCACCGGCGTTACGCTCATGGGCGAACAGACCGTCGCCGCCGACATCGAGTCCATCGGCAGAGCGCTGGGAATGAAAAACGTTGTAACGTTAGACCCGTTTGACCAAAAGACGGTTGTCGAAACGCTCAAGATGGCGACGCAGTCTCCGGAACCGTGGCTGATTATTTCCCGAAGCCCCTGCCTGCTCAAGACGCGCAAACCGCAGGGAACCGTCCGCGTTATCGACCCGGACAAGTGCAAGAAATGCGGCTCGTGCCTCAAACTCGGCTGCCCGGCAATCGAGTCTACCGGCAAAGGAACCGTCCCGTCCGTCAACCCGAACCTCTGCTCCGGCTGCTCGCTGTGCGATCAGACGTGCAAGTTTAACGCAATTAGCAATTCGTAATTGACCGTTTTTCCTGACAGCGCTTGCGGTATATACGGCAAGCTCTGTCAGCTGTTATCGGATGAGTCGATTCGCATATAATTTTAGATGAAAACAATTGCTCAGCCTCAGACATACGACGACTACGCACAAGACTGGAAAATATTTATTGATACTTGCAGCCTTCTCAATCCCGATATAGAAGTATTCTGGCAGGATATGACGCCCTGCTTAAAGAGGCATAAAAATGTTGTGTTCATAACGACTCGCGTCTATGAGGAATTACAAAGACATCAAAAAAATATTAAAGATCCCGGTTTAGCTCAAAGAGCCAAACTCGCATTAAGGAAAATAGCAGTTCTTCAGAATGATAAACTTGTTGAAATCCGAGGGGAAAAAACTGACAACTTTGCTGATAACGTCTTTCAGTTCGTTATAACAAAGTTCCGAATGCAGCATAAAATTTTGCTCATAACGCAAGATAACAAACTGGCTCGAACTATAGACGCTTTTAATAAAGATCAGTCCTGCAATGCGTACCCCGTCTACGTTAGAAGACTTGAGAAAGGGAAACTGGATCAATTTAGCTGGATGATAAAAAAGGATTCCAGTCAATCAGGAAATTTTAGAACGTCTGAAAAAACGAAAGAAGCGTTTAGACTTTGTAAAACCGTAACCTCTATTCCAGAAACGCCGTTAGATATTTCTCAAATTCCAGACATTAATGATAACGTTTATACAAATAATGGCCCCATCCGTTTGACAGAGCAACTAGCCGGCGGCGGAGAAGGGATTGTCTATAAAACAAATACATCTTATGTAGCAAAAATATTCAAGCCGGGCAAATGCACTAAACGAAAACTCGAAAAAATCAAACTCTTTTTAAGCCGAAACCTGTCTTGTACTGGAATATGCTTTCCAGTAGCTATGCTTCAAAACAGCAGAAACGAATTTGTCGGGTATCTCATGCCGGAAGCGCGCGGGGAAGAAATCGGAAAATGTATTTTCCACCCGCTTTGCATTCAGAAAATATTTCCCCATTGGAAGAAAAAAGACACCGTCAAATTGTGCTTGACAATATTAGAGAAAATTAAATATCTCCATGTTCGCAATATCATCATGGGAGACATTAATCAAGCCAATATTAAAGTCGTGTCTCCAACCGAGGTTTATTTTGTGGATACCGACAGTTACCAGGTTGAAGATTTGCCATGCCCGGTGGGAACAGAATCTTATACTGCAAAGGAAATACAAGGGAAGCATTTTCCTGGCTTTCTCCGAACGTTTGGCAACGAGTATTTTTCTGTCGCAACGTTGTTGTTTATGATTATGCTTTTGGGAAAGCCGCCATATAGCGTAAAAGGCGGCGCCAGTCCCAAAACCAATATTTGCAATATGGAATTTCCATATCCGTTTGATGGAAACACATCTGATAAAGTACCTGAAGGCAACTGGATTTATATTTGGAGTCATTTGCCATACAAAATCAAAGAAGGGTTTTATCAAACTTTTCAAAAAGGCGGAAAGTACTCATCTGAATCGACCAGGCTCAATACGCACCAATGGATAAAATTATTTGAAAATTACCACAATTTACTGGTTAACGGAACGCTTGGAAATCAGGACAGAATGTCGGAAGAACTAATTCCGACTCGTTTTAAGGAACTTTCCGGCGAGCGTACATGCGATAAATGCGGTCAAAAATACTATGTTTCAAAAAAAGATTTGAGAAGCGCAAATGACACATCTGAATTAATGCGGGTTTGCCCTCAATGTCGAAATAATTCAGGACAAAACAACAATTATCACAGACCAACCACTACGACAAATAATTATCCCAATTCAAGTAATCCGAATTTCAACAATACATCTTCAAATCAAACGACGCCTGATAACGATTCAGAAAAATGCTATATTACCACCGCTGTCTGCCAGTATTTAGGAAAACCGGACAACTGCAAAGAACTGACGGCGCTGCGATGGTTTCGCGACAATTGGCTGCAATACCAGCCAGACGGGAAACGGTTGATTGAACAATATTATCAAATTGCTCCCCAGATTGTGGATTCCCTCAATTCGCTGCCGCCGGAACAGTGTAAAAGTATTTACCTGCAAATATGGGACCAGTACATACTTCCCTGTTTGAACCACATCCAAAACAAAAATTATACAGCATGTAAACGTCTGTATATCGCAATGACAAGGATGCTGCAAAGTATAGTCATGTAACAATCAATATAAACAGGATATTTTGTTATATTGTTTAATATTTTAGAATTTTTGAACTGCTTTTGTAACAATCGACTTGGATTTGCGTTATATTATATAGAAGGAGAGTATTTTTCAATACAGAATTGCTATGGTTAATAACATTGATTACCGAGAAATCGTTCAGACGGTTACAGTCAACGTTTTAACAGACGTAAAAAATCAACTCGCGTCCATGCAGCCGGGAATCGTGAACGACATTGTTGAAAGTGTGCAATCGTCTTTGCAGACTACTCTGGACTCTATTACCAGTCAGCTTGGAGACATGCAGCAGAGACTAACAAAACTGGAACAAAAAAAGGGGCGTTCATCTTCAGTACAATCAAAGTCAACTCAAACGTCCAGAGCCAGCGGGACGGCTAAAAAGTCATCAGCGCCTCCCCCAATGGATTCCCAAACGCGTATTTTGTTACTTAAGATTCAAGGCTTAGGTGTAAAAAAGATTCAATTCAAAGGGTGGATTTTTTATCTGGCTGAGGAAAAAAAAGGCGTCTTTATGATTCGTGCAAACGGAACGGATAAAAAATGCATTACTAAAAAATTTAAAGAATACCCAACCCAATTTATCAATGTCATTGAAAATGGCTCGGACTGGATTATAGAATATGAATATCATTATGAACATAAAGTTAAAGGCAAAGCAGATAATCGCTCTGCTATAACCGCATTTGGAGGAGGATTAAGCCGTGCAGAAAGGCGCAAAATCCGCACAGGCTGCACAGGTACGGAATATGCTGTAATTCCCAAACCGTAAACAGAATCATTTGCAATTGCTTGTAAACAGCCCCCATCCCCTTAATACTTCCCATAACGACTATGCAAAACAACATTGATTATCGAGAAATTGTTCAGACGGTTACACAAAACGTTATGACGGAAATTGTTAATAAGCTCAACGCCATGAAACCGGGAATTGAGCAGGAGATTGCAGAAGCCGTCTATAGCGTTATTGATTCCCGACTGAATAAACTGGAAAGCAGTCTTAACAGTCTTCAATCCAGTGTGACTGCGCTAATGCAAACGTCCGGCGCTTCTTCAACTAGGCCAACGCCAGTTGTAACGCCCAGAACCAGTTCTGGAACGACGCGTTCATCGTCAGCGTCTTCTGCTATGGATACTCAAACGCGCGTTTTGTTACTTAAGATTGAACATTGGCCTCATATCTCTCACAAAGACTGGATTATTTATTTCAATGAAGAAAATGGAACCACGTATTTGATTCGCAAAAATGGAACGGATCAGATTGACATTTCTCCATTTTTTAAAAGCAAAGTTAGATGGTTTAATAGAATCGTTGAAAATGGTTCAGACTGGATAATTGAGTATACCGGCGCTTCCTTAAATGAAATTGCTGTCCTTCCCATGTCGTAAACAGATTTTTTTCCTTTTATACGCCACATTACTACCATGCAAAACAACATTGATTACCGAGAAATCGTTCAGACGGTTACACAAAACGTCATGACTGAGATTGTAAACAAGCTCAATTCTATGAAACCGGGAATTGAGCAGGAGATTGCAGAAGCTGTCTATAGCGCTATTGACTCCCGACTGAGTAAATTGGAAAACAGTCTTAACAACATACAATCCCGTTTGACTGCGTTGGAGAAAAAACAGCCTCGCAATTCCGGTTACGCTGCTTCCTCCAATGGCGATTTGCTGAATAAAATTAAAAGATGGTCACATAAAAAATATAGAGGATGGATCTTTTATGTTAACAGAGACGATGGAGATTTTTTGTACATGATCAAAGAAGATGGATCTGACAATAAACAGTTGACAAATGAGTCAGTAGCATCTATTGCATCTCTTTCAGTACACGATTCTTCTTGTACTATACATTTTATTACTCCAACCGCTTTTAGTTCTTCACGCACAGTAGAATTATAATTTTTTGTTTGTGCGAATCCTGTAGGAGAAAAGAGGTCATTCCATGCAAAACAACATTGATTACCGAGAAATCGTTCAAACCGTTACGCAACAGGTTACGGCGAATATCGTCAGACAGCTTGGCGATATGAAGCCCGACGTTGAGGTTGAGATAGCAGACGCAGTGTTCAAAACTGTCGATTCCTTAATTCAGCCAAAGATTCAAAGCCTTGAAACTAGTATTGCCAATCTGCAAAATCAGCTTTCCAAAAACGATACAAGTTCCCTGCAAAGACAGCTGAACGATCTGCAAACGCGCATTTCCAACCTGGAACGGCAAAATGCGTCGTCTGGAAATAACAATAGTTCATATTTAAATCCTGTAACTCCTGTTTCGTCTTCCAACAATCAGGATTTACTGGACAAAATTCAGTTTTGGCAACACAAAAATTATAACGGTTGGATTATTTACGTTAATGAAAATCAGGCCGATTTTTTGTTTAAAATTCGAGAAGACGGTTCCCAGAATACGCAGCTTACAAATTTTTCTGTAATGTTGATTAGAGGGATTAAGTCGGGAATGTTCAGCAGTACTCTTGAAATCGTGGATACCAACCATCAACGTCATACAATTAATATATAACATCGTTTTTTACAGTAACCAAGGAGATGAATTGGAATGAATTACGTCCTTGTTAAAGATTCAGATTTAGTGAACAATCCTGCAGCGCGAGTACCAATTTGCTTGTGCCTGGACGTTAGCGGCTCCATGGATAACGGCTCCTCGGAAAACGAACCGATTGACGAACTCAATAAAGGAGTGGAGCTGTTCTTTAACAGCATTCAGGAAGACGACATGGCGCGTTTCTCAGCCGAAATTGCAATGGTAACCTTTGGCGGAAACGTTACAAACGTCAGCGACTTTGCCACTGTCGACGCTTATTCTTCTATCCCCAAGCTCACTGCGTTTGGTCTGACGCCTATGGGAGAAGCTGTCAACTCGGCTTTGGATATGCTCGATAACCGCAAAAAATTGTATCAGTCAAAAGGAATCGATTATTATCAACCTTGGATCGTTCTTATGACAGACGGCAGCCCTAACGGCGATCCCAACGAACTTCAGCGAGCCATTGATCGAACGGTTGAACTGACGAAAAACCGAAAGCTGACAATCTTCCCGATCGGCATTGGTCCGAGCGCGGACATGGAGACGCTGCAGCGTTTTTCTCCTAACAGAACGCCCTTGCGATTACAGGGATTAAAGTTTCGAGAGTTTTTTGCCTGGTTAAGCCAAAGCGTTTCAAGGACGTCGCAATCTATTCCTGGCGAAGACGTTCCTTTGGATTTGGAGGGAATCAGAGGCTGGGGATCGCTTTAAACAGGAATTCAGTCTGATGTGGTCAATAATTACTGGCGCAGCTCAAGGCAGAGGTCATATTAAAACTCAGACCCCTTGTCAGGACAAGGCATATTCTCTTTCTGACAAGGGCGTCCATGTTATTGCCCTGGCTGACGGCGCGGGTTCGGCAAAGCTTTCGCATTATGGCGCGCAATGCGTTACTCATTTTATCTGTGATGAAATGTGTAACAATTTTGATTCTATGTACTCTCAAACAGATGGAATCAAGGTTAAAAAAGAGTTGTTGGCAGCCATCTTGGGAAAGCTGAACGACTTGAAATCCGAATTAAAATGCGAGTTGTCCGATCTGGCGTCAACGCTTCTTTTTGTCGCTGTTAAAGAAAACGCTTTTATTTTGGCTCACATCGGAGACGGCGTCATTGGTTATTGGAAAGCAAACGAAGTTAAAGTTGCGTCAACGCCGACCAATGGCGAGTTCGCCAATACAACCATCTTTACAACCTCGTCGGAAGCCCTTTCATCCATGAAGCTGATAAAGGGACAGCTTAACGATATCAATGGTTTTATTTTAATGTCTGACGGCGTAGCGGGAAGTCTGTATAATCATCGAAAAAAGACGCTTTCTGGAATTGTCGGAAAGGTTTTTCAACGCTGCGTTCTGCTTCCTGAGAGTTTAATTCAAAATCAATTGGACGGCAGTCTGAAAGAAACGTTTGTCATGAATACAATGGACGATTGCAGTTTAGCTGTTATCGCGCGTCCTTCTGACAGCTTTTCAGGTTATGAATCCCTTTCCATTCCTGAAAAAATGGATTTGTTCAACATAAACGTTGTTAAATCCTGTAAAAAGTCCATAACCCGGAATAAAACAAATCAAAGAAAAATTGTTGCTTCTCGCCGAATTCAAGACAGCTTAAAAAAATGCTATAAACAGCTTTCCTGTTATGAATCCGTCTTAAAAGCGGTACGATTTCGCCGCGGCTGTAAAAGTTTGATTCGTTCATCGGGCGTTAAGAAAAAGATCGCCTGGAAAGTACTGCAAAAACTGATGGATTTGAATTTGGTTGAAAACGACAACGGACAGTTTATCTCAAACGTTCGTTTTTCAAAACGCGCCAATGGTTTATAAAACCATCTGGAACAGTAAAATAATTCGGTATTTTTGGAATTCTTTGTTTCTTGGTACTTGCACAGTCCATAGGAAAGGTGTATAATAATTCCTGTAATGGGATTTATTCCTAAGAAGTTTTTTTCTTAGAGAGAATCCCACGGCATTCAAAACAAAATTATTGCTCAGGTATGCCGTTACCGGATGAGCCTGTTTTATTATCCGTAACCCTTAATCCCCGTGTTATCATGTCAGATTTGAAATCGCAAGCTATTAGCCAGTTTGTCAAACTCTACGGTCGTGAACCGAAATGGATTGTTTCCGCGCCTGGCCGCGTGAATATTATTGGAGAGCATACCGACTACAACGACGGCTTTGTTTTCCCGATGGCGATTGAACGCCGAACGGTGATTGCCGCCGCGCCAGCTGAACCGTCTGACGGTTTGGGCGAAAACGAGGCGAAAATCTGGACCAGCGCCGGCGAGCAGACGGGCGTCGTCTCCGTTGCGCCCGGCGTTGCGCCGACGGCTGACGTCCCGTGGACAGCGTACATTCAGGGAACGCTTACCCTCTGCGCTGAAGCCGGGTTCCCCACCCAGCCGTTTGTCGCAGTCATGATTTCCGACGTCCCGCTCGGCGGCGGGCTGTCGTCCTCGGCGGCTCTGGAAGTTTCCGTTGCCACGCTTTGCGAAGCGATCTCCGGCAAGACGATGGATCCGGTTAAGAAGTGCCTGCTGTGCCAAAAGGCGGAACACGAATTCGCTCACATGCCCTGCGGGATTATGGATCAGTTCATTTCCAACCTCGGTCAGCCGGATCACGCGATGCTGCTCGACTGCCGTTCCTGCGTCCCGGAAATGGTTCCGCTGACCGACCCGGCGGTTTCGATTCTGATTATCAACTCCAACGTCAAACACGCCTTGACGGGGTCTGAATACCCGGAACGCCGCGCGGCTTGCGAACAGGCGGCGCAGATACTCGGCGTCAAAGCTCTTCGCGACGCGACGATGGACATGCTCAACGCCGCCAAAGACAAACTGACCGAAACGCAGTTCATTCGCGCCAGGCACGTTATTACGGAAGACGACCGCACCGTCGAGGCGGCTGCTGCCTGCAAAGCCAACGACTGGGTCAAGATGGGCGAGCTGATGTACCAGTCTCACGCGTCCATGCGCGACGATTTCCAGATTACGTGTTCCGAACTCGACACGCTGGTTGACCTTGCCGCGGCAAAAGGCGTCAGCGGCGGCGTTTACGGCGCGAGAATGACCGGCGGCGGATTCGGCGGCTGCGCTGTCGCGTTGGTTAAAACCGACGCTGTCGAAGACCTGATGGCGTACTTCGCCAAAGAATACGAAGCCAAGACCGGAATCAAACCGTTTATCTTCGTTTCCCGCCCCGGAAACGGCTCTGCAATCGAAAGCTGATTCTATACAAGACCAGTCCACGACGGCGTTTAACCTCGCGCTGTCAAATTGAAATGGAAACGCGCCAATTGTACCGTAAATCCGGTTATAGTTGGCGCGCTGCGTTTTTTAGGATTCTAATCGTTTCTCGCTTAAAAGAGTCTGTCTGGTAATCTTATTCTCCTATATTCTATATTTTTTCCTGCTTTTTCGTCCTAATATATAGAATAATAAGCTATATTGTCTAATGAGAGGAAAATTATAAGCTATTTTTGACAATAAATACTGTTAAAGGGAATATTGCCATGTCAGATGTAGAGACGCTCAAAAAGCTCAAAGAAACGTGCTGCGCGATTAAATCGGAACTGTCCAGGGCGATTGTCGGGCAGGAGCAGACCATCGACGCCATGATTAGCTGTCTGCTGTGCGGCGGGAACTGTTTGCTGACCGGGGTTCCGGGTCTGGCGAAGACGCTGTTGGTTCGTTCTCTGGCGCAGACGCTCAATTTGTCGTTTAGCCGAATCCAGTTCACCCCGGATTTGATGCCGTCGGATATTATCGGGACGGAAATCCTTCAGGAAGACAAGACGACCCGCAGCCGGAGTCTGAAATTTCAGCAGGGGCCGCTGTTCGCCAATCTGGTTTTGGCGGACGAGATTAACCGGACGCCGCCCAAAACGCAGGCGGCTCTTCTGGAAGCGATGCAGGAAGGTCAGGCGACCGTTGGCGGGCAGACGTACGCGCTGCCGAAACCGTTTTTCGTTCTCGCTACTCAAAACCCCATCGAACAGGGCGGCACGTACCCGCTGCCGGAGGCGCAGCTGGACCGGTTCATGTTCAACATCCCGCTGACGTACCCCAACGAAAAGGACGAGCTGGAAGTGATTCTGCGCTGTCAGCCGGGGGAATCGGCGCCGCTTAAGGCGCAGGCGTCGGGCGAACTGATTCGACAGTTCCAAAAGCTGGTCAGGTCGATGCCGGTTGACGAGCAGACGGCGCGGCGCGCGCTGACTATCGTTCGACAGTCGCGACCGGAGGAAACGTCTTGTGACGCCGTTCGACAGTACGTTCGCTGGGGAGCGGGTCCGCGAGCGGGACAGTATCTTGTCCTGGCGGCTCGCGCGGCGGCGGCAATGGACGGGCGGGTCAACCCGCTGCCAGAAGACGTGAAAAAAGTCGCGCCGCTGGTAATGCGTCACAGAATCGTTCTCAATTTCCATGCGGAGGCGGAAAACGTCAACGCAGACGAAGTGGTTAAGGAGATAGTTAGGAGTGAGAAGTGAGGAGTGAGGAGTTCGCAAAGCGCCTCAAATAATCCTCTTTTGTAACGAACAACAGACAACGTGTAACAAACTTGGTATGGATCAAACGCTTTACAATTCGACTCTTGCTCAGCTGTCGGGATTGAAACTCCGCAGCCGGCGCGTCGTTGAAGGCTTGCTGGCAGGAGAGCATCGCGGGGCGGGACAGGGCTTGGCGGTTGAGTTCGCTCAGCTTCGCCCGTACTCGCCGGGAGACGAACTGCGCAGAGTCGATTGGAAAGTGTACGCTCGAACCGATAAACTGCACGTGCGGCAGTACGAGGAGGACGTCGATTTATGTGTCTATATTCTGCTTGACGCCTCAGCGGGAATGGGGTACAAGGGGTCGGCGTCCCCATTGAGCAAGTTTGAATACGCCCAGGTTCTGGCGGGCGTCAACGCCTATTTGGCTCTGCGTCAAAACGATTCCGCCTGTTGGGCTACGTCCGGAAAAGATGTTGACGTCAGCGCGCCGTTTCGCGGTCTGAACCAATGGACGACGTTTCTGGACTCGCTGGACGAGACGTCTGTAACAAATCGCTTTCCAAACGGAAACGCCTCGATCAGCGCGGCGCTTTCTCACGTCTTAACGCGCTGGCAGAGAAAGGGGCTTGTTCTGGTTTTCAGCGACTTCTTCGACGCGCCGGAATCGGTGGAATCCGCCTTGAAACGGCTTCGCGCGATGGGGCACGATTGCCGCGTTTATCAAGTCCTCGACCGGGACGAGCTGACGTTTCCGTTTAGTAACAGAACCCGTTTTGTCGATTTGGAATCGGACACGCGCGGTCTGGACGCAGAGCCGTCACAGATCAAAGTGGCGTACCTGGAAGCGCTGGAGCGACATCTGAGCGCGATCCGATCAATTTGCAGCGCTCTGGAAATCGAATACCGTCTGGCGCCAACCGACGTTCCCGTTGAGCAAATTCTTCGCGGAGGGGGGACGCTATGACGCTGTTACAGCCCTGGATTCTGCTGACTCTCCCGCTTGCGCTGGCGCCGTTGGTTCTGTACTGGCTTCGACGCCGCTGGACGGAACGCCGCTCGTGGGCGGCTATGGACATTCTGTTACAGGCGTACAAAACGGCGGCGCCAAAGCAAAAGCAGTCTGATGTCGTTCAGTTGATTCTGCAAACCACGCTGATTCTGCTGGCTGTCGTTTTGGTCGCTCAACCCGTGTTTTACGTCCCCCAGCAGACCGAGGTTTCCAACTCGCAAACCGACGCCTCGGCGGAACTGCACAGCGTTTATTTAGTTGTAGACGACGCCTCGAACAACGCCCCGGCGTATTTCAAGGCGGGATTTGAACAACTCGGAAAAGACATCCGCTTTGACGCGTCAACGCCGGACGCTGCCAACCCGACAACGGCTCAAAACGCCGACGTCTTGATTTTGCATGGGGTTCGCAGCGTCCCGCAATGGCTGGCGAAAGTCTTAGAAAGTCGGGGAGCGGAACGCCGTCCAGTCTGGTTTTTCGCTCCCCATAATTTGGATGACTCGTCACGCGATCTGTTAAAAGACGTTTTGCCGCCGCTGGCAGGGGAACCGTCTAAAACGGCGCGGCCGTATGAAACGCTCAATCCCCGCAGTCAGCTGTGGCAGACGCCGGACTTTGAACCGCTGGCGGGAAAGCCCGTTCCATTCCCGTCGCTGATTAACAGCGTTTACGAATCTACCGACGGCTGGTCTTCGGCTTTTTCCGACAGCGCAACGCTTCTTTCCCGCGACAACGTCTGGGTCTTTTCGTCTGCCGTAGACGGGATGCAATCCGCCTGGTCCATGAGCGATTTATGGGTTCCGCTGCTGGACAGGGTTGCGAAGGTTTCCCTTAATAGTTGCGACAACGAGTCGCCTAATCCTGATGGCAACGTGCATAATTTCTCGCAACTCGCAACTCGCAACTCGCAACTTTCGAGAGTATTGGCTATTATTGGACTCGTTATCCTTGTAACGCTGTTTTGGCGATTCGGGCGGAAGCCGAGCCGGTATTCGCAGCGGGAACGGCGTTGGGGCTGGGTTTGCTTTATTGCAGCGGGCGCGATTTTGTGTGTCATGGCGATTCAGGCGGCGTTTAAGCCCGTTGTTTGGGTTAAGCCGTCGATTCTCTTTCTGGTTGACGATTCGCAGAGCATGAACCTGCCGCAGCAGCCCGGCGACGCTCAAACCAGAAATCAGGCGATGGTTCAATGGGTGGATAAGAATACTGACGCTCTGGAAAAGCTGTTACAGAAT
>JAZMZV010000190.1:0-14406 GCA_045586185.1 Thermoguttaceae bacterium | reverse complement strand
AGTTTTGATGGTTATCTTTGCAATGTTCGTAAAAACGGTTACAGTTTTTACTTTTACCATTTAATACTATAATTTAACTCAAAGGCAAGTAAACAATTTTTCTTTTAGATAAGACACTGAGAAGTCACATTGGTAATGCCTGCGAATGAACGCAGTTTGAGATTTTGCAAGTTGTTTTTGCGGTGTTCATGAAAAAGTTATATTATTGATTTTATTAATTGTGTGCTGAACTTGTCAAATTTCCTTTTGGAATTGTAATTTGCTTAAGGTTTTACCTGACTATACATCATGTCACACCTGCATTATTATTATTTATTGGGAAGCGTGATTCAATGCGATGAGTTCGTTGTCAACTCATTGAGTGTTAAATTCGAATATTCCCTATTTTAACCAGAAGTCAAGCTGGTGTTTCCATTTCGGATAGCTTAGCCTACGAATATATCCAAGGAGTACAAACTGTGAATTTTGATTCGTTTATTGATTATTTCAATACACTTGAAAAAAAATACGACTGGACTTATGCACAATGGCGACCAATACGCGATATCGTAGATTCCTTTCTTGCTCGACGGAATGACGCAAAATTATATTTAGGCGTTGCTGGCGAATTTTCATCCGGTAAAAGTACGCTCATTAATGCTCTTTTGCATAAAGACGTTCTTAAAGAAGACGTCCTTCAGGGCACAACCTGCACTCCAACGTTTATCTGTTATGGTTCTCAGTTTGACGTCGAGATTCTGTTAAACGATGGGCGTCGACTTCGTCTTCAGGACGAAATTCCCATCGATAATGATTCTTCTTCGCTCGAACCGGACGATCCTGCAGTTCGTGAATTTATTAACCGCTATACCGCGGATGAGAATTACGCATCTTCAGTAGATCGCGTACAGATTTTTCTGCGAAACCGCATTCTCCAAAATGGGCTGGTTATTATTGACACGCCTGGCATTAATGCCAACAATATCCGTCATTCCCAGGTAACTCAGGATATTATTCAGAAATTCTGCGATGCCGCTTTGGTTATTATTCCCGCCACAACGCCATGTTCTCAAACGCTTTGTAATTTCGTCAGAGATTATTTGGAAACAATTCAAAAACGCTGCATAGGCGTTGTTACTCAAATTGACCGTATTCGCCCCCGAGAACAGGCTCGTCAGCTGGATTATATAAATACGCGCATGACTAATGAAACTCATAGAACTCTGGCTGCGATTATTCCTGTCAGCGCAAGATTTGCAAATGATAATCATGAGGATTCGGAGTTGGACGTCTTTTATAAAAAAATGTTTGCAGATTTTGAAAGCGTCTTCCAGCAAAAACTTTCTTCAGGTCGTACTGACATTCTAAACGAAACTCTAACAGAAATTTTACAAAACAGCATCCTGCCGCAGATGACTGCCATTGTCAACAGTCGTCGGCAGGAAGTTGAAAAAAGGCGCGATCTCCTGTCTGCCAAACAACTGGCAAACCCAAGAGAATGGCTTGCCTTGAAAACTCAGGAATATAACGAGCGAATTGCCAAACAGGACGAAGGGTGGCAAACAGCAGTTATGAAAGTTGCTGATAAAAATTTTAATCAGCTCATGCAGGATTTAGATAATGCAACTAATAAAGAGTCTGTTCGTTGGATTGCAACAACCGGATTCCAGGAAAAATGTAAATCAATATGGCGCGAAGCATTAGAAGGTATACAACCATATCGGGAACGTTATTTTCTGGAAGCGCAAAAGATTTTGGAGATATTTAAACGGGAATTCAGCGATGCATATCGCAATTTGAGCGTATCTGTATCCGTAGATATTGATACCCGCTTTGAAATGAAAGAACTGGATTCTCAAGATTCATTATCAATGAAAATCAATAATGAAGCCGGAGATTTGCTTCAACAATTGGATGCCGCCTATTCCGATAGCGTTTTTAATCAAACAGAATTCGGCGCCTCTGTTGGCAACTTTTTAAAAAACAATTTGGGCGATTGGGCACATCGCGGCGTCAGTCGCTTAACAAACATGTTTGGCGACCCAACTCAAATGCGTGAAGAGTTACGGGAAATGCTAAAAAATCAATTTTCATTCTGGTATCAAAACGCTTTAATGCCAGGAATTCGAAAAGTATTGGACGAGGCATGTTTAAATGCGCAAAATGGCGTTGCACGCTTAATGGACATATACTACCAGTCTCACGAGACTGTTATAAACAACATTATTGGACGAGAAAATGCAGAATTGAACGAACTTTGTAAAAAGCTGGATTCAACACAGGCTGATCTGGATATATTAAACCGTTTCCAGACACAAATTGATTCGGACGCAGTTAATCCGTAACGTTCAATAACTCAATTATTAAATGTCATATAACTTTAACGTTATATCTGTTTTTCAACCCTTAACCCTAACGAAAGGTTTTATAAACCATGTCAACAGATTCGATTGATGTTATCAGCGCTCCGCTTACAACATTTAACGAGAAAAAATCTCAACTTCACGATTACATCGGCAAAGCGCTCAAAATCGCCAAGAGCCTTGGTCTTTCCGGAGAGGTCCAAAAACTGGAAAAGACGTTGTGCCAATTGGATGGCGATTCCTTCAAAACTCTGATTATTGGAGAATTCAAACGCGGGAAGAGCACCTTCATTAATGCCCTTTTGGGGCAGGACGTTCTTCCCGCTTACGCGATTCCCTGCACCGCCGTCATCAACGAAGTCAAGTATGGACCGGAAAAGAAAGCCGTTCTGCACTTTGCAAATCCATTTCCGGAATCCACGCCATACGAACTTGCCCCCGACGTTCAAAAGCATATTGACGCTCATCGGGCAGAAGGTGAAATCCCACCCATGGAAATTCCCGCTGACCGGGTCGAAGAATTTGTTGTCATTCCCGATCCCGGCAAAGATCAGGCACAGTCCGTTTTCGAGTCCCCGTACAAAAAAGTTGAACTGTTCTGGCCGCTGCCGCTGCTGAAAAACAATGTTGAAATTATCGACTCTCCCGGTTTGAACGAGCATAAATCCAGAACTCAGGTTACTACAGATTATCTCGGACAGGCAGACGCGATTATTTTTGTCATGACCTGCAGCGCCTTGGCTTCCGCTTCTGAAATGGACGTCGTTGACAACACCCTGCGGCGCAACGGCTATGAAGACCTGTTCTTTATTTGCAACCGCTTTGATGAAGTTCGTCAGGCAGAGCGAGATCGAGTCGTTTCGTTTGCTCATAAAAAACTGGACGGCAAAACAGAATTGTCCAATGGAATTCAATTCGTTTCTTCTGCAAACGCTTTGGACGCCAAAATTGCTGGAGATGCAGAAAAACTGAATGCATCCGGTTTCGTTGAACTGGAGAAAAACCTTAGCGCGTTCCTCATTGACAACCGCGGCAGACTTAAGCTGATTAAACCGTCGAAGGATCTTCGAAAGTTTATTAACGACGCCTTGCTGGATTTCATTCCTAACAAGGAAAAAACGCTTAGCCAATCGCTTGCTCAACTCGAAGAGAATGCGAAAAACGCTGAACCTCAGCTGAGAAATGCCGAACTTAATCGGGATCTTACAATCCAAAAGATTGAAAAAATCCGAAATGATATCAAAAATGATGCTGGAAATAGCTTTGAAGATTTTCTCCGTGCCCAATCTACAAAAATTAAAGAATGGCTTGATAGTTACGAGTTGAAAAATGACCTTAAATTTTTCACAACGACAAAGACATCCGAACAGGCAAAAGCGATTATTCAGGAATGCTCTGAATATGTTGGACAATGCATGGAAAAAGCCCAGATGGAATGGGAAGACAACACTTTCAAACCACTCCTGGAAGAAAGGCTTAATTCTTTGGGTAATGACATCCAAACCAATTTGGAAGATTTTTACAATGACATTTCGGATGCAAAGCTGTCCATTACAGGGGAATCCGAAAATGTTGGCGTCAGAGAAGTTGGGGTAATGGAAAGAGTCCTTTCTGCTGCTGGCGGATTGTTATTGTGTGGAGTTGGTTCAGCCGCGGTTGGAGCCACTCTGGGTTATAAGGAAATGCTTAAATCCCTTATTCCCAGTATTGCAATTATGGCTGGCGCTGCTGTTTTAGGCATTTTTAACCCCCTGATTCTCATTCCCCTTTTATTGACAGCTGGCGGAATTCAGGCTTTGTTTACGATGAAAGGCGTAACAAAAAAGATTAAAGATAAAACTGCTGAAAATATTGCTAAAGAGATTCAAGCTCACGCTGATGAGAATGGCAAGACTCTTGGACAAGCGGTTTTTGAGAAAACGCAAGCTATTCAAGACACCATTCAAGCTGGTATGAATAATGAAATTCAGGCTGTCAAAGACACCATCGACAGCGCACGGGCAGTTCTCCAGCAGGGTGAATTCGAAACGCAACAGAAAAAAGAGGAACTGGATAATAATCGCAGTA
Organism: Thermoguttaceae bacterium; assembly: GCA_045586185.1. Taxonomy (GTDB): domain Bacteria; phylum Planctomycetota; class Planctomycetia; order Pirellulales; family Thermoguttaceae; genus RUG11551. The sequence goes on along the minus strand of JAZMZV010000190.1, from coordinate 9,997 downwards.
CGCTTCGCACGTTGCTGGACAGCGTCAATGACTTCATTGATAATGCCTGATATTCAATTCGCGTTTATTGTATGCTAATAAAATGTATACAAGATCAAAACAACGTTTTTACCGGAGCGCTCATTTCGAACAGTTTCGTTTTGAGCGTTCCAGATTTACTAAAAATAATCCTCAGCAGTCTTTATGGCGTATGCTATAAGACCATTCGAGTTTTTTTGTTGGCAACAATAGAAATACATATACATTCGCTAAATTATAGTCGTCATTTAATTTCACAAGGAGCGTCTAAATGAATCACAAGTCAATTTTGTTGTTTGTTTCTGCTGTTATGGTTTGTTTCTGCTGCGCTTCTTGGGGAATTGCAAACGAGAACGCGCCAACCTCTTCTCCAACGGTTTCGGCAGAACAGACAGTTCAAAACCAGGACGTTGTTCAACCTGCGCCAACTCAACCTGTTCCGGATTCTCCCGCTCCGGCGCCGCAATCGACAACTCAATCGGCTCCCGCAGAGAATGCCGCGGTTCAACCGAATCAAGCTTCCGCTCAGGACAGCGCCGGGGATAGTCCCTTCAAATCCATTTGGTTTTGGGTTGCAATTGCGCTGTTTATTCTTGTTATTTATTTAAAAGTCCACAGCCAATTTTCAGCTCTATCTCGAGCATCAGGGCGCGTATCTGGAATTGAAGATGTTCCGGAGGAGGTAATTAACCCATCCGATTCGTGGTCTGATTACCTTGGGATTTTAAATGGCGAACGCTTCCGCCCGGGTACTGAACTTTATGAGAAATCCGTTGAAAAGGCTCAGTTGCAAGCTCAAGCGTTTATCGACGCATTAAAAGAAAAAATGATATCTTCACCTGAAGGACTTAATGCAATTCCCGTCCAGGAAGAACTTCAGACTCTGGCAAATACGCTCCACCCTGATTTTGTTAAATCAATTTGCAGCTCGGATTCATTCTGGATGAAGAAAACGTTCCCGTCAGAGAAAAACGCCGTCCCCAACATTTCGGGATTGATTTGCCGTTTATTCAAACCATTCCAGGCGCCCGTTGGCGGTCAGATCCAACTTGAAATTCCGGCATGGACGATTGCCGTGCTGGTTGTTATTGGAGCAGTTCTCGGTTCAATGCTGACAGGACTTTTTACAAGGATCTCCAATATGGATGGACAGTCCAGCTTTGTCACGTTTATCGGCGCAACGTTCGGAGCGGCAATCTTTGCCTCTGGCATTTTTGGGATTACAGCAAATGAAAAGTATCGTCAATGGCTCGAAAAAGCTGTTTTTGCCGCTATGGGCGTCGATACAGTTCTTCAGCTTGCCAAATACATTTCACCGATCAATTTCTTTGGTTCTAAAAAAATGATTAGCGGCGCATTCTTCAAAAGAATGTGTTTATACCTTGCAACAATTCTGGTTTTGATGATGACAAAGCGCAAAAATGCGTTCAACTATGCAGATTATCTTCAAAAACTGGAACCATTGTATCTGGATCAGATTCAAGGCATTGTTCTGTTTGCTTCCAGCTTAAACCAGTCTAACGCGCTTTTTGATGAAAAATGGCAAAATGCAGAGAAACAATGGAAAGATCAGGAAGGCACTCTTTTGAGAAAAATTGAAAATCTTCAAAAACGTGTTGAAGAATCTGACCAATCCGCGGAATACACGACGAAGATGTATAGATATATTTGTGATTTATGGGAAACAGATATTCAAAATCTTGAGCCTATTATACATAATTTGGCTCTTCAGTTTGAGATCTGCGGTTATCCAATTCCGGAAGGCTCCATGAAATTTACAGGACAGATTAACAAGCCGTCTGGCGGTTCTCCAACCCACATTGTCGAACCTGTTAAACCGCAGCCAAAACCAACAGCGGTATGGACTCAGGAAATGGAAAACCAATACGATATTTTTGGATTGCCTCCAGAGGACGGGGAAATCATTGAAATTGTCAAACGACCCGTTATCCGCAATGGAAACGTTGAAGAAAAAGGCGTTGCAAAACGCAAAAGTGGGATTTAGTAACTTTCGACCTACTGAACTACACAACAAAAGGATGTTATTATGAAAAAGATTTTAGCGGTTGATTTTGGAACGAACAATACGTACTTTTCCGTTACCACTGTGGGCGGCAAAGCAATTCCATGCAATTACTTAACCGGTGGAGACAACGACAAAGGAATTGATTCGGCGTGTTTGAAATTTACCAAAGGTTCTCGTCAGGGACAAATCGTTATTGGTAAAAAAGCTCTCAATTATTATGGCGGAGCAAGCGATGACGATATTCAGAGCGTTGGCATGGTTTTGGCAACAAACTTCAAACCGGATATTGAGATTTCCGAAGACGCCAGACAGAGTTCCATCTGTTTTTTGAAGGAAGCTCTGAAACTGTATCAGCAGAATGACAATGCGCTTAATCCTCTTGAGATGGACGTGATTTTTGGCGTGCCCAGCGAGGCGTCAGATTCCTATAAAAACTGTCTGGCTCACATTGCAAGGCAGGCTGGATATGGAACCATTCGCTTATTGGACGAACCGTTTGGCGCGTTGAGTTCCTATCAGGACGAATGTTCAGACGAGGCCGTTGAGGCCATGATCAATGACAACACTCTGGTGGTTGATTTTGGCGGCGGCACCTGTGACTTTGCGATTTTGCAAAAAGGCAAAATTCTCCATTCGTGGGGCGACATGCTTTTGGGCGGTCGTTTGTTCGACGATTTATTCTATGAGTGGATTCTTGAACAGATTCAAAAAACAGACCCGACAAAGACTGAGCAGAATCTTATTAACAATAACGAAGATTACTATGTTCGCACTGTGCTAAGCCGTCAGCTCAAAGAAGAGTTTTCGGATTTCACAGTAAAGAACAGAGTTGGTTCGTTTGATCCGTTCTTTGACAATCGTTATCGTTTGTCCATGACATGGGAAGAATTCATGCGCCGCGCTGCCGCATATACTCCATCAGAATCATTTAAGAAACGCACCCGGTTAAGTTCGGTTTTAAGAAACACCAAATTTACCATTTCTGGAACAATTGATCTGATTTCATGGTTTCGAGATGAACTCAAACGCGGATTTGTCGAGAAGAACATCCCATTTGATTCCATTCAAAAAACGCTCTTGGCGGGCGGAAGCAGCAAATGGGCTTTTTCACGCGATATTTGCAGCGAAATCTTGCCACAATCTCAAATTGTAGATTGCGAAAATGTATTTGCCGCCATTTCCATGGGATTGGCAAAATACGCTGTAATTAAAAAGGCGGCTGAAAGCAAATACCAGAAGTTACTGGATGAAAAAGAAGCTTTTATCAGTTCTCAGGTTAAGATGATTGAAGAATCTCTTACAGATGAAAAAAGAATCAAGGACATTGCGAATTCATTATTTAATGAATTCGCTTTGCCCAAAATGAAAAAATTTCGTCAGGACGGCGGGAAAATTTCTGACATGGAATCAAAGATCAAAGACAATATTAAAAACAATATTGCACAAATCAAGGAGATTCTGCAGCCGCTGTTTGAAGTAAACGGCAAGGGATTTGACCAGGTCATTCAGGACAAACTAAAGAATTGGTTTGTCAGTTGCGGCATCACTCCGAAAGAATATACTTTTGGTTCGACAAAATTTAATGTCGGTTCGTTTATTTCCCAAAATCCCGATTTTTGGGCGGGGGATACAATCGCACAGGCTTTGAGTTCGTTCACAACAGATGTTTTGTTGACGTTTTTAACTCTCAACGGCTATTTGAAAAAGCCCATTTTCTCTCTTTTCGGGAAAAAGAATACGGAAGAGTTTGTTAAAAACACCGATTTGTCCTGGTTCAAATCAGCGCTGAGCGATGATGAAATTGACAAAATCAGGAATGATGATTTTACTCCAAAATTTTCAAATCGTTTTCTTGAATTTACAAAGGGATTTGTCAACAAAAACAAGAACGCTATTTCCAAACTGACTCGAGAATTTGTTGAATCTGAATTGGAAAAATACAAAAAAGTCATAAACATGGAAACGGAGTTATAAAATCACCGTTTAACAGATTATTCGGTTTTCAGACAGCTTGGCATCCGCCGAGTTTATTGCTCATCCTTCCGATTGCTCTAAAACATTGCCGGAAAACCGAATAAATTCAACTCCATCATTTGATTATCTGTTGTCAGATTTCAAATCGTACCAGCTTTTTAAAAAACGCGGCGTTCAGGCAGAAGCTACTCGTTTGAGATTGTTTCTGGCTGAAACCCCTGATCTTCAAGCCATTTAATTGTTTGTCGAAGTCTTTGATCAATTTCGGGAGAGAAATCATCAGAACCTGCATTTTCATCATAACTTCTTTTTGCATAGGTCAGCGCTCTGGAACCGCTTGCTTTGTGTTGAATCAGGTACTTGACCAATTCCAAATTGCCATTCGACGCAGGAGAATAGATCGGGTCGTTGTCGTAAGTTCCCACGTCTGTAATTGCGCCGCGTTCAACGAGATATTTAATAATTTTCATATCGTTACTGCCGGTTTGACCTGCTCTGCGGGTTGCCATTGCAAGAGGATTCTTGTAATTTGAGAAAGTGTCTATATCAGCGCCTTTTTCAATCAGATGTCTGACCATAAGATAATCCAGATTAAAAATTGCGTCTGAAAGAGCTAAACTGGAATTAATATTAAATCCTTGGTCAATAATCCATTCAACCAAAACATGGTTGCCGCTGTCAACAGCGCAGGAAAGAATATCGCTGTATCGCCTAGAATCGCCTCGCCTGTAATAAGCATTTAGGATATTAGCATTTAATTGCCTCAAAACCTTTTCATTGGCATAAATTGACGCTCCTTTTTTCAACAAAAACTGAACGGATTCCAACGAGCCACTTTGAGCGGCGTATAGAACAGCTGTATCCAGAATGTGTTGTTTTCTCGAAATCATGAGGTCGTTTATGCCGCCGAGATATTTTTCAGTGATTCCCTTTTCAAACACCCATCGCACCATTTCCGGATTTCCGCTTTTAGCGGCTTGTGAAAGAAGTTCCGGCTCGAAAAACGCTCCATGTTGAACCATCCACTTTATCAATTCCAGATTGCCGCTTTCGGCTGCATACCAAATCGGTCTTTTCCCAGAGTGGTCGATAGAATCAACAAGCAGAGGTTTTATTTCAGCAAGCCACTGCATCAATTCCAGATTACCGCTTTGAGCCGCATAATGAGCAACCGTTTTACCAAAAAATTTAGCGTTAATATCTTCTCCGTGCCCAATAAGCCATCGAACCAGTTCCAAGTTTCCGCTTTTCGCGGCGTGAAAAATAACGTAATCCTCTGAACGAAAGGAATCTTTTTCGGTTTTTGTAACGGCGCCATGTTCAATAAGCCATTTTACCAATTCAAGATTTCCGCTTTCAGCTGCATCGAAGAGAGGACTTATATAATATCTGCTGAGAGATTTATTATTCAACTCATTTTCAACCAGCCATTGAACGACTTCCAAATGACCCCCTCTTGCAGCGCTAGACACAGGAACTTCATAATAATATGTTTTTTTCTTTCTTTCATGTATCAACTTTTTTACATGATCCAAATCGCCCATATAAGCGGCGTAGTCAATAATTCCGGCGCTGTAGCATGAATTGTCGAATTCGCCGGTTGCAAATGCCCGTTCAAAGCATACAATTTGATCTCGGAGAAATAAACCGTGCGTTTTCTTAACCAATTCGTCAATGCGGGGATCGGTTTTGACAACGACTTTAACGCGCTTTTTGACGGGGTCTTTTTCAAAGCTCTTGTATACCAACATCTCGCCGAGATAGTAATACGTTGATACGCCTTTAGCTTCGGGATCGTGAATCCGGCGCGTTGAAATTCCGTAAATGCTGTACAGAGCGAAAACGATAATCGCTATAGACAACAATGCAAACAGAGCTATTTTAGAGCGGGTTTTCATAGCAGGTTCTCGTTATTCAGGCGCGGGATTGGTAAAACAGCAGCGCGACAACAGTTGTTATCTGGAATGTATCAGCGCTTGTCTTTATTATAATCAATCAATATATTGTTGTCAATCAGGAAAAAAAGGGGTATTTGTCGATTTGGGCGCCGCAAAATTGGGGGGCATGAAAAAGGGAATGTGTCTTGAAACCTTTTCGCAGCCTTCTGATTAATCTGTTCTTTAGACGTGGGAAATAAAAACAATTCAATAATCGTAGCCCCCAAATTTATCTGGGGGACTAAAAAGACGCATCTCCCAAAACGCTTGCCCTCCACACTCTCCCTCGCGCCATTAGGCGCGGGGGAGAGTGTGGAATTCGCGCGTTATAAAATAAATTATATCCTTTTGAATCCCACGCCTAAAGGCGTGGGCTACGATATTTAATTTTTAATTGTTCTCACAGCTGAAGCTGTGAGAAACAAACGCCTAAAGGCGTTGACCATGTTCAATTGTTACTCTTGCCTATTTTCACAACTCATAATTTTTCGCACCCTGTCAATTTCTTTTTTCGTTATTCTTTACGGCTATTAAAATTGAACCGCTCTGCAGTTCTTTGCGGGCGACACGCCCGCGAACCGGGCTCAACCATGTGCAATCGCATATAACATTGAATAGAAACAATTCTTTCCAGTAATATTCATTTCCCTAAACACTTACCACAAACAAAAAGATTCTCTATTTTACTCATTTTAAAAAATAAAACCCGCGGCGTGGCTTTTGTCAGGGAAAGAGGTTGTCTTACGGAAGCTAAAGGCAACCGGGGAAATTCCGACAAAAAGCGTTAGCTGCGGGTTTGAAAAAGCTCCTGCTGAAGACTTCCGGATTGTTTAGCGCCTCCTAAACGCTAACGGGGGGGAAGCGGGTTAAGGGTTAACGAAAAGGGTAAACGATATGGGGTTTTGAAGGAATTTTGGTATGCGATTATAAGCCCTGAAGTTCGTTGAGCATGCGGTTTAAGGCGATGTCCAGCTTGGCTTCGGTTTCGTAGGTGCCAGCGGCGATTTCAGCGCGAATCCGGTTGACCAGATCCATGCGGATGCCTTCGGTGTCGGCGACGCTGGAAGCGGTGGAGATGGCGCTGACGTCGGAAACGTTGTTGTTGACTCCGGAAAGACGAATGTCGTCTTGAATTGTATTGGCAGCCTTGGGTTCGGAAGCGGGGGCAGTTCCATTGACGGGCTGAGCCGGAGAGGTCTGGTTGATGCGCTGAGTTCCAAACAGGGGATTCAATCCATTGATTTGCATAATTGTACCTCGCTAAAGCAAAGTTGTTATAGGGGGCGAAGCAGAGAGCGTTAAAAACGCGCTGACTTCCATGTCTTTTAATTTTAATACGGACGGAAAAACCGACTGTATCAACTAACCGTTATAGCATAAAACCGAATAATTTGGAAGAGCAATTTTGCATCCTGCAAGGCTTTCCGAACGAAATCGGTTCGAGCCGATTTTGAAACTCGTAAGTCGTTATTTTCTTTTGAGTTTCGTTTCGCAATCTTTTTCAATTGCTTATACCATTGATACGAACCAGGACGGAAAATGTTCGTCGAAAAAGAAAAATTTTTTATTTTTTTATTTCGAGTTCATTTTTTCAGCGTCCCCTCTTGTAAAAATTGCTTTTTTAATTTATTATATAATTAGTGAGTTATAATAAGCGAGTCGTTAAGATGACAGCGGCTTTATCATTTTTCATTATTCATTTTACCCTTTATTCAACAACCATGAACGCAATGTTGTCAGCCTTTTCCTTTACCGCAGTAGACGGAGCGGTTTTTGCTCTGTTTATTCTGGCGGTTCTGGTCATTAGTATTGTTATGAGTTTTATGGGCAAGAAGAAGGACGGCGCGGAGTCGTACTTCCTTGCTGGACGCGGTTTGCCGTGGTGGCTTATCGGCTTTTCGCTCATTGCGGCGAACATTTCAACAGAACAGTTTATCGGCATGTCCGGCAACGCCTCGCAATGCACCGGTTTGGCGATTGCTTCTTACGAATGGATTGCGGCAATTTCTCTGGTCTTCGTCGCCTTTGTCTTCGTTCCGATGTTCCTTCGCTGCGGAATTTACACGATTCCTCAGTTCCTGGAATACCGTTACAATAAGCTGGCGCGAACGCTCATGTCGTTAAGCATGATCGTTATTCTGTGCGCTGTTACGATTTCGGTCGTTATCAACTCCGGCGCTTTGACGATTGACGTTCTGTTCTCCGGAATGAGCGTTTTCGGCATCCCGATTAACATTGTAACAGCCGGCTGGTTCATCGGCATTTTGGCGGCGGTTTACGTCTTTACCGGCGGTTTGAAAGCCTGCGCCTGGGCAGACCTCCTTCAGGGTTCCGGCTTGCTTCTGGGCGGATTCGTCATCATGCTGGTTGCGTTCAACACGTTTGCCAAGAAAGACGTTGCCGAACTGGGAATCACCCCGGATCACACGCGTCCGGCTGTCTATCAGGGCAAAGACCTGACCGAAGGCGTTACCGCTGAAACCAAAGTCTGGAAGAAATTCACAACGGTCAACCAGGACAAACTTCACATGGCTCGTCCGAATAACGACCCGAACATCGTTTGGACGACCCTGCTGCTGGGAATCTGGATTCCCAACCTGTACTACTGGGGACTCAACCAGTACATTATGCAGCGAACCCTCGGCGCCAAGTCGCTGGCTGAAGGACAAAAGGGCATCGTTTTTGCCGCCGCCATGAAACTGGCGATTCCGTTTATTATCGTCTTCCCCGGCATTATCGCGTTCAACCTGTATCATCAAGACATGGCAAAACAGGCGGAATCGGACAAGTCCGCCAACGCCGACACGTGGGTTTTGTTTGAATCCATTAAAGACAAGGCTGCTGAAGAAAAGAGAGTCTTTAAGTTCGACCAGGACTTTGCGAACCTCAATACTCAAAAGGCTGAACAGGTTCTGGCTTACAACGCAGCTGTCAAGAACGTTAAGGTTGAAGACCTGCTGGCTGCTCAAAAAGACTATTTAGACGCTGACGGCAAAGCCACCCCCGCCGCCTTGTACATGGCGAACTCGGAACTGCTGAATCAGTGCGCCGCGGAAGATTACCCGGAAGGCATGGCCCCGATGGCGAAATACACGCGCCGTCTGCAGGAAAACTTCGGATTGGTTACGCCGACGTATCCCGTTCAGAAAGAGCTGGTTGGATACAAGTTCGACGCGGCGTTCCCGATGTTGCTCCGCAATTTGAACATTCCCAACGGCTTGCGCGGATTCGTTCTGGCGGCTCTGCTGGGCGCGGTTATCAGCTCGCTGGCGTCCATGCTCAACGCGGCTTCGACCATCTTCACGATGGATATTTACAAGGAATACATTCACAAGAACGCTTCTGAAGGCGGACTGGTGTTTATCGGACGCGTTTGCGTCGTGTTGGCAATGATCGCCGGCTGTATGATCAGCCCGATTCTGTCAGACCCGCGCTTTGGCGGTCTGTTCAAGTTCATTCAGGAATTCCAGGGATTCATCTCCCCCGGCATTCTCGCCATCTTTATTGTCGGTTTGATGTTCTCTCGAACCCGCGGCGCTTACGGCGTTTTGGGCTTGCTGGCGTCGCCGATTATCTACGGCGCTTTGATGCTGGTCATTCCGGAAGTCAACTTCCTCAACCGAATGGCAATTACGTTCGTTTCGATTACCGTTTTGCTGTCGATTCTGACGATCATTCTGCCGTCGGCGGAAGCAAGAGCGCTGCCTCGCAACGACGAGATCGAACTGGTAAACTCCAAGGGCGCGATTTTCGCCGGCGTTCTGGTCTGCATCGCGACCATTGCGCTGTACTGCGTGTTCTTCTAGTGCGAAGGCGCACACCCGATCCGCGCTGCCGCCTTGAAAAAACTTTCGGTCGCCTGCAAGCAGGCTCCCTGTTAGGGAAGCTTTTTCAGGATTTATATTAGGAAAGCGCAAGCGACCAACGGGAGCGGTTATAGTACGTCTCGCGCGGTAGCGCGGACTGGGAACGGCGCCTCGCCGTGAGGGGAAAACCTTTTTTGAAAAAAAGGTTCTTCCCCTCAAACTCCCCTTTCCAAAAA
>JAZMZV010000189.1:0-66809 GCA_045586185.1 Thermoguttaceae bacterium | reverse complement strand
ACCAGGTTTTCGAACAAGCCATGGAAAAATTCAAGATTTAACGGAAAAGTTTTTCTGGAACAAACCCGCTCAAAGTCGCTTTGCCATCTGAAAAACGAACTGTATATTTACAATATAATTTTGTTTATTTACATAAAAGTTCACTCTTTCAGTATATTCCTCATATTACTTTGATATATTTAGCACATACTCAGAATAAATATATATTTTTTTAGCGTTTTTTTGGTTTGCGGCGTTAAAAAAGAAAAATCTATGCTATAATATAATAAAGTATGAAAATAGTCAAAATATGTAATATACACTACTTCAGTAGATAAATTTTCACCTGTTGGAAACAACGATTTTTTATTGAATTGAGATTAACATGAAAACCTTTCAGAATGTTACATTGTGTTTTTGCGCGCTGATTGCAGCGCTGGCGCTGTTTGCTCAGTCTGTTCAGGCAGATCCCGTTTTGCGCGGGTACTGGACGTTTGACAACGACTCTGTCGACGGAGGCTCCATTACTGAATCTTCAGGTTATCAGGCGGCGGGAACGCATAATGGCGTACTTGTCGGAAGCGGCATTTCCTTCAACCCCATTACCGGAGAATCGGGCAATCATTTGCCTACTGGCAATTACATCTCGTTCACACAAGATTCCTATGCATATATTCTGAACACTCGCGTTACGGCAGAAAGCGAAACATACAAAGACTCCTTTGACTTTAACAGCGGATCTTTTACAATTTCCGCCTGGGTTAAGGGGCTTCCGGATGCTAACTGGGAACCGTACATTTCCAAATACGGTGAAGGCGGGTACGGTTACCAGCTTCGTCGTAAAAGCTCTTCTTCAGGTCCAACATTAACTTATCGTAATGGTTCAGGAAGCAACCGCACAGAAGAAGTAGACGATCCCGGTTCAAACATTTCTGGAGCATATACAAACCTCAATGACGGCGAATGGCACAACCTCGTTGCCGTCTATGGCGGGACGTACCGCGAAGTATATATGGACGGTAAGCTCATTACCCGCATTGCCGACACCGTTGAAAACTGCAGCGGCACAAATGAGCCGTTGGTTTTCAGCGGTCGTTACAACGGTTCCAGCGCAGCGTACGAAGGCTTTGCCAACATTTCTCTGGACAACGTTGCGATTTACTCTGGCGCGCTCCGAAACGACCAAGTCGCATACATCAGCAACGGCGGAGATCCTACTCAAATTGCTACAGTTGAAGCTGGAACAAAAACCTATAGCATTCCTTTAAATTCTCCGACTGCTGACGATGGCATTACGCTCGCCCGCAATGGCAACATTTCCCGCCATTGGCTGGACGACGATATTTCCTTTGACGGCAGCTCTTACCTCAGAACTAACCTTCCCGTTGGCTCAGCTGGTATGAATGGTTCGTTTACCGCGTCAGCCTGGGTTTATCTCAACAGTCTCAGCGGCGACCAATCGATCTTTGGCAACAATGCGACCGGAAACAATAATGGATTGCACTTGATTGTTCGAGACGCTCATCCTCACATGGGATTCTACGGCAACGACTTGCAAGCTTCAGAAACGCTGGAAACCGGAAAGTGGTATTATCTTACCTGGCAGTACGACGCAGACGCTCAATCCCAAACCCTTTATCTTAATGGAACTCAATTAAAAACGGAAACAGGGCATACCCCCTTCACCGGAACTAACGTTCTGGATTTGGGAACGTCCATGGGCGGCGGTTATTTAAATGGCAAAATCAAGGGCGCTATCATTACTGACGCCGTTTTGACATCCGATCAGATTAAAGCTCAAATGAACAACCCGGATACACGGCGCATTGAAAATTTTGAGTGGGGTAAAAACGACGAATGGTATTCCGGCGGCGGCGCTTCGCTGGGCAATATCCATGATTACGGAACGCACAAAGCTATCTCCATGTATCACACGTCAGATAACGCCGATGAAAGAAATGTTTATAATGACAGCAATGAAAAGCTCGGCAATTCCGACGCTACTACCGGCATGATTTGGGGACCGACGTTTACCGTTGCTTCCGACGCGCCTGCTAACGCAGTCTTTTCCGTTGACGTTGTCGGCGGCAACGCAGCGTTAAACGTTAATAGCCGCGCAGGCGGCGGAGCGGGAGTCGCTCTGTGGGACTTGACAACCGGCGACTACGTTCGCGATGCAGATAACAACGTTCTTTACGGCAATGGAAACAGCGCTGACGCTGCCAAACACACCGATATTTCTCTCGATGGACGTCAGGGACACAACCTGGTGGTTGTTGTCATTGACCGCAGTAACGGCGGTTGGGGCTGGGCTGGACCGTCTAAACTGATCGTCGACGCAAATCAAGTTAGCGCAATTGCCGGAGCAGAACAGCATCATATTGTTCTTAACGATTTCAACTTCGACACCGCCGGCGAATTCAGCGGTATGTACGAAATCGACGCCGAAGGAAACAGACTTGATTCCGTAACAAACTTTACCAACGGAAACAGAGGAAACGGCGATGTTACCAATTACTATGTTGACAGTTCTGGAACGGCTAATAATACGAAAGGCTTCCTCAGCACCGGTTCTGTAAACGGCGGCGAAGAAAGCTCTGTGGGCGTTCTTCGTTCCGATCCGTTCCTCGTTCAGGGCGACATTATGGAATACTATATCTCAGGCGGCAACAACATCAGCAACAAACATCTGGATTTGGTTGACGCTGACTCAGGAGAAGTTTACCGTTCCGCGACGGGCGAGGACTCCAATGACTTCCGATACGATTTCTGGAGTCTGAAAGGTCTGGAAGGCAAGTCAGTTTATATTCAAGTCGTTGACACCGACAATGGAACCGGCTGGAGCCATTTGGAACTCGACCAGATTCGCCAGATCAAATTCGCCCCGACGGCGGCTGAAGTTCAAGCGGCTAACAATTCGTTGAAATCTCGTAATTTGCCATACTACGAGGTTGAACCTGGTTTTAACGCTGATTCTTATAACCTGGATGGAACGGGCGTTACCACATTGGACGAACTGGCTAACTACATTACCGGCGGAGCTGAACCATCAAATAAAGACATTCAACTTTATTTAGATAACTATAAGGCTTCCGAAGGCGCGCCCGTTGGCGTTAACGTTTTGTCGGTTTTGAACGTTGAATCTTCCGGCATGTACACCTTGGCTGTCGGCAACGACGAACCGTATAAGATTACGCTCAATGGCGCTACAATATTTGAATCCGCAGGTTCTTCCGATCTGGAATTCATCCCGCTGCTGTTAAGCGAAGTTGGTCAATACGCGTTAAACATGCTTTATTTGGATCAGTCCGACGACGGCGCTTCTCTGTACTTGGCAGAGGGCGGTTACGACGCGTGGAACAGCGCTTTCTCACTGCTTGCCGGTTACGGAGACGGCTACGTTCTGGCGTACGCTCAGAATGTTGATCCCAACAAGATTCCGGAACCGTCAACCTGGGCGCTGCTGATTCTCGGCGCAGCTGGAATGCTGTACTGGCGAAAGCGCAATGCAAGCAAATAATCCCTGAGATTTATTCTCGGATAGTTAAAAAAATAACGTCCTCCTTGTTCGCAAGCGAGGACGTTTTTATATCAAAAGAACTCGGACTTTTACTCGCCCAAGTCGATTTTCAACGCCAGAGCGCGATTCTCGTTATACCATTGAATCGTCTTTTCGACGCCCTTTTCAATTGAGGTTTTGGGCGACCATTTGAGAACCTTTCGGGCGTGATCGATATTGGCAGACGTCCGTTTTACGTCAGCGCGATGAGCGGGACGATAGTCAATGACAACCTCTTTGCCCAGCAGTCGCCCGATAAGAGCAATTAAATCGTTCAAGACGACAACGTTGTCGCCGCCGAGATTGAAAATGTCGTATCCGATTTTCTTTTCCGCCAGCTGGGTGCCGCGGGCGATGTCGTCAACGTAGGTAAAGTCGCGTTCCTGCGTCCCGTCGCCGAAAAGGATTATCGGTTCGCCCTGATCAATGTGACGAATAAACCGGAAAATGCTCATGTCGGGTCGCCCGGCTGGACCATAGACGGTAAAATATCGCAGAATGGAGACGTCGATTCCATGCAGGTGATGATACGAATACGCCATCGCTTCCGCCGCCTTTTTGGAAGCAGCGTATGGCGACAGCGGCCTGTCGGTGCAGTCCGTTTCCGAGAATTTCCCAGTTGGGCAATTCCCATACAGACTTGACGTTGACGCCATGACGTATTTGGGAACGTCAAACTGACGGCAGGCGTCGAGAAGATTAAGCGACCCGAGCGCGTTGGAATGGTAATAAATCCACGGGTTGACAACGCTCGTTCTTACGCCGGCGCGAGCGGCAAGATTGTAAATCGCCTTCAAGTTTGACTTGCAGGATTTGACCTGTTTGAAAACAAAGTCTTGATCTGCTATGTCCCCTTTTTTGAATCGAAAGTTGGGAAACGCCTTGAGATTTTTGAGCCGATAATTCTTCAGCCGACAGTCGTAGGCGTCGTTGAGAACGTCAATTCCCAAGACGTCGTTTCCTTGTTCAAGCAGGTTTTGAGTTAATTTCGATGCGATAAATCCAGCGCAGCCGGTTACAATGTACATATCGGACATAGAGGGAATAGGGAATAGGGAATAGGGAATGGGGAATAGGGAATAGTTTAGGGAGTGGTAAGTGGTAAGTAGTAAGTGGGAAGTTAGACAAACGCTTGCGTACTAACCACTAAAAACTCATAACTCTTCCCTATTCCCTACTCCCTACTCCCTAATTAAGCGGCGCTATGTTCATTAAAACGGACGGCGCGGAGTCTGCAATGGATTCCGGATCGACGGGAGTTACTGTTGACGGAGTATTCTCGACGGGTCGAACCAGAGACGTCTGGACAACGGGAATAGCATTGTATTCGGATGGCGTATGTCGCGCTGAAGAGACGGGAGACGTTTTTGCAACAACAGGATTTCCCGATGCCAGACTGGCAACTTCATGATAACCTAAAGTGCAAAAATCAGATTCTGTCATAACTGATCGGGAATTCTTGACTATGACAATTTTGCCGTTATCGAAATTGTTTTTCAGTTCATGGGGAACGTTTTGATTTTTTGACAATCCCGGCAAAGCTTGCGCGTCAAGCGGAGAAGGATTTTCAGACGGAGTCGTCGGATACGCCTGATTTGCATCCGGCTGCGAGGACGGCGAAGGATTCGAGAATTCGGTTTTAAATCGATTCATATCCAGACTTCCCGGCAGGAACGCTCCTTGCGTGGGCGTATACGCCTGAGCTTCGCTTTCAGATATTTCTGTTTGATACTGAACCGGCGCAATAACGTTGTTGTTTTTCGTTGAATCAGACGCGATTGCTGGAGAGACCGGCGCAGGAACGGGTTCCGCATTCGGCATTGGCGGTATTTCAGGAACGGGCGGTAAAACCATTGGATCTGACGGTCCATTTGATGCAATCGTTTGCGTGGGGGGCGCCATCGGCTGAATGTCCATTGGCGAAACGTTTTCATCCTTATAGGCGACAGGCGCAGCGGTTTTAGAAGCGTCTGCGTTTGCGTTAGTCGCCATTTGCTCAACTGCAGCATAATTCTGCGCCGGGTTGACTGGCGGCTGATTGAGCTGATCCAGAGATTCTGTATATTTGGGGCTGTTTGGACTGGAATATCCGCTGTCAGCCAGACGACGTTCTCCCAGAGCTATGGTCGCTTCCGGTTTGGCTTTATTTGCCGGAGGGATGATGTCGCCGTCCGTTTGAACAGCCTGGTGATTTTCTTTATACGTTGCCAACTGTTCGGATTTTTCCATGTCTTTTCGACCAAAGGGCCATTTCGGACCGCTGCCTGTTGTACGACAACCAGCGAGCGTAACGACGACTAACAACGTCGCAAGCGCCCAGCGGAGCTGAAATCTATTCATAATGCTTAATTCCATGACTTGAGTCCATCCATGTCAAAGTCCACGTCTATAACGTCGTGGGTTAAAGGAATTGTATCTTTCAAAAGTTCTTGAGCCGTCCATGGCGCAACAAACCCTGAAAATGCAAATATATTTCGTCTATGAAGGCGAAACAGAAAAAACTGTTTCGGCAATTATCGGAACTATAGAGATTTTTTCCCTTTGAGTCAAGAGGGATTTTTGAAACTTTTCCAGATAAAAATTGGAGTGTTGTTTCAATATTATTTCATCGTGTGGGCTTGTATTTAATTACACGTTCTTTTATAATAACGATTAAAAGCAAACAACGCATGTTGCGTTTTGTAATTCGACGAGAATAAACACAGCATTTTTTTAAGAGCAAACAGCTCGAAAAAGGAAAGGATTAATTATGAAACGTTTTTTGATTTGCATTGCTGCGCTTCTGCTTTTTACAGTTTCAGCAGAAGCGGGACAGAAAAAAACTCTGCTGATTATGTTGGACGGGCAGCGCGCAGACGCCATGTACACGGCTCCTACGCCCAACTTCGATTCTCTCCGCAACGGAACCTGGGCGGAAGGATACAAGGGCGCGTATACGTTCCAGTCGCATACTAACCTGGAATCGGCTCCGTCGAGCGCAACAAACCACGTTGCCATCGCCACCGGCGTTACCGCCGCCAAAAACGGCGTCTATAAAAACGGTCAGACGTTCAAGGGAAAGTACGACGAGTACCCAACGTGGATGCAAAGACTGCGAAAAGCCGACCCGAACATCGTTTCCGTTTGGCTGTACAACTGGGGCGAAGACGGGTACATTCCCGCAGACGCCACGTATCAAAACTCTCGAGGCGGCGGCGTTGACGGCGACGTCAAAATTATCGACGAAACCATTCAGATTCTCAACGGAACGTTCCCGGACACGCCCGGCGTCAAAGACACAAAATGGACAAAAGGCACCGACGTCGACGCGATTATGCTCTATCTGGATTCCCTGGATATGTTCGGACACCGTCATGGGTTCTCCGTCAACGTAGACGAATATTACAACGCAGTCAAATTCTACGACGAAAAAATCGGGAAAATTCTCGACGCCATCAAGAGCCGTCCCAACTTCGCAAACGAAGACTGGATGATTGTCGTTACGGCTGACCATGGCGGAATCTATCGCACTCACGGCGTTGTCGGCTGCAAGAACTGCTATACGATTCCGTTGATTGTCAGCGCCAAAGACATTGAAGCCGGCAAGATGGCGGGGCAGCCACAAAATTGCTGCTCGGCGGCGTATGTTCTCAAGCACATGACAGGCTCCATTCCGGAAGGTCTGGACGGATACATTCCCCAAACCGCTCCAGAAACGCCAGCCAACCTCGACAATCCGATTACCAGCGTCGCGGAACTCAAAGCAGGCTGTCCTGCCAACGATTTCAGCTTTGTTATCTGGTTCAAGGCAAACGGAAATCAGGAAGGCGACCCGGCAATCGTTTCCAATAAAGACTGGAACAGCGGTCGCAACCCCGGAATCGCGCTGGCAACGTTCGACCAGAAAGGCGACCCGGCTTTTACGCTCAACATCGGCGACGGCAAGAATCGGGACGACTTCCGCCCCATGTTCTACAAGAACAACGAATGGACGTTTATCGCCGTAACGGCTCAAAAGGGCGGTAACGCGATGTTGTTTGTCGGAACCCAAAACGGACGTCTGGCGTTCATTTCCGACGACATCTCCGAGATTAAATCGTTCTCGTCCAATCTGAACTGGAATATCGGCAATGACGGCACTGGAAACTACAAGTGCAAGCTCAACGGAGAAACGAAAGGGTTCCAGTACTGGCCGTCCGTTTTGACAATCGATCAGATTAACGAACTGTACAAAAAAGGACTCGAAGAGAAATAGTTTTCGGTAGACCGGCGAGTCGCGGGCGTACGTCCGCGGCTTCCATTTTTCTCCCATTTTTTGCCGTTCTTCCCGCCTTGACAAAATCCTTTTTTACGCTATATTAAATAACGATTTGAAATCAGCGTCCCCATAGCTCAATTGGATAGAGCAACGGACTTCTAATCCGTAGGTTGCAGGTTCGATTCTTGCTGGGGATATCGTTCGCCCTTGCAATTTCTTGCAGGGGCTTTTTCTTTCTTGAAAAAGCCCTTATTCTGTTTCAATAATAACCCTAAAAAAATAACCCTAAAAAAATAACCCTCGGAGAAGGGATCCCCGAGGGTTTACTTTTTCAAAACGTTACGTTCTTTTACTTTTTGATGTTCTTTCTGGCGAAGTCCAGAACCTGTTTGATCGGCAGAGCGTAGGTTTCAACTCGACCGGCGCGGGCGATGTTGATTCCAATAACCTTGCCGTCCAGATTCACCAGCGGGCCGCCGCATTCTTCCGGACGAATAACGGAATCGTGCTGAATAACCTTGTCGTATCCGCTGCGGCGTTTGGACATGCCGTTCATCTCGTTGGGTTTGTGGTGCGAACTGGCGGTAAGTTCAATTTCGACGGTTCGAGTCTTGCCTTCCGATTCAATTTCCATTGAAATCTTGTTGCCAATATCGAACTTCTTGAATTCGTTTGTGCACTGATCTGCGGTGTAGACAAACGCGCCGTTGACTTTGACGATTCGTTCGCCCTTCTTCAGACCGGCTTTGGCGGCTGGCATGTCCGGGACAACGTCGCCGACGTAGAGTTTGCCGTCGCGTTCTTCAAGCAAAATGCCGACAATAGCGCGTTCTTTCGGAATCGACAGCGGCGGAACGCTGATAACGCCCAATCCGGCAAGACCCTTTTCCATACTGGGCGACAAAACCCAATGTCCAACTTCAATCGGGAATTCTTCGTCAAACTGAGCAACGTCCAGATCTTTTGCGTCAACTTTGAGCAACATCAAATCCAGTCCTTCGTCAGTAGCGACAACCTGCGCGTCCATAGGCTTGAAGGTAATTTTGCCTTCTTTCTTTTCAATGGCGACAAAGCAGGTTATTTTCTTTGACGTATCGATGCAGTTGGCTTTTGTAACAATCCAGCCGTCAGAATCGACTATCGTTCCAAACGCTACGTTGGCAGCGCCGTGACGAATGCCGACCATTGCCGGAAGCACCGGTTTAATCGTTTCCAGGAAGCTCAAATGATTGAGTTCTTTCTTGGGAAGAAGCGTATGGTTGCACATCTGACTGGCGACCATCTTTCCCCAGTATTCGAGGAAAATCTTTGTCGGAACGTGGAAGTTCTGCGCGGCGTTTTCCGAAATGCGGCTGTTGATTCCAATGACTTCGCCCTTGAGGTTGAACAGCGGCCCTCCAGAGTCTCCGGAAATCATAACGCAGTCCGTCTGAATAACGGTGTCGGAGTCGCGAATGACTTCGCCCAAACGCATTACCGGGGGACGTCCTTGACGATACCCAAGCGGATGTCCGTACGCAACAACCCAGTCTCCTTGTTCAGTCGTGTCCTTGCGATCGATTTCCGCAAAAGGATATTCGCCCGGATCGGTAATCTGAATCAAACCGGCGTCGACCGGGTTCACTCCACCGAGGGATTTAGCATTGACAATGCGACCGTCGGAAAGAATAACCTTGGCGTCGCGTCCAGCCATGCCGGAGACGTGACCGGCGGTCATAATCAAACCTTCCGGATTGACGATTACGCCCGATCCGCTGGCGTTGCCAATGACAATGCCGACGACTGCAGGCGAAACTTTCTTATTTAACTCGTCAAGTTTCTTTTCGAGTTCTTTTAATTCATTGATGTTTTGAGCTAACTGTTCTTTGGTAATTTCAACTTTGATTTTACCGCTTTCCAGCTGACCCGGAGCCATATTCTTTTTGCGCTCTTCTTCAGCCTTTGCTTTAGCTTCCGCTTCTGCTTTCGCTTTTGCCTCGGCTTCAGCTTTTGCCTTTTCTTCAGCCGCCTTCGCTTCCGCTTCTGCTTTCGCCTTTTCCTCGGCCGCCTTCGCTTCTGCTTCAGCTTTCGCCTTTTCTTCAGCTGCCTTCGCTTCTGCTTCTGCCTTGGCTTTTGCCTCGGCTTCGGCCTTAGCCTTTTCTTCAGCGGCCTTCGCTTCTGCTTCGGCTTTCGCCTTTTCCTCGGCTGCTTTCGCTTCCGCTTCGGCTTTTGCCTTTTCTTCAGCCGCCTTCGCTTCCGCTTCTGCCTTGGCTTTCGCTTCCGCTTCGGCTTTCGCCTTTTCTTCAGCAGCCTTGGCCTCCGCTTCTGCCTTGGCTTTTGCCTCGGCTTCGGCTTTCGCCTTTTCCTCGGCTGCCTTCGCTTCTGCTTCCGCCTTGGCTTTTGCCTCGGCTTCGGCTTTTGCCTTTTCCTCGGCTGCCTTCGCTTCCGCTTCAGCCTTGGCTTTTGCCTCGGCTTCGGCTTTCGCCTTTTCTTCAGCAGCCTTGGCTTCTGCTTCTACCTTCGCCTTAGCCTCGGCTTCGGCTTTCGCCTTTTCTTCAGCAGCCTTGGCTTCTGCTTCTGCCTTCGCCTTAGCCTCTGCCTCAGCAGCCGCGGCATCATTATTCTGTTCCGCATTCTGTTCCGCCTGAGCGGCTTCCGGCTGCGGAGCTGCTGGTTCGTCTGAAATTACTACTCCAATGGGGAATGCAAACAATAACAACATTAATACTGTCTGCAAAACTAACTGACGTTTCAAAGTACACCTCCAATATCAAAGGTTAAAACAGGGTTATTTTATCTACTTTACCTATTTTAGTTTACTTTTTCAAAAATGAAGTGAAATTTTTTGAAAAAATCGGATTTTTGTTAAAAATAGTTTATTTGTCGAACTCTTACTGATTGCTACAATTGTTATAATCGTTAAAATTGAAAATTTGTCGAATTCTATCTTGTTATTCTGTTAAAAATTGCAATAATGTTTTTACAATATCTTTTCTATAACTGCTTTTCCGGCAGGAATTTTCTTCCCGTCTGACGTTCTAAAGTCTTTTGAGCCAAAGTTGACGGTTACGGTCGTGCCATCTGCGAAAACAGTTTGCTGAACCGTGCGGTCAGGCGAGAGAATCCGGTGGTCGAGCATTTCGCTGCGACCGGCGCTGCGCCAGACGTTCTCGCCAAGTTGGTAGCTCTGAACAAAGCGGTCTTTATGTTCGAGCCAGTACTGATAGGTAAACATGAACATGGGCGGGACGCCGTAAAGCGTATTGAACAGATCGCGTTTGTCCCACAGAGAGGGCAGCTTATTATTATAGTCTCCCCAGTACCAGTACGAGACGGTGCAGTCGTGATAAACCAGTTCCCACAGCGGAAGCCGGTACGATTCTCCCACCTGGAATTTCGCGACGCGTTCGGGGACTTTGTCCCAAATCTGAACCATATTTCGCCCCGCTTCCGGGATTCGATAGGGTCCCAGGCTCATCATGCCTTCAAAGAAATCGCAATACGGGACGGACGCCTCATGTCCGGTTTCCGCTCCGCAGACGAGGTTGAATTCCCTGCCCATCAATCCCAGCAGACGCATTTTCCAGATTTTGCTTTCGGTTCTGGTCATGGGATGGTTGGGCGAATAACATTCGCGCCAAGGCGAGGCGGTTGTCGTATCGATAAACCGGGCTTTATAGGGAATCGTTTTCAATTCCTGAGAAATACGTTTACGCGCGTAGTCGGGAGCTTTGGAGTCGCACAGAACGCCGCAGGGAATTCTCGGCTTGGTTTTGTCTTTTGGCGTAACCGTCCAACCTTTAATCCAGACTCCGTTTTTGTCGAGCATGATATCGTTCGGCCATGCTTCTTTGATCCAGCCGTTATGCCAGCCGGGCAGTTCCGACTCACGCGACGGATCCATAATATCCTGATAGATGTCGTATCGGCTTGTCAGTACGCCGGGCAGCTCGTTCATCGCCTTGATTTCGAATTCGTTCCCGCCGCCAGACCAGAGAATTCTCTTTATTCCCGCCGCCTGCATGTCCTTGACGAGCTGAACTTTATCGGAGGTTCCGCCCATGCACCAGACGTTGACCGCGCCGATGAGCCGGTCGAAACCGTCTGCCAGCGCAGGATTGCACCGAACTTTTTCGTCAAACGGAACCCAAAGCCCCGTCTGTTTGACGTATTCCCGATAGCGTTTGCAAATGGTAACATGAGCTTGAACGCGATCTGAACCGTCGAAAAAGACGTAACGCAGTTTTCGAGTGTATCCAAACGCTCCTTTTTGAGATTCCCAAACCGCGCCCGCCGCCAAAAGACCGGTATCGTTCGCGTTACAGGGTTTAACTTCCAGCCGGGCGTCGTCAGGGGTTTCGTAAATCGCCATGTATGCGCTGCCAGTCGCATTGTCAGGCGTTTTGAAAACGTCTTCCATCACGCCCCAAAACGCCATGCAGATACCGTGTCCGCCGTACGTAATCAAACTAAAGTGAATGTTCGGTTCCTCAACCGGATAGGAAATTCCCTCGTTCATCGGGACGATAATTCTGTCGCCCGATTGGGGTTGGAACGGATACGGGTATGCCAGATTGGCAAATGGCTGAGTCCTGTCCGCCGCGTCGAGGGTAAAGAGGATTTCCGGCTTGCTTTCGTCGATTTCAAAGGAACAGGAAATGAGACTCTGAGCGTTTGTCAGAAGGTCAAAAGCGATTGTCCGCGGTCCGGTTTTACGAGGGCGAAGAACCCAATGCCGGGCGTTGGCAGAGTTCTGACGCCAAATGCGGCCAGAGCGTTTGTCGGTTACGTTCAATGCGCCGTTGAGCGTATGGAATTCCCCCTTAATCGCCGCGTTTTCTATCGTGAGAATCTTGTCTTCTGTCGGCAGTTCCAAACGGCCAATTCTCTTTGCGGTGTAATTGGCAAACCAGTACGAACCAGCGCCGTGCCCGATAAATCGCGGTTGAATAGCTGTAACATTGCGTTCCACGACGAATCGAGACGTCAATCGCTTAGCGCCGTTGGTTTGAGTTGTCCCCTTTTCGCCGTAACTCCAATGGACAACTTCGTTTTTGTTATAGGCAACAACGCTGATCTTGGCGGTTCCCTCGCCCTTGACTTTGACGTCGCAGGCGATTTCCCACACCTCGCTGACCTGAACGGGAATCGGCTTTGACGTCGGCGTTACCGCCCAGTCGTTGACTCCGGTATAGTCTACCCGCCGGGTTGGGACTCCGTTTAGAAGTTCAGAGGAATCCACAGACAGCGTCGCGGCGCCGGCGTCGCGTCCCCAGCAGGTTGCCTTCCCCATCGACCAGGAATCGGGAGCGTCTGACTCGCTGGAAAGCGCCGTCTCGCTGACCGCCAGCGCCGACAGGCACGCCAATAACAGGAATATTCGTTTCATGGTTCAAAATCCTTGTAAATAAAAAACAAATTCGATTAATTGTATGTTGAAGATAAGTTTAGTGTATCCCAATCAAATGAAAAAATCAAGAATCTCCCCAAAATTTTTGTGTCAGGGGGTTGCATAGAAAAAAAGTTTTATTTATAATAGAATTTTATAAATGATTTGGGAAACAACAAAATGCAATTTTTAAAATTCTTCGTCTCCCCGCATTAATTAACATTCAAACATCCCTTGCTCCAACTATATAATCATGACAACCAACGCCTCTGATACAAACAATTCCGACAATAAGAAAGATAATGACGGTTTTATTGATGAACCGCCATATTGCTTTGGCTGGATGACAAACGCCAAAGGCATTAAAGTCCCCGTTTTCCCATACGTGATTTCCATTCTGGGGCATCTGAATCTGAAAGAGCTGGGTATTCCAGACGATAATATTGAACGCTCAACGGAATTAATGAAAAATACTCTGGCAGCGTATCTGGAACAGATTATCAAACGATGGGGAAAAAGACATTTCTGGCAAAAAAAGATAGACATCCCTTTAATCGTTCTGATTAACTTTGCAGATAAAATCGGAGAACTGGTTACAAACGTCGTTGAAGAACTTCAGGAAAAATATCCTTTTGTACGGTTAATTGCCGTTCTCCCCATGCCTAAAAATGAATTAATTAATCAACTTAAAGCAGAAGGAGAAACTGACGAGAATATCAATGCGTTTATAAATCGCTATGACGATTTTAATAAAAACGAAAATGGAAAAAATCAAAAATATATATGGGAACTGTCTGAGCGTGAAATACCGCTCGAAGCTCGGCAGACAAAGCTGGAAAGATGGCGCATGTTCAATGAATTTGTTGCTCAACATTCCCATATAATGATTGCATTTTGGCAAGGAGATCAAGATACCGGGAGCGGTCTGGACGACAGCTTGACCTGGGCGATTCGATATAAACTTGAAGGTTATCCTGGTCTTTCTCGAAATGAACAAACTGATTGGCTGACATATCCTGCTACAGGACCGGTCTTTCATATTCAGACTGATTCCGAAACGCTTCAGACGTCAAAAGAATTTTTGCCTGTTCGGTATTATCCAGAACGTACAAACATTACGGAGGAAGTTGACGGAAAACGAAAACTGATTATAGCCAATTACGAGTTTTGGGATTTGGAAAAACGTCGTCATTCGTGGTTAGGGAGAAGATTCTCTGATATTTGGGATCGTCCTGAGATTAATAATAATTTCGAGATATTAAAAAAACTCAATTACGCCTGCCAGGACAAAAACGCCAGCCAAGACAGCAAACCGTTAAATAACCCGCCTCTGAGTTCAATTATTGAAAAGGATATTATCGGAAAGCGCCCAAAAAACAAAAAACCGATTGATATAGCAGACTTTCCAGAAGTCGATCAGCCCACAGGACAGTTCTTGGCTCATTACAGCATCGTGAAACAGCTTTCAGAGTATTACAAGAGAAAGACCTATGGATTAGCCAGTTTGTTTTGTCTGTTTTTCTTAATGCTATTTTGGTTCAGTATCGCTCTATTCTTCTTAAGCAACGTCTGTTCAATGAAAAATGACGTCAACATTTATCGGCTGAGCCATTATTATATGTTACACTGGATTCCCAATCAGGATTTGCCAATTAACGCTTATTATTGGGAACAGTTATTCGTTCCTGTAAAACAATTCATCCCTCAAACCAGTCAGGACCCGGAGCTTGACGATTTAATAAATAATAACACTCAAGGCGTTTCTAATATCGTTGGATTGTCTCTCCTGTGTAGCGTTCTGATTATTGTCTTCTTAATAGGCGTATCAGCTTGCTATATTTCGTCCTCCTGGAATTCCTGGCATTATAAATACCATCAACTTAAAACTTTAGAGGACTGTTTGAATGTACAAGTCTATTGGAAAGTTGCTGGGCTGGACAGTAGAATTTGTACTAATTTCTATTATAATCAAACCCATGCAATAGATTGGCTTTTAATGGCTCTTAACGGGATTAATGCAACAATTCCAAATAGCAGACTAATTGAATCAACCTCAAAGCTTAAGGAGCGATTAAGAATAGTGGACGACATTTGGATTGAAAAGAACATTCACGGTTTTAATAACATAATCAGAACAAAATTGTTTAAATTTATTTGGAGCCATCTTAAGCTAACCAACTTTTCGAATCGGAAGTCGGAAAAATTTACAGTCCGGGAAGGTTTAGCTTTCTTTGCTGTTATGCTGCCCATTTTATCAACAATACTGGTTCTTTTTACTCAACCGCCTATGTGGGCAACAATTAGTTGCGTTCTCATCTTGTTTGCATTATTTTATCCCTTTCTTTATGTGTTATGGCACACCATCATCCGAAAATGGCTTGAGAAACGCTTGCAATGGGCAGAAGACGCGTCTAACAAATCTGGTTTTCTCAGGTATATTTATCAGCATAAGATTAAGCAAAAGGATGAATCAAAGCGCTATTTCCAAACGCCATCCCCAAGGAAGCTTTTTTCCCTTTATTTAATTATACTAATTGTTTGCGCTGGCGTTTTTTTTGATATTTATGCCGATTCACAAAATCCCGTTTTTAAAAATGCCTTGTTTAACCCCTGGGTGGCGATTGGTTCAATAATTCAAATTTCCTTATCCAATATGGCTATATGGTATCTGTTCTGCAGAATGGGATTGTTTGCCAAATCTCGCGCCAGAATCGAAAAACTGTATTATCCTTTTAATCGGGCTCATTATTTAATCAGTACATTCCTGACTGATGAAAAAGCCGTTGAAATAATTAATGCCGACAATAACTCTCCCAAATCAGAAAACGCTAATGCAAACAATGTCAGCGATGAACAAAGAGTCAAACTCTGTCAGCAGGTTTTTCTGAAACTTGGAGAGACCGTCTTGGCAAAACGCGCCGGCTGGCTGCTTGCCTATACGGATCGGAATTTGCAATCGCCTAAATAACGCGAAGAACCTGGAGTGGGAATGGTCGCAAGTCGGCGTATTCCCCGCTCCGCTTTTTCAATTCCATCGATCAGGCTTCCATCCTGAGGCGAATTCCCATCCCTGCAACCGTCCATCAATTTCTCAAAGTAACCGGGGCGGCAGTCGCGCTCCCAGCAGATTGTCGGCTCCATCTTTCAGGGTGTCGAAACGCGTATAACTCGTTGGAAAATACGGTTTTGCGACATCTTCAGAACTGACAGCGCCGTCAATATCAGGGATATTCGTTCCATGATACAACGCCTTCGTTAATAATAGCAAATTCGACCTAAAATGATTTTTGATTAAACCTCAAAAAAATGCGTCCCCGGGGGTTGCATAGAGAAAATGAGTTATTTATAATAGAAATATTATATAGTCGATTTGGGAAACGACAAAGAAGCAATTCTTATAATCCTCCACTTCCCCACAATAACATCCCCACAACCCTTAACCTCAACCATATCATGACAACCAATGCCTCTGACTTAAACAGCTCTACTAATACGCAAACTTCTGATTTTGACGGATTTCTAAACGAGCCGCCATATTGCTACGGCTGGACGACAAACGACAAGGGCGTTAAAGTCCCCGTTTTCCCATACGTTATTTCCATCCTGGGGCATTTGAATCTGAAAGAATTGGGCGTTAACGACGATTCTGAGAAGCAGCATGCTAAACAATTGATGAAAAAAACTCTGGCAATCTATCTGGAGCAGGTTATCCAAAAATGGCAGAAAAAAAATTTCTGGCAAAAGAAAATTGACTTTCCACTAATTATCCTGATTAACATTGCAGATGAAATCGGAGAACTGGTTACTGACGTAGTAGAAGAACTGCAGAACAAATATCCTTTCGTTCGATTAATTGCAGTCCTTCCATTGCCAAAGGACGAGTTTGTCAAACAGCTCAAACAGGAGGGAGAGAGCAATGAGAACGTCATCGCGTTTGAAAATCGCTATAACGATTTCAAAAATCACGACAATGACAAATACAAAAAATACATTTGGGAACTGTCTGAATATGAAATGCCTCATATTGCTCATCAAACAACGCTGAAAAAATGGCGCATGTTCAATGAATTTGTTGCACAGCATTCCCATTTGATGATTGTCTTTTGGCAGGGAGAAAAAGACAACTGGAAAGATCAGGACGACAGTTTGACCTGGGCGGTTCGATACAAACTAGAAGGTTATCCCGGTCTTTCGCGCAGCGAGCAATCAGACTTTATTACCAATCCCACTACTTTGATAACTCATCCCGCTACGGGACCGGTCTTGCATATTCAAACAGATACAGAAACCCTTCGGAAAGATTCCACCTTTTTGCCGGTTTATTTATATTATGACCGCGCAATTATTACCAAAGAGATTGACCAAAAACGCAAGTTGATAATATCTGAACCCAAGTTTTGGGATGTAGAACAGCTTCGCAAAACGTGGCTTGGCAGGAAATTCTCTGACATTGGAAGCTATCCCGAAATTGACAAAAACATCAAAGTTTTAAAAGAACTCAATTACGCCTGTCAGGACAAGAGAATTCCGTTGAATAATCAATCTCTTCGTTCTTTTATTGAAGAGTACGTCATCAATAAATACAAAAACAGCGGCAAAACAATTGAAAAAGAAAACATTCCTGAAACGGATAAACCAACCGGGCAGCTTATTGCCCATTATTGTCTGCTGAGCAAACTTTCAGACTTTTATCAGAAAAAAAACTATAGATTAATCCGTTTGTTTTGCAGTACCTTTTTAATACTGCTTGTGCTCAATGCAACGCTCATTTTCCTGAACGACATCTGTGTAATGGGATTTGGAACCAATATTTTTCATTTGAGCCATTATTATGTTACGCAGTGGATTCCCTATCATAAATTGCCAGTAGGAGAATACTATTGGGAGCAGATTGTAGTCGCTTTAAAACATTTTGCTCCACAACCCATGCCTGTTCCAAAGATAGACAAATTGATAGTAGACCAGGGCGTAAACGTCTCCAGAGTTATTGGAGCTTTTCTGGCATTCAGTTTTGCTGTGTCGTTATGTATAATTACGATCTTTTATTGCTGCGTTACGTCCTATCTGAATTCATGGCATTATAAGTATCATCAGTTTAAAACGCTGACTGACTGTTTGAAAGTTCAGGTTTTTTGGAGAATTGCCAGTATGGACAACCGCGTTAGCGCCAATTTCCGTTCGCATCAAATTCCCGCGGTTGACTGGATTATAGTAGCGTTAAACGGACTTAACATTACAATACCCAACAGTCCCAAAATTGAATCAACGAAAGTTCTCAAAGAACGAATCCGAATACTTGACACTATCTGGATTGAAGATATTATTCACAGATTTGATAAAACATTCAGAATGAGCAGCGCTCAATTTCGTATGAATACGTTATCCTTCCTGCCAATGGCCATAGCGTGGATTATTGCTTCAACAATCCCGTTTTTAGCAGCGTTTTTCATTGCTGATTTTGGCGTCCATTTTAGCATCTGCGGGAAAACGCTCGGATTTGACGGTTTGCATTTCAAGGATTCAATTTTTTGGGGAGCTGGCGTTACTGTTGCCATTTGGCTTTTGATTCTTGCCTGTTATCTCTTCAAAATCATCAAGAGATACGTCTCATCGCGTATTAAGTGGGCGCAAAATTGTTACACAGGCTTCGATGGTTTTTTAGGAAACATTTATCGAAAAATCAAACAACAGAAAAAAACAAAACGTTACTTCCTTATTTCCCATAAAGAGAAAATTTTTCATGCTGTAATTATAATTATTGCATGTTTTGGCGCATTTTTTGAAATCAAAAGATTGAATTTAATTTACGCCGCAGCTCAATGTCCATCCGCTGAACACCTTTACAACCCCTTGATGGCGGTTCGTTTGATCATTCAGATTATTTTGGCTATCATGGCAATTTGGTGGCTCTACAATCGAATGTGTCTTTTTACTATAGCTCGACGCAGAATAGAACAGCTTTATTATCCATTTACAATGGCTGATTATTCTATTGACACCTTGCTTGAAGACGAAAAAGCCGTTGAAAACATTAATTCCGATATGTGGAACAAAGTTTCTTCCTGGTTTGGCATCGACTCCAATCAAAGCAATCAGATTTCAAAAGACGCTGACGATGAAGATAAAGTCAAACTCTGTCAGCAGGTTCTTCTTGAACTTGGTCAGGAAGTATTGGCAAAACGCGCTGACTGGCTTATTGCTGTTACTGACCGAATTTTGCAGTCGCCTAAATAACAGCAGCTTGAACTCAAAGCCACAACCGTCATTACATAAATCACACACATTAACCAACCCCTTAACCCTACGGAGAATTCCCCATGCCTACAACACGCCGTCAATTCCTTAAAGGAGCCGCTGCCGCCGCGACAGTTGCGCCTGCGTTTACCATCCCCGCCGTTCATGCGGCTGAAAACAACACCATTCACGTCGGCATTGTCGGCTGCGGAAGCCGCGGGTCAGGCGCGCTGTTACAGGCTCTCAGCACCGAAGGTCCCGTTGAGCTGGTTTCCATGGCGGACGCGTTCGAGTTCAAAACGGAACGTCTGCTTCAGCGCGTTGTGGACGCCCGCCCGGACAGACTGAAAAACAAAGACCCCAACACCGTCGCCCGATTTCACGGCTTGCACGGATACAAAGCGTGCATTGACGCCCTCAATCCCGGCGACGTCGTTATTCTGACAACGCCGACGGCGTTTCGTCACATTCATTTCCGTTACGCGGTCGAACGGGGAATTCACGTCTTTCTGGAAAAGTCGTTTGCCGTTGACACGCCCGGCATCAAGCACGTTGCCAGGTCGTGGGAAATCGCCCAGGAAAAGGGGCTTAAAGTCATGACGGGGCTGAACAACCGCAAGTACTTCCGCACCGAAGACTGCGTCGATCAGATTCACAACGGCGCTATCGGCGACATCACCGGCATTTTCGTCTATCGCTGCCAGGAAGAAGTCCCGTACAATTACGATCCCAACAAATCGACGCTGCAAAACCAACTGCTCAACTTCAACAGCTTTACATGGGTGGCGGGAAGCCCGATTATCGACTGGATGATTCACAACATCGACATCGGCTGCTGGTCGAAGAACGACTGGCCGGTTTGGTGCCAGGGCGTTTGCGGACGTTCCGTTCGTACAATTAAAGACCAGGCTTACGATCATTCCACGGTAGAATACCACTTCAAAGACGGCGTGCGTATGGTTGTTCAGCAGCGACAAATCCCCGGCACGTGGTGGGCGTTCAAATGCGTCGTTCAGGGAACCAAAGGCATGGCGGTTTTGGGCGAAGGACACCCCAGCCCGTGCATCTACAAAGGATTTACGGAAGATCACAACGACATCGTTTGGCGTTCCGAAAAGCCGAAAAACGATTCCTATCAGGAAGAGCACAACCGTCTGTTCCGCATTATTCGCGAAGACCTGCCCAACGTCAAGGTCGACGAGGGCATCAAGTCCGCCTTTGCTGGAATTATGGGACGCATG
This sequence comes from Thermoguttaceae bacterium, assembly GCA_045586185.1. Lineage (GTDB taxonomy): Bacteria > Planctomycetota > Planctomycetia > Pirellulales > Thermoguttaceae > RUG11551. Next base: position 46,191 of record JAZMZV010000189.1, on the reverse strand, counting down.
GCTTTGGAATCCGGTCAGGAGATTTCCTATGACAAAGCCTGGAATTCGGAATTCCAGTTCGTCAAAGACCTGGACGCGTTGGAACTGGACTCGCCCTCGCCCCTCGAACCAGACGCCGACGGAAACTACCCGCAGTTCAAACAGGGAATCACGAGGAATTTCTGAGATTAGCAATTAATGGAAGGCGGTAACGAAACGACCAACGGGAGTGGAGTTACGCAGCCGACAAGGTCGGTTCCTGCTTGGAAGTGGGTAATGCCGAAATCAGCTTTTTCGGAAGCATAACCTTGTCCTTCTGCCCGTGCGGCTTCGCACCGCCGAAGGCGAACCAAAAAGCTTGAACCCGTCATTTGTTCGCCTGACGGCGAATGCGTAATTCCGTTCGCTTCGCTCACTTCATTACCGCCTTTCATCCTCTCGCAACTCGCAACTCGCAACTCGCAACTTAATACCATGAAACGCATATTATTATTTACCGCAATTATCCTGTTTAACGTCAGCGCTTTTGCTGACTCCGTAACGCTCGACGGCGGGCGAATGAAATTCGATTTTTCCGATTCCTCATGGAAGCTGACCGACGGCGGAGTCGGCGAAGTCATTTCCCATGTCGACGGCGTTGAGGGCGCTGTGTTACAGCTGACCGGAAAGGGTTCCGGGACGTCGGCGTGGATTTATTCCGATTTCCCGTTTGACCAGCTTCGTCAGGCGTCCAAAGGCGGCTTGGGGCTGTTCCGATTCAAAGCCCGAACGCTCGGAGCCGGCCACGGCGGCATGACAGGTCCACGATTCTGCAACAAAGATTTTTCGTTCACGACGGAATGGAAAACGTATACCATCATTTTCCCGATTCGTCCGGACGCGAAAAACGACATACTACGTCTGGGTCAATGGGAAGCCAACGCGACGTTCCAGTTTGCCGAGGCGGAAATTCTTCCTGTTACGCTCAGGACGGGCGCCAACGGACTTTCGGACAACGAAACGTACAATCCCGTTACAGGCGCATACAGTTTTGCTTCGTCGTTCAACAAAACCGGAGGTTCCTGCTCTCCGGCTCTGCAAAGCTGGACGGCGAGTTTTAACACCTGTCGATGGTGTTTCGGCGGCCATTCGGAAGTCGTCTATAAGTTCAATTCCCCCAGCGGCGACGCATTCAAAGACTTTCAGCTGGAAATGAGCTGCGAGTATTTTGTTCGCGGAAAGCTCGTCGCTCAGTATTCGCTTGACGGCGAGAATTGGCAGCCGCTTGCGGAACTGACGCAAACCGGGACAGCCAACGGCGCCGCAGACAAGCTCGACGCCAAAAGCGTTTGGATTCGGTTTGCTACAGAGGAATTTAACGGAAGCGCCAATTTGCAGCTTCATCGATTCCGATTTACCGCCAACACAAAAAGAGGGAACGTTCAATCGGATCAGCCGTCCAGCTTGGACCTTGTCGGTACAACGCATTTCTGGGAACTCGTTTCCGGAAACGGCGGCTATCCCGAGGATTTTAAGTACAATCTTCCTCAGGACAAGCCGGGAGAGCAAGTATATGACGTAACGCTCAACTGGAAAGACGAGTTCGGCGCTGACAAGACGAGCGTTTTGCGCTGTTCGTATTACGTCCCGGATTTCTATCGCGAAGATTACGGCTGGCTTCTTAAAGCTGACGTTGACGCTCCGATCTGGTGGGCGGACGCGATGCATAAAATTCCGCTGACTCGAAAAGCGCCCAAGGCGTCAGACGCGCCTCAATCCAAGGGAATCTCCCTTTCCGCTGCAGGGAACGACTATGAATCCGCACAGCTGGTCGTTCGTCCCAACGCGGAAACGAAAATCTCCGCAAGCGTTGCCGGCGATTTGAAGTCCGCTGACGGCAATTCGATTCCTGCGTCTAACGTCGAGTTAAGAAGCGTCTACTATCATTACGTTTCGCACCCGACGGATTCTACGGGAGTTCGAGACTTCTGGCCAGACGCCTTGCCGCCTCTGCCGGACGAACTGACCGCTGACGCTGGAAAGAACAGCCTCGTTTGGATTACCGTCTACGTTCCAGCAGGAACGCCGGCGGGAACGTACCAGACAACCGTTACCTTGAAACTGACCGCCAACGGGAAGACGCAGACGGCGAACGTCCCTGTTACGCTTCGCGTCTGGGGCTTTGATATTCCCAAGTTCAACACACTTGAAACGGCGTTCGGGTTCAACTGGAACTACGCCTGGAAATACCACGGCGTTAAAACGGAAGCCGATAAACGCATTATTCTGGACAAGTATTATAAGCTCTTGGGTCGATACAGAATCAGTCCGTACAATCCGGTTCCGCTGGATCCGTTCAAGGTGAAATTTGTCGTTGACAAAGACAACCCGAGCGCTTCTCATGCGGAAATGGATTTCACGGCGTTTGACGTTGCCTTTGCCAACGCGATTGAGAAATACAATTTCACCGGAATGCGTTTGCCAATTCAAGGCATGGGCGGCGGCACGTTCCAGCAACGTTGGGAACCGCAGTTGCTCGGATACAAAGAGGACACGCCGGAATATCAGGCGATGTTCAAAAGCCAGGTTGTCCAATTGCAAAATCATTTCAAGGAAAAAGGCTGGCTGAACATGTTTTACACCTACTGGTTTGACGAGCCAGCTGAAAAGGACTACGAGTTTGTTCGCGACGGCATGAACCGAATCAAGCTCTACGCGCCGGAAATTCCCAATATGATTACGGAAGAACCGGGAGCGGACGAAGTGGAAAAGGAAAACCTCGGCAGGATTGACATTTGGTGCCCTGTTACGCCGAATTACAATCACGATCTGGCGCAGCCGCTCAAAGCAAAAGGCGCGCGATTCTGGACGTACGTTTGCTGCTGGCCGCGCGCTCCGTACTGCACAGAGTTCACCGACCACGCAGCCGTCGAATTGAGGACGTGGCTGTGGCAGACCTGGAAATACGATATCAGCGGCGTTCTCGTCTGGCAGTCCAACTACTGGACGTCCCCCTCGGCGTTCCCGGATCCGAACGCTCCGCAAAACCCGTATCTTGATCCCATGTGTTACGTTCACGACGGCGCTCTGGCTCCTGGAACAAAACGTTTCTGGGGCAACGGCGACGGACGATTCCTCTATCCGCCGCTGTCATGCCAGACGCCCAGTTCAGAACCGAATCTGGACGCCCCGGTTCCGTCAATTCGAATTGAAGCGCTCCGCGAAGGTATCGAAGATTTTGAGATGTTACAGATTCTCAAATCGAAACTCACCGAAGCCAAAAACCTCACGCCTCAACAGCGTCAGAAATACGAGTCGCTGCTAACGGTTCCAGAGGAAATCACGTCCAACTGGACGACGTTCAACTTTTCGCCAGACGCGATTTACCAGCGCCGAGCAGCGGTCGCCAAGGCGATTGAAGAATTGAGCCGCTAGCTATGGAAGGCGGTAACGAAACGACCAACGGGAGTGGAGTTACGCAGTTCGCCGAAGGCGAACCAAAAAGCTTGTATCTGTCGTTTTGTTCGCCTGATGGCGAATGCGTAATTCCGTTCGCTTCGCTCACTTCATTACCGCCTTTCATCATCCCTCTAACCCCTTAACCACTTTACCCCAAACCATGAAACACCTCATTCCCTTTGCTTTATTAGCCATGACCCTTGTAACCACCTGTAACGCGGCGGAAGATTATCAGGAACTTATCGCCAATTCCGAAGCGCGAGTTTATCAAGCCCCCGACGGCGCGAAACTGCCGTATCGTCTGTTCAAGCCGGACAACTACGATCCAAACAAGTCCTATCCTCTGATTATTTTCCTTCACGGAGCGGGCGAACGCGGCGACGACAACGTCAAGCAGCTTTTCCATCCGCAGTTCTTAACGCTTATCAGCGGCGAGAATCGGGTAAAGAATCCCGCTTTCCTGATCGCGCCCCAATGCCCGATCGGAAAACGCTGGTGCGAAACGAACTGGGCGGAAAGAACGGCTCACACAACGCCCGTTACCCCGTCTGACAGCATGACCTGCTTGCTGGCGGTCATTGACGAATTGAGAAAAGAATTCTCGCTCGACAAGTCCCGGTTGTATGTAACCGGGATGTCGATGGGCGGATACGGCGCCTGCGATTTTGTCTGCCGACGCGGGGACGAGGTTGCCGCTTACGTCCCGCTGTGCGGCGGCGCGGACAACGAGAAAATCTGCCAGTTCAAAAACGCCAAGGGCTGGTTCTTCCACGGCGATCGCGATCCTGCCGTTCCGGTAGAACGCTCTCGCTCTGCCGTCGCCGCGCTCAAAGCCGCCGGCTGCGATGTCAAGTATACAGAGTTGCCCGGACGCGGACACGCCATCTGGACGGAAGTCTACTACACGCCCGGGTTTGCTGAATGGCTCTTTGAACAGAAGCTGAAGTAAGGCAATTGTTGCAGATTGTCAATCTGCGGGTTTTAAGACTGTTGAAAGTCGACATCGAAACGCTCCTGTTTCAGAGCGCCGCTGTCGACTTTCAAGTCTCTCACAACGCCATTTCAATCCGTCAGCGCCCTCATTACTGCAGATACGTTCAAATCAATTTTCTCTGTTAATATTATTCTTTTTATATCTTTTGAGATTTTCGTGTCTTAAAAAGGCATTTTTGGGGACGTCTGCTTGAAAAAAAGGGAATTATATTTCTGCCCCCCCTTGATGAATTATTGACGTTGGTTATAATACCTAAACTAAATATAATGTTACTGACGAACGCAGGAAAGCTGTCAGGAAGAAAAAATAGCTTCTTTTTAGGCATGCGATTCGTCAAAGACGATAATCAATTAACATATAGGCGCAACCGTTTTTCCGGTTCGCCCGAACCAGGAGTAAAACGATGGCTAAAAGCAAGAAGAAGTCCGAACCCGTATTTCTCGCCTGTGAAGAATGCGGAACTTACAACTACGTCCTGCGCCGCAAGCCCGGCGGAGAAAAGCTCAGTCTGAAAAAGTTCTGCCCGAAGTGCCGTAAGCACGTCAATCACAAGGAAAAGAAGAAATAAGTTTCCTATTTTACCGAATTACAAAAACCGCATGACAGTTTGTCGCGCGGTTTTTTGTTTTAGTTGCGAGTAGCGAGTTGCGAGTTGCGAGAAAATTATTTTGTCTATTCCCTACTCCCTACTCCCTATTCCCTCCTCCCCCCATGCAACGTTTATTTGATACAAACTGGCAGATTCCTTTACACGATTCCGGTGAAATTGAACGGATGGCAAGACAGCTCAACGTTCACTACGCTCTGGCGCAGCTGCTGTGCGCTCGAAAAATGACTCCGGAACAGGGGAGCCGCTTTTTGGCGTCGTCGTTTTCAGAAGTTGAGCCGCCAAGTTCGCTTTATGGCTGTGAAGATGCGGCGGAACTGATTCTTCAAGGAATTGAAAACAACGAATCGTTCGTTATTTACGGCGACTACGATGTCGACGGAATGTCCGCAACGGTTGTTCTGTACAGAATCATCACCGCTTTGGGCGGAGCTGGAAAAGTAAATTATTATATTCCCAGCCGGCACGACGACGGATACGGTCTGCACAATCATACTGTTGAGAACCTGGCTCAGCAGGGGTATAACTGGCTCGTTACGGTCGACTGCGGCATTCGATCCCTGGAAGAAGTCGCTTTGGCAAACAGTTTGGGTCTGAAAACGATTGTTACTGACCATCATCCGCCTCTGGAATCCGGGGAGCTGCCCCCTGCTCTGGCGGTCGTTCATCCGGCGATTCCTCTCAATGGGAAATGTACTCCGGAGTTGAGCGGGTCGGCGGTTGCGTTCAAACTGGCGTGGCAGTTGTGCTGCGAGAAAATGAAAAACTCTAACGTTGGAGAACGCCTGCGAAATATTCTCCTTGAACTGCTGGGCATTGCGACGCTGGGAATTGTTGCAGACGTCGTTCCTCTAACCGGCGACAACCGTATTCTTACCGCAAACGGTTTGAAACATTTGAGGAATCGCGCCCCAATTGGCGTCATGGCCCTGCTTCAGGGGTTAGGGCTTCACGAACAGCCGTTAAGCGCAGAGAACATTTCTTATAAAATCGCTCCGACGCTCAACGCCGCCGGTCGAGTCGGCGACCCCAACAAAGCGGTGGAATTGCTCTTGTCGATTCAGCCCTCGAAAGCGCAAAGCCTGGTTTCTCAGTTGCTTGAATGGAATTTTAAGAGAAAAAGTCTGGAACAGGAGATTTCTCGTCAGGCGGAAGAAATGGTTAAAGAGAAATACCTGTCCGAGGACGAAAATCCATTTTTGGTTTTAGCAGGACAGGACTGGCACGAAGGCGTTCTCGGCATCGTCGCCTCCCGAATGGTCGAAAGATTCCATCGCCCAACGATTATCCTTTCCATTAATACCGACGATTCTGAAAAACCCTGCTCCGGCTCCGCCCGATCTGTAGAGGGCTTTGACGTCGCCGCTGCGCTGGCGCATTGTTCAGACATTCTGACGCGTCATGGCGGACATAAAATGGCGGCAGGACTGTCTGTCAAGAAAAACGATATCGACGCCTTTCGTCAGAAAATCAATGAGTACGCAAAAGAACATAAAGCGGAATTGTCTACAGACGAACCCGTGTACGTTGACGCAGAAGTTCCTTTATACGCCCTAACAATGGATACTCTGCTGGCGATGGAGGCAATGGAACCGTTTGGCAAAGAGAATCCGCGACCAACGTTCATGGCAACCAACGTTGGTCTTGCATGCGCTCCGCGGCAGTTAAGTTCCGGCGGAGTTCAGTTTGATTTCTACCAAAACGGCGAAACAGTTAAAGGCGTTGCGTTTCAACACCCATCTTGGGCAAGCGATTTCGTCAACACCGGCAGTCAGGCGTTTGACATCGTCTTTCAGCCCAGTATCAACCGCTTTGCCGGTCGAACAAGCGTTCAGCTTAGATTGATCGACTGGCAAAGCCGGGATTAGCGGCGAGGCGCCGCTCCCAGTCCGCGCTACCGCGCGAAATACCAATAACCGCTCCCGTTGGTCGCTTTGATCAACGGGATGCGAAATTCCTAATTCCGAATTCCTAATTCCGAATTAATTATCGCACCGTCCAATACGGCGTATCGCACGGATCTTTCCACAGGTCGAGCAGTTCGTCGTCCATCTTGGCAATAAACATCTGGAACCCGGCGGATTCCTGAACGGTAAGCATTTCTTCGCATTTGGCGTCTGCAATGACGATGCCTTTGGAATCCAGATACTTCTTCACGCCGTTGAGAACGATGAACATTTCCATGTGAGTCGTGGCGCCGGAACCGTTGATAATAACGACGACTTTGTCGCCCGCTTTAGCGTCGACGGCTTGCAGAAGCTGTTCCGCCATGATCTGAGCGGTTTCGTCAGCGGTCTTGATCTTGCAGCGTCCTCCGCCGCCTTCTCCGTGCTGACCCATGCCGATTTCCATTTCGTCGTCTGCCAGGGTGGCGATTTCCTGTCCGGTGGCGGGGTGAGTGGCTCCGCGCATTGCAACTGCCAAAGTCGCCATGTTGTCGTTGAACTTGTTGGCAACGCGGCAGACTTCGTCCAGATTCCAGCCGCGTTCAGCCGCAGCGCCGGCAATCTTCGCCAGAGGAATGCATCCAACCAGACCGCGGCGATCTGCCATCGGAGCGCCCAGACCGGCGGAAATGTCTTCGTGAGTGTTGATGGAACGGACGTTAAGTCCTTCTTCTTCCGCCATTTCCATAGCCATGTCGCCGCTCATGACGTCGCCGGCATGGTTAAGAACGATCAACAGCGTACCGGCTTCCCGATTCATCTTTTCCAGAGCCTTGTAGACGTTCGGTCCGCCAGGCGCTGCGAAAATGTCGCCAGCGACAGAAACGTCAAGCATGCCGTATCCGACGAAACCGCTGATTGCGGGTTCGTGTCCGGTTCCGCCCATCGAAACGATAGCGACCTTGTCGGTCGACTTCGGATTGGCGCGGCAGACCAGTTTTTGATCTACGACAATCTTGTCCGGGAACGCGATCTGCATGCCGGCTAAAAGTTCTGTGGTCAAATTTTCAGGGGCGTTGATGAATTTCTTCATTACCATAACAGGGAATCTCCAATTAAAAATATGAGTGAATTAAAACATTCTTTTTCCACATTTCCAGTATTTTACTTGAATTGCGAATTCGTTGCAAGCCCTCGGACGCTTCAAAATCGAAAAAATTTACGGAAATTTTAATAAACGCTCGAAGCCCTATTCGTTAGCTTCTGACGATATCTTAAGCCAATCCTCTATTGCGTCTGCCATCTCGTCGAGCGATTCAAACCGGTCAGAAGGAACAAGCGCCATGGCGCGTTTTGCAATGGCTCGCAAATCAGGCGAAGAATCTTCGTCCAGCATGTCGATAAATGTTTTTCCCAGCGAGTACTGATCAACTTTAGGCGAAATCGCCGCCGGACCTGGTTGAGCAACCAGACATTCCGGAGCCATGTATTTCATTGTCCCGCCGCTGGGCGGAACGTCTGGAGCGAGTTCTCCCCCTGCCAAATCAAAGTCGGAAAGCCGAACAGAGCCTGATTTGGTTAAAAGAATATTTGCCGGTTTAATGTCTCGATGAATAACCCCCTGTGAATGCGCATACGCCAGCCCGCGAGCCGACTGTAAAATAATCAAAGCCGCCGCCTGATCAGGCGTTTTGCCGGGAAAGAGCGCTTTCCAGTTGGTTCTATCCAAACTGGCGCCGTCAACCAATTCCATAACGGTATAAACGACGTCGTCCTGCTGACCGGTATCGTAAAAAGCAATGATATTTTCGTGATGGAGTTTTTTCAGAATCTCAGCCTCTCTGACGGCTTGATGCATTCTATGAACTTTCAGCGCCGCTGAACGATTGGCGTTCGGGTCAAAGACTTCGTAAACGGCGCTCATGCCTCCATGTCCGATCTCGCGAACAACCTCGTACGCCCCAATCCGCTCCGGGATGTTAGGGAGTTCAGGAGCCATCGCCACAGTCTCTTCCGAATCCGGAATTTGAACGCCTTCCAGCACAAGAACCATGGGAAGAATATCTTTGAGTTCTTCTTCGTGAAGCGGATATCGAGCGGCAAAAGAGCCTATCGACACATCCTCTCCGGAACGAACCGCCTGTATAAACTGATCTATAAGGTCTGGAAGGTTCATGGTTTATATCCTGAAATTTTCTCGAACAACTCTTTGAAACGTTTAAGCGCGCGAAAATATCGCATCTTGGCAGCGTCAAGAGTGGTATTCAAAATTGCAGCGCACTCATCATACTCCATCTGCTCAAAATGACGCAAAGTGATGATTACCCTGTCCTCGGCTGAGAGTTCATTGAGAACTTTTTGCACAAGATTCACGAGTTCGGAACGTATAAATTTTTGACTGGGAGAGGTTATCGCGCTAGCCAACATAACAAACAAATCTTTTTTAGATTCATCGTTTTTGTTAAAGACTACTTTATTGATATCGCGTTTGCCGGCGCCGTAATAACGTTCCTTGTCAACGATCGTTTGCAAAGCAATGGTTCTCAGCTTGACAATCAAAGGGACCTCCGGTTTATCGTTGAGATAATCCAAACGGTCATATGCGTCAAGAAAGACCTCTTGAAGAATGTCTTCAACTGGCATGTGTCTTTTAAGCTTGTCTGATGCATGCCAGGAAATAACTTTCATCAAACGCTCTCGATTCTGCATGATAGCGTTTCCCAAAACGGTTTTTTGAATCAATTGTTTTTCTTCCATAGCTCTTCCCTTACAGAGTCGTTCCGATATTTAATAAGATTTAAGATTATTTTATCATAACGATAAGACGTTGTCAAGAAGCTGAAAAGAAATATTTATACAAAAATGCCTTGCTATGACAAGCAAGGCGGAAAAATACCTCAGGTAGAGGTCGAACAAAACTCTAAAGCCCCTTGTTTTTACGGTACATCAGACGATGCCGATAATGAGCGCCCACAGTTTTGCCCACGCTCGAATTATTTTGAGCAGATTTTGACCCTGTTTGACGAACTGGACGGGGACGAACAAACCGCCCTTCTGGAAGCGTTGACGGCGAGAATCAAGTCGGCGGCAAAATGAGCATAGAGGAAGTCAGTACTGATTACCCTTCTATCGTTGCCACGATTCACGACGTTTGATTATAACGCCGGATTGACCAACGGACGATTATTCAGACCGTCCCAAACAATAGCCCCAAAGTGAACGCCTAGGGGCTTTTTATATTACATTGAAGTCATTATCCATCTTAATAATCATTATCAAAAATCAGTTTTTTCTCTGTATATGGCGTAATTATGTAATTATGTCAATTATTTGATTATAAGTTATTGATATATAGCAGGTTTCATTATTACATATAATTTGTGCATATGCCGTAATTATGTAATCATGCCGGGGTTGCTCCGCTCTATGCCGATTTAGTGCCTGTATGCGTGTCTAAGGCGAATTCGTCTGGAATGTGTTCTTTGACTTCTGGACACTCCAAAAGATTATTGTTCCTTCTGTTGGTTTTTAGTTTTCTTTTTTAATTGTAAATGGCTGCAAACGGTTACTTTGTGAACCTTTCCATTAATCGCCTTACAAGCCGTTTACTGGGCGAGTTTTCTTTCTTACGATAGTTTATCGTCTGATAAAAAACTACCCAACAGAAAGGCAACGTGGGGCTTTTGTGTTTCCGATTTATACGATTATTTCCTCTGAACTTCTTTTTAAAGGAAATAGAGGAGGAAAAAGTCTGAGCTAAAAATGAAGAAAACTCCCTAAAAACACGGGTGACAAGCCGACAGATAGTGCATTTTTTTTCCTTTTTTATCGGAACTCTAAAATCGACGGGCTTTGCTTTGAGAAAATGAATCGAATTGCAAGAAGTGGAAACGGCAAAAAGGGGAAATTTGACCTGCTTTCGTTCTCTTTCGCACAGCCGAAAAACCTTTCAGGATCGCGGACGAAGTTCGCAAAACAAAAAAGCAGGAGTTTCCTCCCGCTTTAGCGTTATTCTATTGCGATTGCGTAATCATTAATCATTATTTACGAGTTTGTTTCTTAACGTACAGTAAATGCAGACTGACTATGAATGTTAGTAAAAACCAATAAATCATGCTTAATTATTGCAGAAACAAAAGAACGTCTCTGCAATAATTGTACTAAAAGGGTTAAGGCAAGCAACAAGTTCTTTTGCGAAAACTATTCGTTATCTGGAAACCAATTAATGAACTTATTATAAAACTCTATCCACGTTTGATATTCTTCAAATTCAGGATGTGATTTTGCAGAACACTGGCTCAATACATTGTCTATTGTTGAATTGCTTTTAACATCTTTGATGTAATCACAAATATTCTCAATAATCTCTTTATCCGTATCAAAGAAGAAGTTGGGATGATAATCAGTAACTTTCCATGGCTTAACATTTGGAATTGACGGCAACGCAATGTCATTCTTGCTGTTTTGTTTAACCATTTTCTTTACCGCATTGATTACGTTAGGCAAATCGTTAATCGTTTTTCGGAATTCTTTTGGATCTACTCCTTTAATACTATCTTCGAATGTCAAATCATGATTGGATTCAACATCATAAAGAACCTTCGACGGTTTATCTCGAATAGCAAAAAGTTTTTTAGTAAAATTACCATAATCCTTAACATTTGCTGACAACTTCGTCAAATCGCCTTTTGGTGTATCTTCCCCACGATAGTACTCATACGCTGCGTTAATGGCAGCTTGAACCATATCATAACGATTTTGTGGATTATTTTCATCGTCAAGAGTAAATAATTTTTTCCATTCTTCGTAATCTTCAGGTTTCAATTCGCCGGGAGAGAACTCAGTATTGGTAGATGACAGTTCCTTCGATGACTGAACCGGTTTTGTATTGTTATTGCCATTATCAGAAAAATCTTGACTTTGAGATGCCCCCTCAAAATTATTTGATGCTGGATCTTTATCAGTAATATACTGATTGAGATTTGGACGTTGGTTGATAATTCCGCGACCGAAATAAAACAACACTGCTAGAATTGCAACCAGCAACGTCAGAAACAAAACACAACCAGACTTTCCTTTTGGCTTTTCATTTTCCTTATCATCAGAGACAATCTTTTTCTCAGGGTTTTGCTGAATTGCTTGCTCAAGGTTTTTGTACAATGCGACCAAGTCTGGACTATGATAAATCATTGCCCCGTCTGTATTGTCCCAATCAATTGAAGTAACCAATTGTTCCATTTGGGATTCGAAATATGCTCTCAAAGCATCATGACAAAGAGTTTTCCCCTGTGTAGATGTTATGTTAGAAAAGCCCGGACAGTACAAGAAGATAAATTCTCGTGCGGAACGACCGATGGACGGTTGCTCTACAAGACGATGGAATACAATTCCGTCTTTCTGAAAGTCGCCTGAAATGAGCAAATCAAATCGAGACAGAGCTTCTCTAAGCGTAAGATCGTCTGTTTGACAACCAACAGGAATAATCCAGCGATGGTTCCATTTACCAGCCCGGGGCGTTTGAATTGCTAATATAATCTGTTGCATCGTTAAAATCTCCTTTCAATTATTCTTTCCATGGAGGAAGTTGCGGTTCTGGTGGCGCATCAATTATTGTTACAATTAATTTCCCGTTGGGAGGAAGATCTATTATTTCTCCCCCCTTAACAAGGGAAGACACTTTGAATGAATCGCTTCCTGAACCCCATTTGAATCCATTTGCCCCCAATGTCCGGTTGCCGTCTGCCTTAAATTCTGCCTTAAAATAAACTGAATCTGCAAATTTCTTTTTGACTTTAACTTCTAACTGCAGCGTCTCTTTAAGATCTTTGTTAATATCTACTATTTTATTGAATTTCTCTTTAGAAATATCTTCAACCCAAATTTTGGCGCGACAATGACGATTATACGTTTTTTCATCCCACTGCATTTTGAACGAAATGGTATATTCTTTAACTACATCTTGTTCCTCAAGCCATTTTTTGTAAGCTTCAACTTCTTTTTTCATTCTTCCGCCCTCATATTTTTTCACTCCATCCATGTTCGTTAGATATGACTTGATGGTTGAGAAACCGGGTCTCTTCTGAATGTCTTGATACAAGCTTTTATCCCATTTACTGACCTGAATTTGAATCTGATGATCCAATTCACGGATTAAGGCAGTGAGATTTTCATTTCCCTTTAAGAGCGAACGCAAATTTTCAACTCTTGTCTTCGCCTTTACACGCTCATCAATAATGTAAGAGTCATTTTTCCCCTCGCATTTTCTTTTTAGCATCTCTTTAAGTTTATCAGGGTACTCGCCAATCAATGCAACAATGCCTTCATCAGTTGAACCATATTTCTTGATAATATTGATTAATGTATTGGTAAGAGTCTCGTCATCTTTGCCTGAATAAAGGGAACGGTAACTAATAATGTCCTCTTCCAGAGTGATACCTTTTTCAAGCTCTTCGCGAATCCTTTTAACCTCATCAACTCGTGGTCCTTGTTTGTAGATACCTTCGAAACTTTCGCATCTGGCTTTCGCTTTAGGCTTATTTTCCTTAGCCATAGCTTTTATTTCTTCAATTTCTTTAACTTGAATTTTATCTAAAGCTCTCGCTTTAATTTTCTTTGCTTCTTCAACATGAACGCCCTTTTGGTAATGTTCTATAAAAACGTTACATTGCTCAATACAATTAGCAGGATTAGTTTCCAACAACTTCTTTAATTCTTCAATTCCCTTATCCTTTTGCTTATTTTCAAACTCCGTAACAAGGTTAATTGCCTCCTCTTTATGTTTTCCATTTGGAAAAATCTCGAGGTAACGTTTAGCCGCTTCGTATTTTTCAGATTCGGTCTTTGCGGAAATAACCCCGCCCCAAAGAACTTCGTCGCGCTTATCTGTTATCTTCTCAATCTCCTTGTCAAGTTTAGACGTTGACCGGAAGATATGCAAAACATTTTTTCGTAATAGAGAGTCATCGTATGCACGAATTATATCATGCGCCTGACTTACCTCTTCTTGAGTTGCAGTCTGGTTATTGACAACCTTTTGATACTGATTTAAATAGTATGAGTCAATCCCATAGGCTACTCCCCAACCTATCAGATATGCAAACAACAAATCAATGACAACGCTAATGACCAACTGACCCCACGCCCAGTTTCCAATCCTACATAACTCTTTGCCATTCTCGGTCTTCTTTGGAATTCGCTTTAATGCACAGACTGTTTTCCATAGCAAACAAAATGGCTTGACAAAACAGAGCCAATTCCATACGCTTTGGGATTCCTTCTTCAGTTCAGCGCACTTCATTTCATCTAAACGTTTGACCATCCAAGCAAAGGGAGCGACAATGCCAAACGCTTGTGCGTTTTTACCGGGACGGTATTTCCCGTTTTCAACAATGCTCTTTCCAAAAGCGCTCACAGGGAAAACTTTAGTATTCTCCTCAATTTTTTTCAATTCAGATTCAGAACGCTGCGCTGTTGTAGCCTCAGAACTTTCAGATTCCAAATCTGACAATGAATCCTGCGTATTGGTAGTGTGGCGAATACGTTTGACCAAATTTTCATAGACTGGATATTGCTTTCTGTATCTTTCCAATTCATCTTCTTCAGCTTCTGGATTACTGAAATTGATATCAGGATGAAACTTATCCCATTTTGAGAAAATGATCGCTAAAGGTGTATTCTCCCATTTATGCGGTCCCTTGCAACCTTCAATTGCCGAAAAAATACGGCATACATTTTCAGCATACTCATTTGCTTTCTCAACGTCTTCATCTGGAGAAAGCGTTTCGACAACAAAAATCAGACCGTCATACAGACTGAGTTTTCTTATTAATTCGTTCGTGGCAGAATCTTGGCTGGAAAGGAGTTTCTCATTAATCAACTCACCGGAATAGTCTTCAGTACTAACTCTGAATTCGCCGCGTTCTTCATCCGTCATATCAAAAGTTACCAGCAAACGCCCTGTTTCATGAGTTGGCGTAGCTTCCGGGCACTGATTATTTTCAAAGGCAGTTTGAGCTTCTCTGATTTTGTTATATCCCCTGACAGCAATGTCTTCTTCCGAATCCGGTGGAGCGTTGGATGAATTGGTATTGATTACTGGATTAACCAAGGTGCTGCTATAACGCGAGTCTGCGTCTGCCTGTTGAGCAAGACGTCCTAAAATACATGTTTTTCCTGAACTGGTAACGCCAATAAATGCAATACGATAATTTTGATTATTCTTCATGATAATTAACTCTGTCCTGATGATTTTTGAAAATGATTGTGGATTGTCTTTTTATGAATTTGAATTTTGTTGTGGAGTTTCAGATGGAGTTGATTCTTGCTGCTTTGTCTCCTGTTTTGTTGATTTCGTTTTCTTTTTACTTTTGAATTTTCTGAACAGCCATTTCATAAAGCGTCCTACAGGCGTGAAAATCCATAAGACAACAAATGTCCCAATAAGAATCAGTATGAACGTTAAGATGCCCCAGAAATCACTAAAAAAGCCTTCTGAAATTCCTTCAGCTATTTTTTTCGGGATTTCTTTTGTCCCTTCGGCAACCCCCTTGGAAACTCCTTTTAAAATGGCTGCAAGCTCCTTACCTCCAAAAGAAGTAACTTTTCTAGCGCCCTCTTCTGTCAAATTGCCAAATTCATCTAAATATTCTTCTGGAGTTAAAATAACAGCGGTAAAAGCCGTTCCAATAAGCCATGCTTTCCAATGAGGACGAACATATTCAGTCCAAAAATGCATGCCTCGATCGCCGGTTTTCTTGAAAAAAACGCCGAAATCGTCAAACGTCAGACTTCTCATTCCTTCTGGAACCTTTAACGCTTTGGCGTCAATGACGTTTTTAAAATTCAGAGCGTCTTTAACCAATAGCTTATCACCTTTTCCCAATGCTTCAAGCGTTTCTCCGCTAGCTTCTTTTATAAACTGTGTGCGAAGCATGATATCTGGAATATTTTCACGGACGGACTTGCTTCCTCTGGCAATCTGTAAAATAATCTCTTGCGAAGCCTCATCCATGCCTTTGATGGACTTAAGCGTTGCGGTATCTACAACGCCAGAGAGCGTTTCGTCTAACGCTTTTAACAGTTTGCGACTTTTGGCGGGGTTGGGAGGGACTGGAACATTTTTAGGAGGTTTTTTAACCAAATGATCCATCTGACGAACTGGAACATCGTCTGCAACGCCGCCTAATTTACGAACAATCTTAGACATCGAAGATGCATAACAAAGATTTGATATGCAAAACAATGTTATCAAAAGAGTTAAAATAAACTTTTTCATTGGTTGAATCTCCTATTCTGTTTGTTGTGTCGCTTGTGCTGTTTTATCGGATGGTTTGTCATCTGTAGTGATTTCATCATATTGATTCATCATCCACCAGGCTGACAAGTCAGATTTCCACTGTTCTTCTTCGCTTTTCTCGTTATTTATCTTTTTAATTTTTTCTTTAATCGTTTCAATAGAATTTTGAACTTTAGGGTTTGATAAAACCACATGAGTTGAAGCGCCCCAAAACACATCGTCCGAAATTGATTTTGTAAAATTTGAACCAACTATTTTTTCAATAGCTTTTCCAAAATTGAAATAAACCCGTCTGTCAGACCTCATGAAAATTCGGGCATCCAGACCTGTCAATTTCTTAAAGGTGTCGTTTTTCAAAAGACATTTCTCAAATACGGTCTGTACTGTTTCAGTAATATCAATCTTCGTGAATTTTTCAACATGTCTTGCCACTTGCCTCATGGCTTTAACGCCCGCTAACATTATACTTTTAAGCATCGGCTTGCTAGCTTCTTTCATTGTTTCTTTCGCAGTTTGTTTAATTGTTTCTTTGGCAACGGTTTTTGCTCCCAGTTTTACAGTACCTTTAAGCGCTCCCTTTGCAGCTTCAATAGAAACTGTTGAACCGCCACCAGTAGCAGGTGCTGTAAGCCATCCAATAACATCGGGAATTAGAAATGCAACATCAATTCCAGCGCTTATCAGATCACTTGTTTGGACTTTTCGACCGTCAAAACTTTTTAAAAATACTACGCCAACATCATATCCAGGCAACCATGAAACAAGTGTAACGGTATCCTCTGCAAACCCTTCCTCTTTTTTTAGCGTCTCGTCAGAGGGGATTCTTTCCCAGTCCTCTAATTTCTGTTTGGCGCTGGAACCGGTATGGCTTTCTTCATTAGCCAATATTATCGTTGCTGTCATCAAGTAAGAATCATCCAGCTTTTGTCGTTTCTCTAAAAACTGAGCATACAACAATAATGCGTCTTCTGGAATATGAAGAAACGCCTGTTTTTGTTCGTCATTTGCATTGAGCATTAAGGTTACTATACGTTGTTTAGCTACAGGATTATCCAGAAATTCCTGATTCATTAGAAAAGATGGGGCAAAATTACCATAGATTTGTATCAGATTCACTCCATTGTCAGGATATGCAATGAGAAAATCCCATAACTCGTCATTTGAAATATAGCTCAAGTACTTTTCGACTTTAAATTCGTCATTTGCAGGAATCGAGTTAAGAATATTTGAATAATCAGTCCAGTATTTCGTCTCGAAATTGCTGCAAAAATCGTCATTGGATTTAAGAGCTTCCATTAAAGGTTTAGATTGAGATATAAGCAACAAGTATATATTATCTGCATCGTCTGATTCCGTCTCCATTTCCAGCATTTCATTCAATAAAGAATATAACCATTTCTGGTAGACGTCTGCTGCGCTCTTAGCTTTTTCACGGTTTTCTTCTAATATTTCAAATAATCTCAAAAAAGAAAGGTCGCCAAAACTCCGTTCATACAATCCTATTATATATTTTTGATTGTCGCCATAGCACAATAGCTGAGCCAGATGCATTGCTTCATTGGGCGTTGCATTTAGCGCATATAGCGACCTGACAATATTTCCATCTTCCGAATCGCTTGGTATAGAATCCAAAATAGCATTTGCAGATTCAATGCCGTTATGTTTTGACGCGACTGCCGCAACCAAAGTTGCAACGTCTGGCGATTTAATCAAACGCAACTGAATAGAAGTCTGTCCCTTTAAACTACTAAAAGCGCCAATTTGACGGTCTCATTGTTTTGGGTTGTATTCGTACCATGAGGTGAAAACCATCTCGTTGCAATCGAATATCTTTTCAATCAATTCAGGATTGAAATTCATTTCGTTCATCTTTTTGACAAAGTAGTCATGACAAGAACGGTCTTCTCCTTCATTTCCATTGGATGCTGGATTGTCAGGGATAACGCTATTTATCACATTCTCATTCGATGATGTCGAATTATCAACAGGTTTTTTGTCCTTTCCATTGAGAGAATACATATAAATTACTACAGCTGCAATAATACCTGATATGCACAAATAGAAAATAATCTTTTTCATTTTAATTAGGGCGTGTTCACACTTTTTCGGAAAAACTCTCCGACAAGTGCGAGTTGAATAAATGCAATATACGTTGTATCAAGTTTATCGTATCGGGTAAAAATACGACGAGAATATTTTAATCGTCGGAAGAAGCGTTCAACTTCGTTTCGACGGCGATAAAGCGTTTTATCATATTCCCATTGGTTTTTACGATTGGTTTTAGGAGGAACGACCGGAATCATTCCTTTATCCAAAACCGCCTGGCGCGTTTGTGCGCCTTCATAGGCTTTATCCATTAAAACATAGGAATTTTCATACTCCTGATCCAAATGTTCGATTAGCAATCGACCCTGCGGACCATCATGGAGGTTTCCTCGTGAAAGATGAAATGCGATCAAAGCCTTTTCATTTGCCACGATTGCATGAATTTTGGTATTTGTCCCGCCACGGGTTTTACCTATGCTTTGTGGACCACTTTTTTTTGACAACCGGTTCCATCAGGATGTACTTTTACGCAAGTGCTATCCAACGATAAAACCTTTTTGTCAATGGTAATATTAAATTCCTCATGCAAAGCGTTAAATACTTTGTCAATAACGCCTTTTTGTACCCATCGGTTAAAACGCATATAAACAGTGTGCCAAGGACCATATTGCTTTGGCAAAGCACGCCATTTACAGCCGTTTTCGACAATGTATAATATGGCGTTAATGATAACCAAACTAGGAATTTTAACATTTCCTCTCTGCTTTGGAAGCAGAGGAGCGATTTTTTCAAATTGTTTTTTGTTAAGTTGCATAATATATTCATATCGTCAACTTAACATGAATACTTGATTTTGCGTGAACACGCCCTAGTTCCATATTAAATGGCTTTGTCAGATTGAAATGCTATAATGAGTATAGCTTTCTTCTCAATTATTTGTCATTATTATATAATAATATTATACTCATAACAAGGGGGGAGAATGACAAATATAAGAAAAATCTTAAAATTTTTTGTAACATTCTTTTCCACAAAAGAGTCGCAAGGCAGATAAAACGACTTTTTTAGAGAAGGCTAGCAGTACACCGACCGGTAAATTTACTGTAAATTTTCTCTAATTTACGCCATCATAATCCGATAATGACAAAACCGCAATGTTGTTTTATACTATATTTATTATTGTTAGTTACCCAAAATATTTTTAATTATGAAGATCGAGAGTTTATATATCGAACGTTTTGGCGCGCTACTGATAATACTCCGCCGTCGGCTCCACATGAGAAACTGCCGGAAGAACCGCCGCCAGCAAGCTCACAACAACAGTAATCAATCTTTTGGCAATCATTGGAGTTCTATGGAGTTAAAGGGGGGGGGGGAACAAAAAATGGGATTACAGTGTCCTAACGCAGCTGATCTCCTTTCGCGATTTTTCTAAAACTTATACAAGAAATCCAATTGAATTGAAGGTGCATAATCGCGCCAAAATCTTGTATGAAAGTGACAAATGCAGAGATAAAAGTCTTGATTTCTTGTAAAGCTATAATAGAGAGGGAGTTTCATCAAAGGAGAATTCTATACGTCTCCGACGGTCGTCGCGTTGCTGCGCGATTTGATTGAGCCGTATTCCGGCATTGCCTGCGAACGGTACATACGGTCGTTCGGCTGTTCAATGTTGGACGTCTTTTCTTTTATTCGGTTCTGGTTGCCGGTTCTGTTCT
Source organism: Thermoguttaceae bacterium (assembly GCA_045586185.1). Classification (GTDB taxonomy): domain Bacteria; phylum Planctomycetota; class Planctomycetia; order Pirellulales; family Thermoguttaceae; genus RUG11551. The sequence continues at coordinate 26,228 of JAZMZV010000189.1, read as the reverse complement.
GTTTGCCGGGTTCGGTCTGTACTAACCGCCAGCCGGAACAGGAAGCATTTGGCAGACGTTGCCCCCCCGTCAAGGTACTTCCAAAACGGTTTATCTTTTGACTATTGCCAAACGCATAGGCAAAACTAACAAACTTTGTTTTTATAAATGCTGATAGCGACGACGCGGTTTAATAATTCCCGGTACGCAGGGGCGGCTGTTGAACTACCTAACAGGGAGGGCGAAATATTATTTTTTACTGAATGTATTTTTTGTGTAAACAAAGACTGAATCCCTCGTCAGATTTCCCCCATTTTTCCATAAAAAGGCGGAATTTGCGAAAAAATAAAGGGCGATTGTCCCGAAAATCTTTCTGGACAACGATTCCCCACTTGACGCAATTAAAGGAAAGAAATATACTATATTAGCAATATAATGTAATATTCAATTTTGTCAATCCCCCAATAACCCCATGAGGCTTGACGGATTTCTGAACGATTGTGGTTTGTCCAGATCGGTCAGTCAAGGTCAGAAGCTGATTGACCTCCCCTCAATTCGCATTGACAACAAACAGTTTATGGAAATTATATAATAGCAAAAGCAAAGAAACATTTTGGATAATAAACCAAGCCCGAGGGCGCTAGAATGACAATCGAAGATATTATTGGCAACGAATCGAAAAATACGGAGTTCAAAGAAATGCTGCCGATGAACTCCGAAAAATACGTGAAAACAATCATTGCCTTTGCCAACACTCAGGGCGGTAAAGTCATAATCGGGGTTGCTGATGAAAGCCGAGAGATAGTCGGCGTGGATAACGCAACCTTATTTCAGCAGATGGATCAGATTTCCAATGCGGTTTCCGATTCTTGCCAGCCGCAGATTGTCCCAGATATTGAACCTTATACCATTGACGGAAAGACAGTCATCATTATAACGGTGTCTCCTGCTCCACATCGACCTTATTATCTCAAATCGAAGGGAAAAGAAAAGGGAACTTATATCCGCGTTGGAGGCACGACTCGATGCGCTTCCTCCGAAAAAATTAAAGAATTGGAAATGGAAGGCAGCAGAATTTTTTGGGATGAATTGCCTTGCATCAATTATCCGGTTACAGAGAAAGCGATTAAGAGGCTCTGTCAGGACATCAATCGTTTCCGAAAAGAAATGCAAAAGCGTAATCCAAAGCGGGAAAAACTGCTACCAGTTACGCGCGTCAATTTGGAAAACTGGAATGTGTTGAAAAAATCAGGCGATGATTATATCGCGACCAACGCCTTTGCATTGTTGACCAGTTCACATTTTCACTTTGCCCGCACTCAGTGTGCCGTTTTTGCTGGAAAAGATCGCGGTGTGTTTATTGATAAACAGGAATATACCGGTCCGCTTTATGAACAAATACTATCCGCATACGCCTTTGTATTACGAAATATCCGCCATTCCGCTAAAGTAGAAGGGCTGATTCGTCAGGAGAGTATGGAACTTCCGCCGAAAGCTATCCGCGAAATGATTACCAATGCCCATTATCATCGCAACTTTCTGGACGAATCCTGCGTCCAAGTCTGCCTGTTTGACGATCGGCTTGAGGTTACTTCTCCCGGTGGTTTATACGGTGGTTTGACGTTAGAAGAGGCACTCATTGGACGATCTAAACAACGAAACAGGGTAATTGCAGAAGTGTTCAATCAAATGGGTTTTATTGAAGCTTGGGGAACCGGACTTAAAGACATTATTGCGTTGGCTCAAGCTTATGAACTGCCCAAACCGGAGTTTATCGAGATGGCGAATACTTTCCGGGTAAACCTTTTTCGTAAGCCTGATGAAATTAACACAAAGACTAATATAGATAATAGCACAGAAAATAACCTCGGCACAGAAATTAGCACAGAAATTGGTGGGGGCACTGTTATCAGCACAGAAATCAGCACAGAAATCGGCGGAAATACTGTCATTAGCACAGAAATCGGCGGAAATACGACATTTAGCACAAAAGTCAGCACTGAAGCTGGCATTAACACAGAAAACTGCTCAGAAGCTGAAATCTCTGATAGAATCCTTCAACTGATTGAGTCAGAGCCAACCATCACACTTAGCAAACTGGCGAATAATATCAAGACTACAGTCGGTCGAATCCGAGGCGCGCTGGATAAGCTGAGAGAAAAAGGTATCGTTAAGCATGAGGGCGCTCAGAAAAATGGGCACTGGGTTATCTTGACGAATCAGTCAACCGATTCCACCAAAGAAAAGAAACGACAACAGTAGGAGCAGTCTTTATTCGCGAAGGTTTCATATCTAAATTGATGGATAATTCAAGAAACCGGTCGCCCAAATGGTAACAGAACCCCCTTTACCGTTCGGGCGAGTTCTGTTACGTTAAATCCTTTCAGAGTTCTATAAGTGATCTTTTTTGTGCATTTTGACATCTTAGATAGCAATAAAAAGCACCAAAAATTTGTCCAGGGTTGAAAAAATCTGTTATTCATTTTCTTTAAGGGGGTATTGTAAGAATAAATTAAGTAAGTATAATTTAAAGATGAACTCTAATGAACTGTTACAGTTATTTAGATTTCAAAATCAAAGAGTAGATATGTTAGTTTTGTTAATTACCAGCTCTGAATAGCGAGCTGCTTCAATATCCGGCAAATCCTGAAATGGACACTTTCGATTCTGACGGTCAACCCGAATACGAAATTCGACAATTCAACTTTAACAACGTTCCGGAAACGAACGAGTTTAAGGATTTCAGATTAAAGGCATTCAAGACGCCTGACGGATGGGAATATGTATCTACCTGGAGAGATATTTATCGTTCATTTTGCCTTTACGTTTATAACCATAAACCTAAACATATAAAGGCATTAAAAGACCTTGGCGATACATTTCTTAGCAAAAACGTAATTTTTGCGAGCGACTCTGATAATTTATACGACGCTTTTAGAATTAAATACAACCTTTTTGTTGAACAGCGTCTGAGTTCCTCTGGAATTGTTGACATAATTACAAAGCTCATTTATTATTGCCGTTTGCCAGCGAGATACTTTATTGTTCGTTATGAAGCGCCCGTATCCGAAGAAGCGTTAGCGGAAGAGGAACCGGAATTGGATTCAACGTTGGAAGCGCCAAATATTTCGCACTATTTTTCGCTTGACAACCCGCCTGTTTTAAAAAATTCAGGCGCCAAACCGTGTTCTATAAAAATTGGTTCTAATATTTCCTCTTGGCGGGAGATTCTGGTAGAAATCGTAAAATACATCGATTTGTATTATCCAGATAAACTTGATGAGCTACTCCGCATTTACGGTCCTAAAGGCAAGAGATTTATACTCGCTAAATCCAAAAATAGTTTTTTTAAGAGCAGTTATACCAAAGAACCTCAAAAGGTCAGAAATGGGCTATTCGTTAAGGGCGATTTAACCTCAGACGACATAATTCAAATCGCAATCTCATTCCTGGTATTTTGCGATATCGATCCGTCTCAGGTTCTAATTGAATATCGTCCCAAGGGAGAGCAGACGACGCTTGATAATACGTTCTCAATAGACGTTAATAATATATCAGACGTCGAACCAGCTCCCGAATTGGAGGAAACGGAAGAGGAAAATTCCGAACTTGACGATAACGACCCGGAAGAAGACGAACTCGAAGAAGACGGTGAAGACAAGGAATTCGACAACGACCTGGTCAACAACGACGTAGATAATAGCGAGAATTTCAAGGACGATAAGGAATTTAACTTCAACAATGTTGACGATTTCGTGGATATCGGCATGGAATTCACCGACAATGGCTTGCCGGTTCTTTCGCCTGCTCACCAAAAGCTCATTGATGAAATAGAAGAGACATTTCCGAAGGGCATCGATATTGACAACGAGGACAGTGTACGAACGTTAGAACTCGCTTCTGGCGTACCATGTAATAAATATACTTTAGAAGATCTGCGGATGATACTGGCGTATAATAAGGCGGACAACGTCTTTTATGTTCCCAAGCGTCTGGCAGACGAATCGACAGTCAAATCGATGGCGGCGTTTATTGACCAAAACGTCAACCAGTACAATGCGGTATCGCTGTCGGTTATTCGCGAAAAATTTCAGGATCAATTTGATTGCGAGTGCAACGACGAGGAATTACTGGAGTTCATTGAATGGTACGTCTTTAGAGAAATGGACCAGGTAGTTGCCATTGATTATAGCGATGTCGACGGGGACGGCGTTTGCCTGCCCAGATCAATAACGACAGACGAATTCTGCGAAAACTTTTACGGTCAAATTGAGAGTTATCTGGAAAAGGCGGACTGCCCTGTTCCAATGTCCCAGCTGCGACAACTGTACCCGTCATTAAGTGAGACGATTATCAGTTACGCCTTGAGCGACGACCTATTCGGCTCCAGCATACAAGAAGAAACGAAAGATGAACAACTGCTCTATAGCATTCGTTCTAATTCTCAGCTAAACGATGACGCAGCAGACGAACAGGAACCGGAGCCGGAATGTAAAATTCTTTCATTCACTTTAGACGATCCCATTCCAGACCTGAAACATTCAAAGCCGACTTCTGTTTCGTTTGGCGAACTAATGGTTCCCATTTCGTCATGGGCTGGCGTTCTTCCGCAAACAGCAATTTATATAGATCAAAACGAACCGGACGCTTTTAACGCTCTTGTCAAACAATATGGCGATTCAGGATCAGGTTTGCGCCTGTTTTCACGCGCCCAGTTTGTGAAACAGTCGTGCAAGCAGATTAAGTCAGATTGTTATTTGAACACGAATTTTAGCGCAGCGGACACGGTTAAACAAGCTCAGTTATTAATGCAGTCCTGCCAATTGCCGCTATCAGAGGTTCGTATTGAATACTTTCCCGGCAGAGCTAATGGGTCAGTAGGCGCTCCCAATTTGAAAACAGACAATAACAGCGCTCCATCGTCTCAGCAGACGCTGGCGGAGCTGACGAAAAATCCGCCGGAACTGACGCCGGAATTGCAAACGCTGTTAAAGACTATCGAAGAGAAATTCCCTCGGGGCATTAACCTTGAGGATAGCAAAAACATTTTGGAAAATGCGTCTGGCGTACAATGTACAGACGAAATCATAGACGATCTGACGTATTTTTTGTTTGAAAACTCAGATGGCTTGTTTTATCTCCCCAGCCAGATTGCTGACGAGTCGACGCTCAACGATATGGCAGAGTTTATTGACCAGCAAATCAAACAGTATGGGGCGGTGGCGACATCTGTCGTACGTGATAAATTCCGCTATCGCTTGAAGTTTATTAACGAAGAGCTTGGAGACTTAGGCGATTTTATCGTGAAGTTTATCAATCCAAAACTGGATCAAAAGATCAATTCGTTCAATTATCAAAAAGATAATTACTACATTTGTATCCCGCAAAGCGTTACGGAAGAACAATTCGACAAAGACGTTTCTTTGAGAATAAAACAATTTCTTGAAGAAAAGAACAAAGCTGTAAAGATGTACGAATTGTGCGATAAATTCCCGTACCTTGACGAAGATATATTAGATTATTTTCTGGACGATGACGATTACGTTGACGACGTCTTATGTGTTTATAATGAAGATGAAGACGTCTATGCTTACCGAACGATAGACTCGTTGTATTTAGAGGACGACTTTTCCGAAGCGCTTACTGACGCTGTAGCTCAGTTAGAAGCAAATGGTGGAACTGCGACGCTGGCAACTATTGCCGCCAAGCTCGACGAACATTACAATTTAGAATCTGAAAACGGTCAAAGCGCATTTCGTGAACAATACGAATTGACAGACGACGATGCTTTTAGATATGTTGTTCGACATTGCTATGCCGGCGAAGTCAAACATAAATGGGGAACCAAAACCCGTTTTGTACCGGAAAAGTCCACTGGGACGATTAATCTTTATGACGAATTCAAAAAGCAGTATCCTATCAGTGGCGTCTTTGATGAAAACCTCTTTTTTGAGTTCGCGAAAAAGAAAACAGGTTATTTTAACACCGCTGCAATGGCGCTTGCGTATTTGCGTCCTCATTGCATCCGTTTGGATATTGACCATTGGATTGATATACAACCGTTTAAAGAACAATCCAATTTTAGTCCGGAATTAGCAAGCGCGATTGCTGAACGTTTGACTCAACAGCTCGGCTCGCGTCCTTTTTTATCGTTAGGATTGTTGTCCGATTCGTTTTTTGAAGAACTGCCGGAATTACGAATCAATGATAAACTGTGGCAATGGAACAAATATCTTCTCACAAGCGTTTCGGCGTTATTGATAGACGATTTAGCAATTGTCAACGAGGAACCAAATGCCAACTTGGTTACTGCATTGCTTCTTCCTGCCAGCATTCCAATTCCAAAAGATATTATCGAATATGCTGTAAAATGTTATCAACAGCAAAATGGGGATAACATTTCTATAGGTGGCGCAATAGAATTTCTGAAACAGAATCTAATCCGTATGAAAAGAACGACTAAACTCGAACAGCAGCTTGAAGAGTTATTGAAGGAACGGTAAAATGTACGAATACGAATGGGACGCTAAAACAAGAGGGTATAAGCTCACAAAGCAAGCTGGCAAGTTTGTGGCGGTTGAAATACGTCCCGTTTACGCTCAAGAGTTAAACCTTTTGGGATTTAACAACCATTTTTCGTACGACGAGAATTCAACTGCCCCGATTATGTGGGCAAAAAATAACGTCTATATTTACAATGGACGTGAAGTTGCAAAGTTGCATAATACGCTACCCAATAAACCGCTGGAAATTGATTATCTAACGCGTATTAAAAACCTCAAGCCGGTTGACGTAGACGGCATGGTTAAAGCTAATAAACAGGCGCTGGATTTAATCGTCATATTCACCTTAAAAAGAATTAAGGAGATATACGACCAATACGCTCGAACTTCCGACGTAACGTACATTGCCTTTAGCGGTGGGAAAGATTCTGTTGCTTTATTAGACATTTGCGATAAGGCTCTGCCAATATCCGTTCCTGTGATCTTTTCTGACACGACAATGGAATTGCCGTCAACGTACCAAATGTGGGAAACGATTCAAAAGCGTTATCCTCAGCGCTCTTTTATTAAAGTGTCGTCCAAAACGACGGCATTAGAGAACTGGAAAAGATTTGGTCCGCCTTCTCGATCTTTAGACTGGTGTTGTTCAATTCATAAAGCAACGCCTGTTATTTTGGAATTAAAAGAGAAATTCAATTTAATCGCGGTAAATACGCTTGCTTTTTTAGGCATTAGAGGCGACGAGAGCGTTATTCGCAATTCATACGACGGGGATGTCGGGTTAGGCGTTAAAAACGCGTCCCAAATTAACGCAATGCCGATTCTCTCTTGGAGCGCTCACGAGTTGTTTTTGTATACCTTTGCAAACAACCTGCCGCTTAATTCCGCCTATCTATACGGCGTTCCGCGCGTTGGCTGTATATGTTGTCCCAAATCCTCTGAAAAACAAGCTTGGTTTATAAACAAAGCTTTTCCAGGTTCTATTCAACCATATCAGGATATTATTTTAGATTCAACTCTAAAACATTTTGATTCAAAAGACGATGCTCAACAATATTTAGACTCATCTGGCTGGCATGCTCGAAGGAATGGATTGGAAATCAAGAATCGAATACTCATACCGGGAGAAGTTGTAAAGGGGGCGGATTTATATTTTAATGGCGTTAACGCCCCTGTGAGCGCCTTTATCCAGTGGTGTAAAACAATAGGAACGATCGAAGAACTCAACGATAATTCCTTCCTTTTATCTTGTAAACATCCCAGTCAATCGTCGTGTTCATACGAAATACAATACGACGTTTTTAAGGACAATATCGTCAATTTGCATGCCAAATTGAACTATATTAGACCTATCCAAAAAGTGGCTTTACAGAATCAGCTTAAAAGGATAATCAATAAACTTATTGCGTGCGTAGGCTGTCGCGCATGCGAGGCGGAATGTCGTTTTGGAGCTTTGAGCTTTCCCAATGACGCCGTTTCGGTTGACAGTTCCAAATGCATCCATTGTCTTAAATGCCACGACGTTGAACGTGGCTGTTGGAGGTATAAATCGCTCATGGTTCCGAATAGCAATGACACTCCGTTGAAAAGCATCGCCAATTATCAGACTTTTGGTCTTAGAGAGATATGGGTGGAAATGTATTCCACAATGCGGGAAGAATTTTTGCAAACGGCAGAAAGAGGCGTCTTAGGCGGTCCTATGCTGGATTCAGCGCGTCTTTGGTTCCGTCAAGCCATGCTTGCACAGGACTCTAAAACCCTTACGCCGAGCCGTTTGTTAGATTACGCCGTCAAAAAGGGCGCAAACGATTCAACGTTATGGGACATGATTTGGATTGCTTTGGCAAACAACGCACCGTTAATCAAGTGGTTTGCCGCTTCGTTGAAATTTAACGTCCGTTATACTAGCGAAGAGATTGGAGAAATGCTCACTCAAATTGTCTCAGCCTCAGTTCAAAAAAGAGGTATGCAGGCGCTTCTTAACATGTTCAAGTCCAGTCCGCTGGGCGATGGCGGTAAAGCTCTTGTGAAGGTGGAAAAGAAGGGACAGCGGATTGTCGCTCTGACGCGAATTCCGCGATCTGTAGACAAGCTGACGATTTTGTATTCCCTTTACGTTATGGGGAACGCCGCCAAACGGACGTCGTTTACCATCAGCGAAATGATGAATGCGGATTTCGATTCGGCTTACATCTCCCCGCTTATCGCCTTTGGTATAACTCCGGACGAGCTTAAAGGCGTTTGTTTGGGGTTGTCGTCGGCTTATCCGCAGTTTATCGCCTGTTCGTTTACGCTCGGACTGGACGAAGTCAAAATATTCCCTCAAGACAAGACGTTAGACGACGTTGTTGACTTGGCGCTTAAATAATTTTTCATCTCCGCAGCGAGCCAATTCCGTTACAAAAACTTTTCCCTTAACACTCATTAACTTCCATACAGAACCATGCCAGAAAACAAATACAAGGATTACTTTTTCGTTGACCAGAATTTCAAGCCTTGCATGAGCAAGGACGCCATTAACGAAACGCCGGACTATTGGAAGAATTTTTATCCGCACGAATCGTTTGTCAAGTTCCTGCATACGGTGTTAAGCAGTCTTTCCGGCAGCGAACAAACGGTATGGTTGGGCGCCGCCTACGGAACTGGTAAAAGCCATGCGGTTTTAGTTCTGCAAAAGCTCCTGACAGACGATTCCACCCGCGTTAAAGATTGGCTTGAGGAACACAAAGAACGCATTTCGGAGTCGGTTCGAACAACGCTGTGGAATCTTCGGGAACAAAAACCGTTGGTTATTTACGATTGCGGTACAGACGGAATTTATGGCAATAACGCCGCTAACCAATTTTTGGTGCGTTTGCAGCAATCGATTATTGCCGCCCTGAAAGAAAGAAACATCTCTATTCCCGTTATGGGGAAATTGGATGAATTGCTGGAACAAATTCGTAATATTGAGACTCACTTCTTCAAAAAACGCGACGAGATACAAGTTGAGTGTGTACACCTCAAACCTGAGATAAAAAACGCCAACGACCTGAAGAAACAATTGGACGAAAATGACGAGGTTCCAGGGTTGGTCAACGACATTATGCTCGTGTGTGAAAGACTGCACTTTTATCCGAATTTGTCTGTGGACGATTTCAAAAACTGGATTAAGGTCGTTCTTGAGATGTGCAATATTCCCAACATTCTTTACATTTGGGACGAATTTTCGACGTTCATCGACCGAAACAGCAATCAGCTTACCACCTTCCAAGAGGTTGCTAACATGGCTCAAGATGGTCAATTCTATCTTTTGCCGGTAACGCACATGAAGCTGGAATCATACCTTGCTACTGGGTCAGAAAGCGCCAAAAAAGTCATGGACAGGTTTATTCCCTGTTCTCTTGATATGCCAACCAATACGGCGTTGCTTTTGGCAGGGCATGCCTTAAAAGTCATTCCCGGACGGGAAGATGCATGGAAGCAAGAAAAAACAAAATTGTGGAAGACCGTCAAACCGATTGTTTCGAGTTATATGGCAGAGCTTGACGATGAGTGCAAATCCAATCAGGACGCTTTTGAAGGCGTCATGCCTATTCACCCGATGACGGCTGTTATGCTCAAGTTTTTGGCAACCATGACCGGTTCGAACCAGCGCAGCATGTTCAGCTTTCTCAAAGGCGACCAGATTCATAAGGAATTTCAGACTTTTATGGCTCAGGGCGGTCCGTATGAATTCGGAAAGCAGTATTTAACCGTTGATTACCTGTGGTCGTACTTTATCGAACGCGACGATTTAGGGAGTATGAATAAAGACGTCAGTACCATTCGCATGGAATTTAATCGCAAATCCAAAACCCTTGACGCTAATGAAACTCGCGTATTCAAAGCCGTTTTGCTCTTTTCACTGTTGGATAGTATGACAACGTCTTCTGGAGCTAATTTAATTCAACCTACGCGTCAAAATATTGAGCAATGCTTTTTCGGCGCTGGAATCAATAATATTCTAGACTATCTTAAAAGTTTGGAGAACAAGCATTGTCTTTCGCTTATTGACGATCGTTGTCAAGTGTTTAGAGGGGAGACAAACTCGCAAGAAATCGATAGAGAAAAACAGGAGATTTTGTCCAACTTTAAAAAGTACGTTTGCGATGATGACCCCGATAACACGGACGAAGTTAAATTGGCAAAGGCGCTGGAAAATAAAATTAAGCAAACCAATAACGACAAACTCCATTTTATCGTCCGGTGTTCAACGCCGGATAAAGTCAATCAAACCTGTCAAGCCAGCAAAGAGCTATTTGGTCCTGACGGCAACAAGGTTTTAGTGCAGTTTATTGTCTCTCCAACTTTTGAACAGCATCAAATTGCCGCTCTGACTGCAAAAACACTAGCGGAATCGTATAAAAAATTCCGCATGCTCTTTGTGGTAACGCCAGACATCTTTTTCTGCTCCTACGACCAAAAGAACTGGGAAGAATACGCGGAATATCGCGCCAAAGCAAATCAGGCAAATAGCAGCGAAACAAAAGCAGCCTATAGGCGTCAGACGACTCAAATTCTTGAAAAATGGAAAGAGCGTCTTTTTGAATCGACGCAACGATTGCAGATATATACCTGTTCGCCCGAAGGAATTGAATGTTGTGAAGAAAAGAAATGGGAAACAATTATTCCATACCTTCACAAGTATTTAAAAGATAAATTTGAATATTTTCTTGACGACCTGTCAGAGTATAACACCTCTGCGATGACAGAAAACACCAAAACGTTTAAGCCATGGGCAGAAGCAGGTTTAACGAATACTGGCATTGGCGCTCAGAAAGGCGTTTTGAAATCGTTGAGCAATAAAGGCATTGACGCAACGGCTGATTGGTTTGAAGCAAACCCCACCCATCCTCTCACGGAACTGAGAAATCATTGTAAAAATAAACTCGAAAATGCGTTGAAGTCAGGCAAATGCTCTGTACGTAAGATTCTTGCCGATTTGGTAAAGCCGCCTTTCGGATTGCTTTACGTTCCCTATACGGCGTTTATCATGGGAGTGGCAATGCGCGAATGGCTGGATAAGTCCAGGCGAGTTTTGCAATGGGTGGACAATGTGCAGTCTGATCCTCTTGACGCGAAAGTTTTAGCCGGCATAATCGAAGACGCTATTAAAGACAAGGGGAACGGCGCAATTGCTAACGAGAAATTTGTTTGTCGAACTTCACCAGAAGAAAGGGCGTTTATCGAAGCAGCTCCGGTTATGTTTGGCATTGTAAATGAAGCGAATGCCAACGTCAAGTCGGTTTTGGGCAAGATTGCTGAACGTTTGCTGCAGATTTCCAATAAAGCTCCGCTTTGGGCGCTCAAAGGCTATATTAGCGAACATGAAGAGCCGGGGTGCGCTAAAAACATTGCAGATATTATTGATAAAATCTGTCAATCAATGACGATCTCCGGAAGAGACAGAGAGAATCCACAGTCTAACCCCATTAAAGCTGCTGGTGAGATTATAAGGTCGAATCAAGGCATTGCACAGCAAATTCAAAAGTACGTTAATACGGACGTCTTTGATAAGGCATTTAAACAATACGTTGATAACACAAAGCCGGAATTGTGCGAATTGGCGCATGTAACGGGAGACAACGACAGTCTGTATTGTCAGTCGATTAAAGACCGTTGCGCTGAAACGTCAAGTTGGTTATGGAAATCGGGAGACATTGATAAGGAACTTAACGCCGTTTATGCTCAATATCAGATTATTCAATTGGTGCAATGGCTGATTGGTCAAAGCGGATTTGTTTCGTATTCAAACGCCGAGGAACGGTTGAAAAAAGCGTTCTTTACGGACAATAAGATTTCTCTGGACGTATTAGCGGGAGATTATCCAGCTATTTCGGATTTGATAAATCTGTTCAATAACATTAAAGTTGGCGACAATGGATACAGCGATTTCGTTCAAGCCCTGAATGCGTACAAAGAACAGGTTAAAATCGTTTTCTTTGATCCTACGTTCAAGGTTCAAATTGATACGCTTAAAAAGCTTTTTGGAAACCAACTGGAAATGTTAGGGGAAAGCGACGTCAAAGAAATCTATCACCGATTAAGTTCACAAGCCAAGGTTTCCGAAAACGATTTCCGTCAAATCACAAGTCAGAGTATTGACTTTTACCTGAAAGAATCTGTTGGTTCTCAGTTGAAATCATTATGGAAGAATAAAACCGGATCGGCAACGCCTCAGGAATGGAGCGAATCGCATCGTTTACCGGTCAACGTTCTTTTCGATACAGACCAGGAAGCGGCGGAAATGGTTGGAATCATCCAATATCCTGCCTCGTATCAAGCTGATAGACTTCAAGCCGCTTTAGAACGGTTAAAGGAAATCTCTTTTTCGGACAATGAACGTGAATTACAAGCCACGTTCCTCAAAACGATTGTTCCTGCAAAATATCAAAAACTCGATATTGACCCTGACAAACTGCTTGAGTATCTTGTGGAAAATGTTTCCAACAATCCCAACCTTTGGCTTAACAATTACCAGCAGCTTTCAGAGCAAGTTGAAGCCTATATCCGTAATTCCTATCAAGAGAATTACAGCGCCAAGGCAGTTAATATTGTCAATGGATTCGACGCCAATCAAGCCAAGACCATGTTGCTTGAGTTTATTAAACAGTATCCCGACATCGGATTGAAGATTTTGGAGGATGCCAATGGACATTAATACTCTTAAAAATTACATTAAAGATAATGTTGATTATTGTCTACAATCTCGCATTGTCGCCTTTACAAGTGAAAGCGCGTTGAAGAACTTGTGTTTTGTATTAAAGGACTATCCAAGTCGCTTTAAACAAATTCCTATAGGCGACTTTATCACGCAGGACAGTTTTCTTCCTTCGCCAGAAACGTTTTTTAGCGAATTGACAAATCGGCTACAACAATATCAAAACCAAAATATCGCCAATGAACAGCCGGAACAAATAGTTTATTATGTTACCGGCATCAATGGATTGCTGAAATTGTGGGAAGCCGGACTTTGCCGTACCGCATACGAAAAGATACGGAAACTGTTAGATAATCCAAAACTTCACGTATGGTTATTTGTCAATCAATTTGATAGCAATGTAAACCGCGTATTTGAAAACCCTCGGTATCGAGAAGCGAATCAAATGCTGACAGTGAGCGATTCGTACGAAACGTTCAATTCTGCCAGTCCGAATGAACGCATTTGCTTGGTTGATAAAAAATATTTGACGAAATTTCACGGAATATTATATGAAAATTTTCGTGAAGCGTTACGTCAGTTCGGCTTGGGACAGGTTCCCACTTCGAGCGAGGGGCGTCAAATATATATTGGCGTTGAAATAACAGGGCGTCCACAAGTGGCGGGAATAAAGGATTCTATTGAACAAGCGTATACATTACGCGATTATTTCAAGTTGCGCCACAATCTGTTTGAAGAAAGCTTATCTGACTCAGTTTTGGAATGGCTTTACGACAGTTTTGAAAACGCTAAAGATTATCCGTCTGACGTCTACGGGTTTGTTCGGGAACGTTATTTTCCAAAAGGCGTTAAGGAATCGTCTGATAAACTGCCTAAAATTATTAACGGCGCTACTGACGTTGAAAAGGAGATTCTTTTTTGGGCGTTGCAGAAGCATTATGATCCAGATTGCTATCTTTCTGTTGTGATGCAAAATGAGGTTAATAAAAACAATTTTACCCAGTTTTTTGTATGTCAGCCATTGGATTTCCTTTCTGGTCAAAAACTCGATTATCTTGACCCGCAACCGACTCATTATCAGATTGAAAAGTATATCGAACAGCGTCATAGTGGCATTGCCGGCATAGGCGTTGAACTGCTTAGCGCTGATATCAGCCAATTTATTCAACAGGCTAAATCTTATTCTTTGGAAAAAGTTGCGCCATGGCTTAATAACAACGCCAAAGAAGAAAAATGTGAAATGATACGTCGCATTGGCGAAATAGAACAGGCGACGATTCCGGATTCCGTTTTAAAATCCTATCCGCTTTTGGAAACTTATCTTTCAGAATATCAATTACCGACTCCGGAATTGAATTCTTACTTTACGCAGTATCGAACGTTAAAAATCAAAAATAGCATCACAGAAGAATTCTTCCAGCGTGCGGCTAATATAACCTACCCTCCTTGTATTGGTTTGAAAAAACGCGATGCGTTGCTTCAATCTTATAAAAGCGACAAAAACGTTGGTTTAATTGTCGTTGACGCGTTGTCTGCCGAATATCTCCCGATGTTAATCGCACTTTCCCAAAATAATCATATTGGCTTGGAAGATGCGAAAATTTGCTATTGCAATATTCCCACCTCAACACAGTTTAACAAGATAACTTGGGATCCAAATCGCCGAAAGGATGTTAAAACTCACGATAATACTATTCACGACGGCGAGGAAAAACACGTTACTGTTCCGTACGAACAGAATTTTGTCGCTATGCTTGACCGGTTGACGAGCAGTATAATTACCAACGTTGTCAATGAATTAGAACATTTTGAGCGCGTAATTTTAACATCTGACCACGGTTCGACTCGATTGGCGGTAATTGCTTACAATAATGAACTGGCTAATACGCTGCCAGTTCAATCTGTAAGCGGTGTTGCTATTAACGATTGGCGGTATACAAGTAAAAATTCTGTTGAAACCTTGCCACCCAATTGTATTCCGAGTACAGACGACGCTTGGTATGTTGTAAAAGGGTATAACCGATTTTCTAAATCCGGCTCCAAATATAACGAATGCCATGGCGGTTTGACCCTGGAAGAAGTTTTGGTTCCTTTTCTTGTCTTCAAGAAAGGCGCCCAATTCAAGGTTACAGTCTCCAAACAAGAACAAACTGCCGCCAGCAATACTGAATTTGTTGAAGATAAAGATTTTGATATCTAAATATTATGGTAGACGATACGAAATTAAAGACCTATTTCCCAAATACAACGGTATATAAAGATCAGAAATTGATGACAACCTTCAAAGAGGCTGCCATTCCCGCTTTTTTGCGCGACTGGATTCTCAAAAAGAAAGCCGGCGTCGATGGAAAGATCAATGATACCGATAGTCTTCGGCAATACGTCAAAAGCATTATTCCGCAAAAAGAGGATAAGTTGACGCTGACGGACGAAGCCCGGTCAAAGGGAGAATCGCGTCCTTTCCTTGCTAGAATTGACATCCGATTTGATATCGCTAAGAACTGCTTTTCTTTTGCGATTTCCGATTTGGATATTCAGCATTCCGATACACTAATTGAAGAGTATATTTGGAATCAAATTAGAGATGACGTTATCAATACTTCCGGCGGCTGGGGACTAATTAGGCTGGGGTATCTTCCACCCGAAAAGGGAGAGAATCCCAAGGGGAAAATAACCCTCATGAAATTCAAAAAGTTTTGCCCGTACACGGTCAATCTTGACGTGTATCGAGAAGCCCGGTCGCATTTCACAATTGAAGAATGGATCGACATTCTTTTAGGGGCGATTGACTACAATCCCGATGGTTACGACGACCTTGTCGAAAAGCATACGGTATTAACGCGTCTGTTGCCGTTTATCGAACCACGTCTTAATCTGATTGAACTGGCGCCAAAAGGAACTGGAAAGTCTTATCTTTTTGGAACAATTGGAAAATACGGCTGGTTGGTTAGCGGTGGATCGCTTACGCGCGCCAAACTGTTTTACGACATCCAAAAGAAGCAGGATGGTTTAGTTAAAGAAAACGACTTCGTTGCTATGGACGAAATACAGTCCATCCATTTCCCTGATCCAAGCGAAATGCAAGGAGCCTTAAAAGCCTATATGGAAGCCGGAGAAGCCACCTTCGGCGATAAACACGTTGTCGGTTCTGCCGGCATTATCCTTTTGGGCAATATCCCTCAAGACGATATGAACATTAGCTCAAATATGTTCAGAACGTTGCCGATGGTGTTCCAAGAGTCCGCATTGCTTGACCGATTTCACGGGTTCATTCAGGGACGTCAAATCCCACGTATGTCTGAACGTCTAAAAGTCAACGGTTGGGCGCTTAATACCGAGTATTTTTCGGAAATTATGCACTTGATGAGAAGTCAAAGTGAGTGTATCCTTTACAGAAGCGTAATTGAAGAACTGATTGAATATCCTTCAAATGCCGACACGAGAGACACGCAAGCTATTCTCAGAATTTGCACAGCGTATTTGAAACTGTTTTTCCCGCACGTTACTAAAGCCGATCAAATCAATATTGAGGATTTTAAGCGTTTTTGCTTTTATCCAGCAATTGAAATGCGGCGCATTATCAGAAATCAACTTCAGATTATTGATCCCAAAGAGTTCCGCGGGAAAAATCTGGCTGTCTATTCAATCAAAAGTAAATACGATAAATAAGGGACTTGCAATAACTAAAGCATATTAACCGATGGCGTCAAAGAAAATTATTCACTGCCGTTATTGCGATAGAACGCTTTCCAAAGACGAAATAGGTTTAAATAAAAAGATTCTCGATAGCGAAGTTAAAGATGGAATATATCGGTGTCTGACCTGTATGGCAGAGTTTTTGGAATGTTCTGAAGAAGAACTGGTTGACAAAATCGAGGAGTTCAAAGCGGAAGGTTGCAAGTTATTTTCATGAGCGAAAACAGGGCGTTTATTTATGCTGACAATGCGGCGACAACCCCTTTGGCGCCGGAAGCGCTCGAGGCGATGGAGCCGTTTCTCAAAGAGGAATACGCCAACGCATCGGGACTGTATTCGTTTTCTCGAAAAGCTAAAAAAAACCTTCAGGACGCCAGAGAGTCAATCGCAGCTTGTATCGGCGCGAAAGCGTCAGAAATCTATTTTACCAGCGGTGGAACGGAGTCCGACAACTGGGCTGTCAAGGGCGTTGCGTTCCAAAATTGGGAACGCCGTCCTCATATTGTAACATCCAAAATCGAACATCACGCCGTTCTCAATTCCTGTAAAGCTCTGGAACGCATCGGCTGTACGGTTGATTATTTGTCGCCGGATTCGGCTGGAAGAATCTCGCCTCAAAGTCTCTCAGAAGCGATTACCCCCTATACGGTTTTGGCGTCTGTCATGATGGCAAACAACGAAATTGGGACGATTCAGGATATCGCGTTGTTATCTCAGCAGGCGCATAGTCAGGGAATCGTCTTTCATACAGACGCTGTTCAAGCAGTCGGGCATATTCCGGTTGACGTTGACGCTCTGGGCGTTGACCTGCTTTCGGCATCGGCTCATAAGTTCAACGGTCCCAAAGGCGTTGGATTTCTGTATATTCGTGATGGAATAGAAATATCCCCATTTCTCAACGGCGGTCAGCAGGAACGCGGGCGAAGAGCAGGAACGGAAAACGTTGCTGGAATCGTCGGCATGGCAACTGCTCTGCGATTCAACGTTGAGCAGATGGATCAGACAACCGCGAAATTGCGCCGTATAGAACAGACGTTTATTGACACTCTCCGATCGGCAATTCCTAACGTTGTTATTAACGGCGATGCATCAAACCATCTGCCGGGCTTGGTTAGCCTGTCCATTCCAGGAGCGTCGGGAGAGGGATTGTTGCATATTCTCGATTTGAAAGGTTGCGCCGTATCAACGGGAGCTGCGTGCAACTCGCAGTCGACGGAAATCTCTCACGTCTTATCCGCTATCGGGTCGTCTGAATCCCTTTCCAAAGGAACCTTACGAGTCTCTTTTGGTAGATTTAACGAAGTCCAAGATGCTCAACGAATTGCTAAACTAATAGCTAAGTTTACGAAGATTCAGGAGTAGGGATTACGCGGTTAGTTCTAGCATATCGTTGACAGTTGAGCATTACATATTTATCAAGTCATGTCAACCATTCGCGTTCACTATAGTGGGAACTTTTTGCTTGCCCTTGACCTTTGTTTTTCCCCATAAAAAGCCCCTGTATTCCCCCTCAATTGGATGCTTGCTCTGATGGTATAAATATAGTATAAATATCGGGGGAGTTGATTTCTTTCCCTCTAAATGCAACTAGGGGGGGCTGTTCGTGATAATAATCAAAACCGTTGATCCGATAGGAAAAACACGTCTTTTTTGGCACTATTTAGGTTCTTACGAAGATTTCACAAAATTTCAGAATTATGTCAAAGTACTGTAAACCGGATAATATACAAGCCCATAGGGCGAGAGCGAAATTTCTTCCGTGTTGCCAATATAAAGTCGGGTAATAAATACAACATGCAGTATTCGCGTATAGCAACAGTCCGATATACCGCGTCAATTGCGGATTCCCGCATGTTATCGTCAGATTCTCCTATTATAAACACACACCCCATTTTATGTTCTCATCTCAATTTGAAATTAATGCTTAATTGTGATATAAAAATTATAGATATAACTATTTATAGTGTAAGAAGTTAGAAACAATTATTTAGAAAAATCAAATTTTGTACCCTTTTACTCTTGCAAATAGAACATTTAAATGTATAACTAGCGTCAACTGCTTGATGTTGCGGGCTTTTGATAAAAAGAGTTCGTTTAACAATCAGACAAAAAAACCGTTAAACGCTGGAACGTTTAACGGGAAGTGATTCAAACCGAACGTCCCGCTTACTGAGGTATTTGGCAAACCATAAATCAACGGGAGAGATTGAAGGGGATTGAACATTTCTCTTTATAGCAGATGTAAAATCTTTTTCAAGTCCATTTGGTTTGAATCGGGCGATTTTTATTCGAATTTCTACAAAAAAGTTTTAAATTTATTTTTATTGTAGAAATCGACTTTTTAACTCTAGCCTAGTGAAAACTAGGGAAAGGCTTATTTTACCATGTCCGATTTATTAACCAAAGATGAAGTTGCAAAACTTCTGCACGTCAGTGCGCGAACGATCGACACGATGCGATTCCAGAGAAAACTCCCTTATCTGACCATGCAAGGGACGCGCAGGATTCTCTTTGACAAAGCCTCCGTCTTGGCTTGGCTCCAGTCCTTCAACAACGACAGCACAAAGGAAGGTCAGCCACGATGATTCATAAACGCAAACTGAAGATCGGATTACGCACTTGTTACAAGGGAAGTCCCCAAAAATAAGAGCACGACTGACGGAGTTTTTTTGGGAGGCAATTCAACGAAGGGCGACAATAACTGATTTATTCGCAAGCGTCGCCCTTGCTGACGCGACAATCCTCATTGACATGCGTCACACCCGGAGATCTCGGCGCGACAGATAACGCGCATGCCAAACAAAAAACCGCTGGCGTATGGATGCGCTGGCGGGTAATGCTCAAAAATTTATCTTGGCTCATAACGCTGTCTATACAGTAAATCGTCGATTTGCCAAGAGAAAGGAATATATAATTTAATGACGATTTTAATCAACATGGCTAAAAAATATCTCGAAGCCGGGTTGTCTGTTTTTGCAGTTGGTAAAAACAAAAAAACTTCTGTACCATCATGGACGCAGTATCAGAAGCGCAAACCTACGCCCGAAGAAATTGAAACAATGTTCGCGGACGCAGGCGCGAAAGGCGTCGCGGTTGTGTGCGGAGAAGTATCCGGCGGTTTGGAATGTCTGGACTTTGACGATGGAGGGAGCGTCTTTGACGGCTGGAAACAGAAAATCCCTCTCGAATTATTCAGTCGATTGACGATTGAACGTTCTCCGTCTGGCGGCTGTCACGCGTTTTATCGCTGCCGGATTACCGAAGGGAGAACAGTTTTTTATCGGTATGAAGGAAAGAAGAAATTAACGCTGATTGAGGTTAGGGGCAACGGACACTATACGGTAATGGCGCCAACTCCTCGTTATGAACTGGAACAGGGTTCATTTTACAGTATCCCGGAAATTACACCGGAAGAACGGGATATCCTCATTGACGCGGCGCGAAGTTTTGATGAAACTCCCCCTAAATCGTCGTCAAAACAGACAACGACGTCGTCTTTGAAAGCGCAGTCAAAAACGGCAACGGCGGCAGACTTGCGACCGGGCGATGACTACAATCAACAGGCGACGATGAAGAGCATGAGAGAACTGCTGGAAAATAACGGCTGGACTTTTCATCATGAGGACGCAGAGCGTATTCACTTCACGCGCCCCGGTAAGAATCCAAGCGAAGGAAAATCCGGGAATCTCAAATTAGAAAATGGCATCCCGATTTTTTTCAATCATTCGTCAAACGCGCCGGACGTACCATCAGATCAGGGATTGAATCCATTTAGTCTTTATTGCCACTTGGAACACAACGACGACGAAAAAGCGGCGGCGTCTGCTCTTAGGCAGAGCGGATACGGCGGCAATCGTAAAGATGGCAATCTCGTTTCCTCTCCTTCCGTCCCTGCTGACAATATTGGCAATTCCGACGACGATGAGTTGAGCATACACCGCAACCCGGAAACGTTTATGGAATTCCCGTTGCAGTGTTTACCGTCACTGATCCGCAGATGGGTTGAGGAAAATTCAAAGGCGATGAACGTCGACCCGAGTTACCTTGCGATGTCGATTCTTACGCTGGCAAGTTCCCTTATCGGCGCGAAGTATCAAATAGATTTATGTAGGGGAGGCTGGAAACCGTTCCCTGTTCTTTGGACGTTTTTAGTTGGGAATAGTTCAGCAAAGAAATCTCCTTGTCTTGACATGTTCCTGAGTATGTTGATCGACAAAGAACGCGAACTGAGAAATGAGAATACGAGAGCGTTGAATGAGTACGTGATAAAATTTAGCGACTATGAAGCGAAACTGAAAAAACGTCGCAAGTCAGAAGAAGATGAACTGCCGGAAATGCCAATACGTCCACCGGAAAGAGTGTTGACCGTTACAGGCGACTTTACAATGAATGGATTGATTCGAGCGGCGGCAGATAATCCCTGGGGCTTCCTTATCTGTTCCGATGAAATAACCACTATATTGAATGCGCAACTCAAAACGAAGAACGGCGAACCGATGCTGGGCGAATTTGCGAAATTCTATAAAGGCGCTCCAAGTCAAACTCGGTTCAAAAATCCTGAATTAAACGTTTACGCTGAAAGATGTCTGGCGGGGATTTTAACTGCTGGTACTCCCGGAAACGTCCGCAAACTTATCGCTGGGACAGAGAACGCCACAAACGGGTTCACATCGCGGTTGCTGATGATTTACCCGCCAATGCCGGAGCGGTTCTATCGCTTTAGTGCAAACAAACAAACTATAGAGGATGTTAAGGCGCTTATGGAATATCTCATTGACCTTAAGCAAGATGGTTATCTTGTTCCTATGCGCGATATAAACGGGGACGAAATCCAATGCGTTGAATATCATTCCCATACGATTCATTTAGATGGGGGCGACGGAGTAATTGTCTGTTGGGAGGAATGGCAAGAGAGTATTTTTAACAAGATTCGAGAATCGAACGACGAATTAGAAGCATCCTTGCTTGGCAAGTCCGAAGAACTTCTACCTCGTCTTGCTCTACTCTTGAATATCTTCAAAGGCGCTGAACGCTACGTCAAAGAAGGCGAACTGACAACAGAAGTTATTCAAAAGAATTCCAATAAATGCATCGTCGGGACATATATTCCTCGCAGAATATCGCTTGAGACTTGGAAGGAAGCTGAAACTCTGACGAACTGGCTTATTGATGAAAGTCGCGCAGTACATCAGATATTAGGACTGAGCGCGACCCGGAATTCTAGTAAAGACGTGAGCGCATCAATTGAAAAACTTGTCGATGGTATGCAAAAAAAAGGGAATATCAGAAATATCCGTTTCCCGTATTGGCAACTATGTATCACAGGCAAGAGGTAAGAACGCCAAAGCTAAAGACCTGATTAATAGAATCGTCGCCTACGCCGCCAAAGATAAACGCTTTTCAATTCGTCAAGGCGAGTACAACGGGCGACCTGTTCAATATCTCAAACTGCTCGATAGATAATGAAATCATAATTACAGCATAATTACAAATTCATGTAAAGATGTAAGTGTATATGTAATGTAGATTTATATTTCAAAATTACATAATTGCATAATTACGCAAGGAATAATGTTGATTTTAACTTTTAGCGATAAACTTCGCAGTCGGAAACAACGGAGTAGTCGGAACAATATTTGGATAGTTTTTTGTTTATAAGCGGAAAACCCCTTGCGCAAAAGCTGGAACGTGTTATAATGTAACAGAAATAGTTAGAAACCTCTAGCAAAACGGAGACAAGACAATGGCTAATACAACGAGAAAAAAGAAGACAAGGAAAAGACTAAACAGTTATCGTCTAACATTCACTTTACCCGATAGACGCCGAGTTGAATACACAGCGCACACCGATGCAGAGTACAAACAGGTTGTCCTTCACGTTCGGCGACTCATTTCTTCCAAACGTACCGGCACACCCTGTCTGGAAAGTGAGGAATGGGCGCTCAGTTTGCCTAAAGGTATTCTGAAGGATTCTCTGATTCGATGGGGATTGATACCCGACACCCGCGATTCGGAACGCACGCTGAAAGACCTGTATCAGATATTCGTCGTTGAAGGAAAAGAAAAACCGCGCACAATCAAAAACCGGCAAAACTGTTTTAACAACCTCTTCAAGTTTTTTGGCGAGGATTGCTTGCTTCGGGATATTGACCGACAGCGAGCTGAGGAATTTATTAAACACCTGGAACGCAAGGGGAACGCCTTCACAGGTAAAGGACTAGGAGAGAATACTCTGGGCGGTAGGATTAAACGGTTTAAGCAGTTCTTCCGTTTTGCTTGCGAGGAACGCTGGATTAGTGAAAATCCGTTTATCCGATTTAAGGCAGTCAGCAAGGCAAACAAAGACCGATGGCAATACATAACGCGAGACGATGTTCTCAAAGTTATTCAATCCACGACAAACCGAGAACACAGACTTATTATCGCTCTGGTTAGATTCTGCGGACTTCGGGGAGCGTCCGAACTCTCTCGGCTTACCTTCGACGCGTCCTGTTTTCACCCATCAGACACCACACATACGGCGGAATTGCTTGTACACAGTACAAAGGTTGAACGCCACGAAGGACACGAGACGCGCTCGATACCGCTGATACCGGAAGTCGAACAGCTTGTACTTGACCTATGGGAGACTATACCAGAGGGCGAGAATCGGTTCTTTCCTAAGATGAAAGCCACGACAAATATTGGCGTTGTAGTCAAAAAGATTTTTAAGCGTTTCGGCGTTGAACTGGGGCAGATGTACAATCTTCGACGCTCCTTCGTATCTGACTTAATGCAGGGAGGACTTCACGAACAAGACCCCGCTATGTTCGAGTTGTTAGCTGGGCACGATGTAAAGGTCAGCTTGCAGCATTATCAGATTTTATCAAACCGCCGGAAAGAAAGAGCCGCTGACAAGTTTATGGAGATTATGAGTGCGCCCACAGTTTCGCCCACACCTGCCCACAATTTTGCCCACAGAAACAACTCGAAGTTGCCGGAAACATGTAACGCCAAAAACGGTTTGAGCCTTGAAAACCCGGAGCTTTTACAAGAAACAAAAATGCCTTGCTATGACAAGCAAGGCGGAAAAATACCTCAGGTAGGATTCGAACCTATAACCCTCGGTTCCGAAGAATCGTGCAACCTTGTATTTATTTGTCATTCATAACATTGACGATAAGCCGTATTTTACAGACTATTTCTTATTTGTCAAGTGGATACAGGCGAACCTAAAACCTATGGGCAAAAGTAGCAAAAACGCCAAAAAAAGTATCGAAAATGTATCTGAAAGTATCCAAAAAGTATCCAGAATCATTTATCGGACTGCTCTTTTTTCTGGATAATCACAGGTGGACGTTCTGATATTTTCTGCTCTATACCTTTTATATCGTCAACCATTCTGGCAACAGTTTTAAGGCGTTCATTCAGTTTGTCGATAGATTCTTTGATACCGCTGATGGATTCTATTATAGCTTCATCTTTCTTGCTTTTTGATTCACCATTCTCATTCAGAGTATTGTTTACCCTGTGGAGCATAACGGTTATAATAATGGTCGAAAGAAACGCTACTCCAACGATATACGCTACAATTTTCTTTGCAATATCGAGAGCTGAACTGACTGAATACCAATAACCTTCAACGTTTATAAACGTCAATAGGAACACTATCCACAACAAACATAAAAGCAAAAAACTTCCAGCGTGTTTTGGAATATGTCCCATAGTTTTCTCCTATCAAGTTCAGTTATTCTCTATCCTGTTCGGATGCGGAAACTCTTTTTTGGATAATTACTGGCTGCTTATTCCAGATGGCGGATTCGATTCTTCTGAGATTGTCAATAATCAACATTAGCAATGTTACAATAGCGCCACCAAAAAACGTTAAGAAACAAGCAATATAACCCAAAATAAAGTCTGACGAAATTTCTCTATGTGAAGGATTTACAATATATCCAAACGCCATAAGTGTAGCCATACATACAAACCCTATCGCTGCAACAACAGCGAACCCTCTAACTGTGCTACTCATAATTTCCTCCTGTTAAATTGGATAATCTATAAACGATAATATAAAAAATCTTTGACGATTGCAAGAGGAATTTTAGAAATTTTCAAGAAATTTTCAAGATTTTTTCTAAAGTCTACTTGACTACTCGCAAAATTTGATGTATATTTTGCACATTCAAACAAAGAAAGGAGGTAATCAAATTGACAATTAGATTTAGTTTGATGATTCCAGAGGAACTTGATAGAAGGGTCGAACAGGTTGCGAAACAGAAAGGCGTTTCAAAGTCGGCTTTTATCAATGAAGCAATTAAAGACGCTATCGATTCGGAAAGAATTGCTGCTCTTGAAGCTCGCGTTTCTGAACTGGAAAAAGAAATTGCAAAACTTAAAAACAGGAAGTAAACAAAAAGCGGGACTGGTACATAGCGTAGGAAACTTACTACCAACCCCGCGTCCACCTTCAAGTAGACGTTCTTATTATAGACAAAAATTCTTATTTGTCAAGAGCGTCTACTCCTAACTATTACAAGGAGATTTCTATGCAAGACGCAAAAGAGAAAAACAATCGTTCAAAATGGCTCTATGGAAAAATCGATCGGGCAGACAAGCTGACAAAGATTCTGGAAGAAATGCTACAAGACGAGCCGGACTTCGATTCCATCGTTGCCGGACTTGTCGGCTGCTCGATGTGCGACGTTGAACGCGGAGAGTACACCGTTGACGAAAACGGGGACGACCTCGGAAATTCAGTCGGAGGGTATATCTAATGAGTATCATCGACGAACTGAAATTATCGCCGGAGGACATTGAAAAAATCGTTCTACTTTTCTGCAAAGCCGCAGTAAAGAACAGGTTGCAAGAGCGAACCGTGCCGTTCAAGGTTGACGATAACGCCCCACTCGCAGCGCGGATTCTGGCGTTCATAAACGCGCAGCCGGAAAAGCAATGCAAGCAATACCAGATTTCGCACAAGTTTAAGCATACTCCGCACATACGCAGACTTGCCGCGATTCAGGAATTACTGCAAGCCGGGGAGATTAAAACCAAAACAACCAGAGCAAAAAACAACAGGCGAACAACAATTTATTACATTCCAGATTGATTATCTCATTTAATCATTTAAGAATTGTGTAACATTTATAAAGGCGGTTTCAGACTATATTGTTTGTAACGATTTTATCGAACCGTCTTTATACTTTTTGCGTATATTATATACCACCTCTAAAATTGTGTAGGAATATAAAGATGTACTCGGATAAAGGAATTGTATTAGAGGCGTTTCTAAAATCTTATCTATCTTGCGCCAGCTTGACGCAAGCGCAGGAAGCAAAAGAAATTCTTTTAAAAGCAATTTCTGATATTGAAAACGATAATCTGAC
>JAZMZV010000188.1:0-11456 GCA_045586185.1 Thermoguttaceae bacterium | reverse complement strand
TGTTCCGTGAGTTAAAACCCACGGCTAGAAACATTGAACCGCTAAAGCGGTTCTAATTGAAGCGTAACTACGTTCGCTGCGCGAACTCCGTTACCGCCTTTCATTTCGTTCGCCTTCGGCGAACAGCAAACTGCGTTTGCTGCCCGGGGGCTTACGCACCCCGGCTCGCCTATTTCTTCGCCTTCATGTCTTCCCGGCGCTTTTTGATGATATCTTCTGCGATGGCGGTTGGGACTTCTTTATATTTGGAGAAGTTCATCGTGAACGTGCCCTGCCCTTTGGTTGCGCCGCGCAGGTCGCTGGCGTAACCGAACATGTTCGCCAGCGGGACTTCCGCTTCAATGCGGCACGTCTTGCCGTCGGATTCGTTATTGTAGACGACGCCGCGGCGGGTTACGAGGTCGCCGACAATCGTTCCCTGTTCTCCATCGGGAATTTCAACTGCAACGCGCATAATCGGTTCCAGAATCGCAGGCTTGGTTTTCGGGAACGTTTCGCGCATGCACGTTTGAGCGCACGTCTGGAACGCGCGGTCAGAGGAGTCGACTTCGTGATAAGAGCCGTCGTTGACGACAATCTTCAAATTGACAACCGGAAACCCGGCAACGGGTCCTTTGTTGAGCGTTGACCGGAACCCTTTTTCAATAGACGGAATGTACTGTTTGGGAATCGTTCCGCCGACGATTTGTTCTTCAAAGAGGAACGACTCTTCCAGAGCCAATTCTTCCGGCAAAACCTGCATTTCCCCAACGATGTGAGCATACTGACCCGACCCGCCAGTCTGTTTTCTGTGCTTGCAGTCGAACTTCGCCGTTTGCGTCGGCGCTTCCCGGTAATTGACCTGCGGCTTGGAAACGACCACCTCAACGTTGAATTCCCGACGAATTCGTTCGACGTAGACTTCCAGATGAAGCTCGCCCATTCCTGACATAATCGTTTCCCCGGTTTCTTCGTTTGTAGAAACGACCAGAGTCGGGTCTTCCCGGCGGAATCTGGACAGCGCCTTGGCAAGACGGTCTGCGCCTTCTCGTTTTACCGGAGCAATGGCGACGCTGATTACCGGTTCCGGAACGTACATGTTTTGTAATGTGACAAAATCTTTGTCCGTACAGAATGTGTCTCCAGAGGCGCATTCAACGCCCAGGACTGCGACGATGTCGCCCGGTCCGGCGGATTCGATTTCCTGGCGTTCGTTGGCGTGCATGCGGACAATACGGCTGAATCGGCATTTCTGCCCGGTTCTCTGATTGAAATACGATTCCCCTTTGACGATTGTACCTTGATAAACCCTCATAAACGTCAAAGCGCCGAAGGGGTCTTCGACAATCTTGAACGCCATGGCAACCGTCGGCTTTTCCGGATCGGGAGAGAGGTCGATTTCTCTGTGCGGCGGCTGAAATTCCAGAGCTTTGGGCTGGCAATCCGCCGGCGAAGGCAGAAGACGAACAACGGCGTCCAAAAGCGGCTGAACGCCCTTGTTTTTGAACGCAGTTCCCATAAAGACAGGCGTAAAATGATTGAACTGCAGCGCCTGTTTCATGACGTCGTAGATAAGCTCGGAATCGACATCTTCTCCCGCGAGCAGCTTTTCCAGCATGGCGTCAGAATACATTGACAACGCCTCCAGCAAGGCGGCGCGCGATTTTTTCGCCTTTTCCAGCAAATCAGCCGGGATTTCCTCATAGCGAAGCTTTTCGCCGTTGTCGCCGTCAAAATAGATGGCTTTCATGCCGATTAAATCGACAACGCCCTTGAACGAAATCTCTTTTCCAATCGG
Organism: Thermoguttaceae bacterium; assembly: GCA_045586185.1. GTDB lineage: Bacteria > Planctomycetota > Planctomycetia > Pirellulales > Thermoguttaceae > RUG11551. Next base: position 9,679 of record JAZMZV010000188.1, on the reverse strand, counting down.
GATTTCCACGGGCCAGGCATCGCAGCCGAGTTTTTCTCGAAGCTGAGCGACAACGTTGTCCGGATCCGCCCCGGTTCTGTCCATTTTATTGATAAACGCGATTCTCGGGACGTTGTATCGCCGCATTTGGCGGTCGATGGTCAGCGACTGCGCCTGAACCCCGCCGACAGCGCACAAAACCAGAATCGCCGAGTCCAAAACCCGCAGCGAACGCTCGACTTCAACCGTAAAATCGACATGGCCGGGCGTGTCGATAAGGTTAATAGACGCCCCTTTCCAGTTCACCGTCGTGGCGGCAGAGGTAATCGTAATGCCGCGTTCCCGCTCTAAATCCATGTAATCCATTGTAGCGCCAGCATTTGGGTCGTCTCCCTTAACTTCGTGAGTCTTATGGATTCTTCCTGCGTAAAAAAGGATTCGCTCCGACAGCGTCGTTTTGCCGGAGTCAATGTGAGCGGCAATGCCAATATTGCGAATTCGGGAAATATTGTCAAGCGGAACGTTCATTTTTATGAGTTTTTAAGGCGGGTAAAATACAAAACAGAGTAAATCTCTAAATATCACAGTTTAACAATCCTATTTTATTAATGATATTTAGAGCGCGAATTATAACATAAAATCCTTTTTTGTCAAGAACTTTTGGAATCTTTTTTCTGATAGGAATAAGATAAATCAACTAGAACAAAAAAGGCTGTTAGAATCCAGGATTCTAACAGCCTAAGCTGCTGAGAAAAGTCTGTTTTTTAGCGTTGTTTGTACTGAGTTCGATAAGCAGTCTGGAATGATTGCTGATTTGTTCTGTAAGCCGGTCTGTTGTAAGTCGTTGTCGGAATGGGAGCTGGAGAAGCTGACGGAGCCGGATGAGCCGGCGGAACGAAGGAATCGTTTGTCGGCGCGGTCGCTGGGACTGTAGCCGGAGTCGCCGCTGGCGCAGCGCTTTCAGGAGCGTATTCGATAGCTCCCGGATTTGTCGTCGCGCCGTTAAAAGCGGAACCAGAACGGTGGTTCGGCGCGCAGTTGTACGGGTTGGCGTAAACCGGACCGCAATTATCGTACGGCGTGCAGCCCAGTCGGCAGCCAACGTTCAATCCCAAAACGATGATGACGGCTGTTAAAATAAGTTTTTTCATGTTTAAATCCTCTGAGTAATTCGGAATTATTTAATTCGTAATGCAAAATGCGTAATTATCGAGGCTCTATAGCGTAATTACGAATTACTAATTACGCATTATGCATTATTATTATCGTCCTTACAATCTGAAAAATTGACAAAAACCGACTTTTCGATAAAATTTTTTAAAATTTCTTAAAAAAAAGCAGAATTATCTAAAGTCCAAAAGAAAAAATGATTTTTTTGCCACGATTTTGGTAATTTCGTGAAAGTTTAACGATTGTAGGGACGATAACGATTGTAACGACAAATCCAGTTGTGGGTTTTGCGGCATTGAAACCGTCAGAAAAAAGCAAAGTTTCTTCCCGCTAAAATCCTTGGAAAAAGAGTTACATGTTTCCTTAATAGAAAAGGGATAAAAAAATGACACGACAATCGAACTTCATCACCGCGCTTATTGGAATGGCTGGGCTGGTCATTTCCTTAGGCTGCACCCCACAGCACCCGTTCTACCTGGGCTGTGAAAAACCGGTTCCCAGCACAGCTGTAACCGCGTCAACCAAAATTGAGTATCCGGACACGGAGGTTGAATCGTTAAACGAAGTCAACCTGGCTCAGTCGCCGTACTCGCTGACAAACTCCAACCCCAAAGAAATTTGGGACCTGACCTTGGAAGAAGCGATTCGCTACGCCTTGGAAAACAGCAAGGTCATGCGTAACCTCGGCGGCGTCTCCTTCAGCTCAAACGGCTCGATGGGAGTTCCGTCCTCGCTGACCTCCAACCCGGCTTCCGCTATGACGGTTTGGAATCCGGCAATTATGGAAACCGACCCCCGCTACGGCGTTGAAGGCGTTCTGTCTGACTTCGATGCAAGCTGGAACACCAACACCTACTGGGGAAAGAGCTACACACAAAACACTCGTGCCGGCGTCAACACTGTCAAAGGCGATTCTGGAACGTTCCAAACGTACATTCAGAAGACCTGCGCCACAGGCGGTACGTTCACCGTTGGTCATAACGTAACGTACACTGCCACCAACCAACAGGGGGACTACGGTTACAAATATCCCTCCTGGTGGACTTCCTCAATTTCTTTGGAATTCACTCAGCCGTGGCTGCAGGGCGGAGGCGTTCAGTTCAACCGAATCGCCGGTACTCACGCGTCGCCCGGATATTACAACGGCGTTATGATTGCCCGAATCAAGACGGACACCGCCCTTTGCGACTTTGAAACAAGCGTTGAAGGCATGGTCTACGACGTCGAACGCGCTTATTGGGAACTGTACTACGCTTATCGTTTGCTGGACACGGTTCTGGCTGGACGCAACAGCGCCTTGCAGACATGGCGTCAGGTTTACGCGAAGTACATCATCGGTCACACTGGCGGCTCGGCTCAGGAAGAAGCTCAGTCTCGTCAGCAGTACTTCCAGTTCAGAGCGTCTGTTGAACGCGCCTTGAGCAACCTGTACGGAACAGAAAACAAACTGCGATACATCATGGGCTTGACGACCACCGACGGCCGACTCATTCGCCCTGCTACCGAACCGACCACCGCGCGCATTGTCGCCGACTGGGAATCCTGGCACTGCGAAGCTCTCGTTCGCTCCACCGCTCTGCGTAAACAGAAGTGGGTTGTCAAACAGAGACAATTGGAACTCATCGCGTCCAAGAACTTCCTGCTCCCGACGTTCAACACCTACGGTTCATATCAGTGGGACGGCTACGGCAACAAACTGCTCGATCCCGATAATGGATCCTCGAACGCTTACGGCAGCCTGACTCACGATGGTCGCGGCGAATGGCAATTGGGCGCTTACCTGTCCGTCCCGCTGGGATTCCGCTCTGGCCGCACCGCCGTCCGCAACGCCGAACTCAACCTGCTGCGCGAAAAAGCGATTCTCCAGGAACAGGAACTCGAATTGACCCACCAGCTGGCTCAGTCCGTCCGCGACCTGCAAGACTACTACGTCTTGGCTCAAACGAACTACAACCGCCGCGCTGCCGCCCAGAGAGAAGTTGACGCCACCACCGCCGCTTACGAACAGGGAACCGCCACGTTGAACCTGGTTCTCGACGCCCAGCGAAGAATGGCTGAAGCTGAAAGCGATTACTTCCGCTCTGTTACGGACTACAACGAATCCATCATCGCGATTCAGAAATACAAGTCCTCCCTGCTGGAATACAACGGAGTTACGCTGGCTGAAGGTCCGTGGGCACAGAAGGCTTACTTCGACGCTCAGAAACGCGCTGACATGCGCCGCCGAGGCAAGTACATCAACTACGGTTACACTCGACCCCGCGTTATCAGCCGCGGTCCATACAACCAGCAGCTCGGACGCGACATCAACCCGGCAGGCATGACGACCACAGTCGCCCCGGAAGCCCCGGTTTCCCCGTCCGCCCCGCGTTCCGCTCAGAGCGCTCCAGCCGCCACTGGAAACTCCATCCTCTCGCAGAGCGCTGACATGGAAATCGTTCCGACCCCCGCCCCGGTCCAAGAAATTCACGAAGTACAGAAAGCTGTCTTCGCCGCCAACACGCCGATTTCAATCGAATCGACCCCGGCGATTCAGCAAGTATCCTACGAAACCACCATGGATGTCAAGGCTTCCACAGCCCCGGATTCCAAACGCTGGCTTAACCCCCAACGTTAGTCTTGACCCCATAAGTTGGATGAAGTGATTGATTGTCGGCGGAGAAGACGTGAGAAATTGCGTCTTCTCCGTTTTTTTATGTACAGAGAATATAATGTTACAAAAAATCGGCGCCAGATAACGTGTTTATCTGACGCCGATTTCAATTGCTAATTGCTAATTGACAATTGCTAATTTTTACGTAGTATAGTCGGCGTTGATGTGGATGTATTCTTCCGACAGGTCGGTTGTCCAGAATCGAATAGATTCAGACCCCTCTTTGAACGTCAGGATAATTTCGACTTCTCGATTGTCCGCCATGGACTGTGAAACCTCTTTGGCGTCGAACGGAGCGGGCGCGCCGTTTTCAAACAGCTTGAACCCGTTGACCCACAGATTGACGTTGTCCGGATTGAACGGAACGCCAGCGTATCCGGCGGCGGAAACGATTCGTCCCCAGTTGGGGTCGGCGCCGTGAATGGCGGTTTTTACCAGCGGGCTTTCTGCGATCTGCTTGGCGATTTTTCGAGCGTCGTCTCGCGTCTTGAGCCCTTCTACGTTGAGCGTAACAAGGTGGAACGCGCCTTCGCCGTCGTTGGGAATTTCTCGCGCCAGCGTTTCGCAGACGTCGTAAAGCCCCTGCTTGAAGATTTCAAACTGCTCGTTGTTGCCGATCATGACGTCTGACATGCCGTTGGCGAGGAAAACCAGCGTGTCGTTTGTACTCATGTGTCCGTCAACGCTGATGCAGTTAAACGTGCGTTCCGCAACTTCTTTCAAAGCCGTCTGCGCCATCGAGGCGTTAATAGCAAGGTCGGAAATAACCGTAATGAGCATCGTCGCCATGTTCGGTCCGATCATGCCAGCGCCTTTCGCCATGCCCCAGATGGTCGCCTTTTTCCCGTTGATTTCCACGGTGGCGGAAGCGACTTTCTCGTGCGTGTCCGTCGTCAGAATCGCAGTAACGGCGTTGTGAATGCACTCCTGACTTGTTCCGAGTTCCTTGACAATATTGTTAATCCCCGCTTTGAGCGTATCCATGGGCAGAAAATGACCAATAACGCCGGTCGACATAACCAGCGCCTGACCGCGTTGGAATCCTTTTTGCGGAGGGACGGCGTCCAGAACGGCGTCTGCCATAGCGCGAGCGTCTTCCAACCCGCGTTCGCCCGTACAGGCGTTGGCGATTCCCGCATTGATTAAAACCATGCGAACGTCTTCTGCCGGGGTAACAGAGCGGTCAAACGTAACCGGCGCGGCGCAGACGAGGTTTTGCGTATACACGCCCGCCGCCGTTGCTGGATGGTCGGAAACAATTAAACTCAAATCGAGCTTGTGACTCGGTTTCAAACCGCAGGCAATGCCTGCAACTCGATAGCCTTTAGGAAGATTAGGATGCATAGTTGATGTAGGAATAGTAATTGAATGAAAGGCGGTAATGGAGTTCGCTAACGGCGAACGGAATTACGCATTCGCCGTCAGGCGAACTATATAGGCAGTAGGCAGTAGTGAGTGTTTTTCTCGCAACTCGCAACTCGCCTCTCGCAACTCATTACAGCAGCGCTCGCAGCTTCGCGGCGGCTTGTTCCGGGGTGATGTCGCGCTGGGGTTCTCCGAGCATTTCGTAACCGACCATGAACTTTTTAACCTTCGCGGAACGAAGCAGCGGCGGATAGAAATGCGCGTGCAGCTGCCAGGCGTCGCTGTCGCCCATGGAGCCGTTAGCGTCAACGCCCGGCGTTCCGTGCCAGCCCATCGAGTACGGGAAAATGCAGTCGAACATTCTGTCGTACGCGCTGAGGAACCGTTTGAGAATTTCCGCCAGCGACGCTTTCATTTCTTCCGGAAGAACGTCCATGGAGGGAACGTGAACTTTCGGCAGAAGCAGCGTCTCGTAAGGCCACAGCGCCCAGAACGGAACGAGAACCGCCCAATACTCGTTTTCGCAGAAGAGACGTTCTTTCTGCTCGAGTTCCCGCTGAAGGTAGTCCATCAGCAGCGGCCGCCCGTTTTTCTGGAAGTATTCTTTCTGTCTGGCGTCTTCTTTGCCCGGCTCGTTGGGTAGCGTGTCGGACGCCCAAATCTGCCCGTGTGGGTGCGGGTTGGAACAGCCCATGATGTCGCCCTTGTTTTCAAAGAGCTGAACCCAGCGGTATTTGGCGCGAAGCTCTTTCGTTTGCGCCTGCCACAGGTTGATAACCTGGGCGATGTCCGGCAGTTCCATCTGAGGAATGGTCAGGTTGTGTTTCGGGGAGAAACAAATCACCCGGCACGTTCCGCGAACCGCCTGAACCTGAAACAACGGGTCGTTTTCAATTGTAACAGATTCCGGAACCGGATCAGGCAGCAGAGCGGCGTAGTCGTTGGTAAAGACGAACGTATGTTCGTAGTTTGGATTTGCCAGCTGATTCCCGTCAGCGTCTACGCCAGCTCGGGTGTTGGTTGGGCACAGATAGCATTTGGGATCGTATTCCGGACGCATATCCAGCGCAGGCGTTTCGTTTTTCCCCTGCCAGGGACGCAGAGCGCGGTGCGGAGAAACTAACAGCCAGTCGCCTGTCAGGGCGTTGTATCGACGATGCGGGTGAGTAAGGAAATATTCTTGCATTTTTTTAGGGAATGGGGAATAGGGAATAGGGAGTAGTTTAATCAAAACTTCTCACATAAACTTACTTCCTAATAATGTTACGCTGTACGCTAATAATATTCTGACAAATCTTCACGGATTGTCAAGGACGGGCGCCCTGCCGATTATTCGTGCCGAAGCGCTTCGATGGGGTCCATCATGGCGGCGCGTCTGGCGGGATACAACCCGAAAATAACGCCGATTCCAACAGCGATGAAAAACGCGATGGGAATGCTCCATGGAACAATAATCGGCGACATGTTGACCACCTCTGGCGGCAGCGACGCCATAACCGTTGGGAACGACGTTTTCATGAGGTACTTTCCGAATTCGATAATCGGACCGCACGTAAACCCGACCAGAATCCCGACGATGCCGCCGACGGACGACAGCGCAACCGTTTCGACCAGAAACTGCCGGGTAATGTCGCTTCGCTTTGCGCCCAGAGCGCGGCGAATACCGATCTCTCGCGTTCGTTCTGTAACAGTCGCCAGCATGATGTTCATAATCCCGATGCCGCCGACGACCAGCGAAATCGCTGCGATCATGCCCATAAAGAGAATAAACATCAATCGGGTCGTTCGCGCCTGTTCCAGCAGTTCCAGCGGAACGGTAATCGCGTAGTCGCCGTCTGGACGCCGGGCGGAAAGAATCGTTTCAACCGCCTTGGCTGTCGCTTCGACCTCGTTGACCGACGCTACCTGAAGCGTAATCTGACTCAACTCAATTTCCGTTCTTTCCTGCGACGACCCTTGCGGAATGATGGTTAAGTCCCCCATGCGTTCCCAGAGGGTTTTAATGGGAATGTAAATGTCCGTATTGAATTCCTGAGCGTCTAACGACCCGCCGATAGCGGCTGTCGCCTGACGCGGTTCCAAAACGCCAACAACCTGATAGAACGACTCTTCCACCTTGACGTTTTTCCCGATCGGGTTAGCAAATCGAAACAGACGTTCCGCCGTCTCGTTTGCTAAAACGCAGTAATTCTTTTTCGCCTCGCATTCGGTCGTGGTCAGAAAATGCCCGCGCGCCAGCTTGAGCTTGTTGATTTCCGCGTATTCCGGCGTACAGCCGACAAGCCTCCCTTCCATTTCCTGATTGCCAGCTGTGAACTTGCGCCGCATTTCTCGAATCGGGACGCTTTCGACAATCGACGGAATAGACTGCGCCAAGACCTCGTAGTCCGCTCGCTGAATCCCGTACGTGAGAATATGACTCTGGTTCTTTTCGGAGTCCGCCGACGGCTTGACCGTACGAACAATGATGTTCGTTGCGCCGAGGTTTTCAATCTGTTCCTGCGCTTTTTGGCTGATACCCTCGCCGATAGCGAGAAGCCAAATTACGCTCGAAACGCCGATAAAAATACCCAGCACGGTCAACAGCGACCGAAGCGGGTGCAGCAACAGGCTTTTAACGCCCAGCTGCCATGTGCGAAACCAAATGTACATATTAGGGAGCAGGGAATGGGGAGTAGGGAATAGGGAGTAGGCAAGAGGCAGTAGGCAGTAGGCAATAGTGAAACGCTTCTCGCAACTCGCTTCTCGCAACTCGCTACTCGCAACTCGCAACTTAATATATTTATTTTACTCTATTAATTGCAAGAATCAAGCATTTGAAAGAAAAAAATATCGCTTTGAGCGTTAAAATAAAGAAAATAGTCCAATTAAAGAAATTATTCAAAGTAACAAGAGTTTGACGTTGGACAATGGAGAATAACGTTCTATACTCCATTGTCCAAGATTGACTATTTTTTACAGTGTAATCCCGGTTTGCGGGTCGATGGCGACGCCGTGAGACGTTTTAACCAGCTGATCGATGAGCATGAGCAAACCCGACGGGTCGAATTCTTCCAGTAAATCGTCGTCTTCTGACCCGAACAGGTCGAACGTATGCTTTTTTTCCGTCGTTTTTTCAAAATGCAGAATGTCGACGCGGGAATCGGAGCGCTTGAGAATGTTCCTCGTCCGCTTGTCCGGGATTTCGTCCAGCATGTTGTTGGCTTCCTCAATCGGCGATGCGTCGTCTGACGGGGTTGTCAAAATCAGATCAACTCCAGACGCCCCGGTCGGAAAGAGCAGCGAAACCGCCTGCAGAGCCCCGGAATCGTCGCGAGTTACGTCGATTTCGCTGACGCCGGGAATGCGTTTGCGTACGCTTCCCAAAGCCTTTTCAAACTGCGGAACCGTTTCTCGAGAATAGTACACGAAGTACGTTTCTCGCCATTTATATTCAGGATTGTCAAATAAGGACATGGTTATTGTATATTCTTTGCGATAATCGAGTTAGGAGTTAGGAGGGAGGAGTGAGGAGTTTTTTGGTTCGCCTATCGGCGAACTGCGTAATTCCGCTCCCGTTGGTCGCTTCATTACCGCCTTCCATTCATTTCTTGCCGCCGAGTTCTTGCGAGCGTACCGTTGCGGCGTGAACCGCCTGGATAAAGGCGTTTCGGACTCCGTTGCGTTCCAGAGCGGCAACGCCTTCGATGGTCGTTCCAGCCGGCGAGCAGACTTTGTCTTTGAGCAAGCCAGGGTGTTCGCCCGTCTTCAAAACCATGCTGGCGGAACCGAGCACGCATTGAGCCGCCAACGCAGTGGCAATCGGTCTGGGAAGCCCTTCTCGAACGCCGCCATCCGCCATGGCTTCGATTACCATGTAGACAAACGCCGGACCGGAACCGGACAAGCCGGTAACGGCGTCAAGCGATTTCTCCGGAACTTGATAGACAAGCCCGATGGTCTGCAAAAGCGTCTGGATGAGCAGCCCATCGTTGGTCGTGGTGTTTTGTCCCATGCTGTACGCCATCGCGCCCTGCCCGACCAGACACGGCGTGTTGGGCATGACGCGAATAAGCCGTCCTTTTCCCTTCAGCCCGGCGGAAATCGCACTCAGCGGAACGCCAGCGCAAATCGAAACAATCAGATGATTCCCGGTTATCAGCGGTTCAATTTCGGTCAAGACGCCCGGCAACACCTGCGGTTTGACAGCCAGAATAATAATCGTGGATTGGTTGACGACGTCCGCGTTGCGTTCCTTCGCTTCCGCTTTGGTTTGCTGAGTAAAGCTGCGCCGCGCCATGTCGTACGAGTCCGACGCGACAACCTTTTTCGGGTCAACCAGACCGCTGCCGATAAACCCTTTCGCCAAAGCCGTCGCCATCTGACCGGCTCCGATAAATCCAATAGGGGGAATGTTCATCTTCTTGCTCTATCTGTTAAGACTATGGGAGTGTTAGTTAGGAGTTAGGAGGGAGGAGCTTTTTAATTAGGAATTCGGAATGCGGAATTCGGAATTATAGAAAAGCGTCTCTT
>JAZMZV010000187.1:0-13754 GCA_045586185.1 Thermoguttaceae bacterium | reverse complement strand
GAACAAGTTTATTTTTTATTTGGAGGACAAATCGTGTCTGAACAGGATATTAAACAAAGGGTATTCGAACTCGTTTCCGAACACCTTGGCGTTGACATTGAAAAGATTACTGACGATACATCTTTTATTAACGACTTGGGCGCTGACTCGCTGGATATCGTTGAACTGGTAATGGATCTGGAAGAAGAATTTGACGTCAAGATTCCGGAAGACATCGCTGATAAAATCCAAACCGTTGGCGACGCTGTTGCTTTCATTGCTGAACAGTCGGCAAATAACTAACGCTTGAAACGCACAGAGTGAGGAGCAGTCGCAAATGCGCGATTTTCTCCTCGCTCATCTAACCTTTTACATTAATTGCCATAACATGGAAAAGCGAATTGCTGTTACCGGTTTTGGAGCGCTATGCTCATTAGGCGCTACGGCAAAGGAAGTTTGGGATAACGTTTGTCAGGGGAAGTCTGCAATTTCATCAATTAGCAACTTCGATGTAACAGCGTATCGCACTCGCATTGCAGGTGAAATCAAAGACCTCGAAGCGCAGCTGCATCTTTCCAAGTTCATCCTTCCCAAAGACGTCAAAAAGCTGGATAATTCATCGATCTACGGGCTCATTGCCGCTCAGGAAGCGATGGATATGGCAGCGATTCCAGAAAATTATTACGATACGTGGCGCTGCGGTACGCTTATCGGTTCCGGGATCGGCGGATTACGAACGATGGAACTACAGTACGATCGCCTTATTTCTGGCGGTCCGTCCAGAGTTTCTCCGTTTACGATTCCCAAACTGATTGCCAACATGGTTTGCGGCAACTGCTCCATTCGATTTGGTCTTCACGGTCCGTCTTTTGCAGCAGTGAGCGCCTGCGCTTCCGGAGCGCACGCTATCGGCGCGGCTATCGACATGATTCGCCTGAATCGATGCGACATGGTTCTTTGCGGCGCGGCGGAAGCGGCGGTTACCCCGCTGAGCTTTGCCGGATTCTGCGCCATGCGCGCCATGTCAGAACGAAACGACGACCCGCAAAGAGCGTCTCGACCGTTCGACAAAGACAGAGACGGATTCCTCATGTCAGACGGCGCCGGCATGCTTGTTCTGGAAGACATGGAACTGGCGAAAAAGCGCGGCGCTAAAATCTATGCGGAAATCGTCGGCTATGCGTCGACAAGCGACTCAAATCATATTACAAGCCCGCTAAGCGACGGACTGGGCGGAGCAATGTCCATGAGATTTGCCCTGAAAGAAGCGCAGCTCAATCCGGAACAAATCGGATACATCAACACGCACGGAACCAGCACCCCGTTGGGCGACATTTCGGAAGTCAACGGGATCAAAGCCGTCTTTGGAGATTACGCCAAATCGCTGCCCATTTCCAGCACGAAGTCCGAAACCGGGCACCTGCTGGGCGCCAGCGGTTCTGTAGAAGCCATCTTTTCGATGTACGTTCTCAACGAAGGCGTTATTCCACCCACAATTAACGTCGAGAACCAGGACCCGGAATGCGATTTAGACGTCGTTCCCAACGTCGCCCGAGAAAAGAAAGTCGATTACGTCCTGTCCAACAATTTTGGTTTTGGCGGTCATAACGCGACGCTGATTTTCAAACGATTTACGGACTGATTTACAGTCTGCCAACGCAAATAGCAGTTACTGAGTCAAACGTCTCAATAACTGCTATTTTCTTTTTGATACAACGCCCTAGAATTCCGAGCTGGCTTTGTACTTGTTTTCCAGAGCTTTAAGCGTTGTCTCCGATTTCTTCAAATCCGTCGGCTTGTACGCGCCCAGGTTGACGCCTCGAGATTTGAGCAGGCAAAACGCCGCAACGCGAACGCCAAGCGTCTCGTCTCGCAAGTTGACGATTAAATCGCTCATGTCTTTGTCGGAAAGGTCGCTGTGATATTTCCAAAGAATGTCGTAAATGCGGTCGCCTTTGTCGTCATAGCGTTTTCTCAGCTCGTCAAGCGCGCTTTTGGCGTTGGATTGACTCTTGAAAATCGCACTCTGAAGAACAATGAATTCGTCCATCCAGACAGCGTAACGGTCTTCCTTGTTAAAATCTTCAACCAGGGTTGAATACTGCCCAACCATCGACAAAGATATTAAAACCGTCTGACGCAATTCTTTGCTGGTTGTTTTGCTGTCGACAATTTCTGAAAGCGTTACGCCAATCGGTTTGTCGCCGGACAAACGCTTTTCCAGGTCTGTCGACGGCGGCGTTTCTGTTTTAATCCAGTCTGCTTCCATGCCCTGTGGATTGACCGCGCCCGATTGACAATCGACAAACGTCGGCGAGACAACAGGGCTCTCAACGCCGTTAAATATTAAATTGGCTTTGCCCAGCGATAACGAAATCGTACCGTAAAAACGGGCGGGCGTTGAAGCCGGATTGTTTTCCGGTTTGAGAACGTCGGCTTCAAAAGCGACTTTGACCGACGGCTGATTGATTTCCAGTTCTGTTGGCAGCGTCGCGCATTTCACAACGATTTTTTCAGAAAAATCTTTGCTGGCAACCAGGATCATTCGCCCGTATTCTAACGTGAGATGAATCTCTTCTGGCGTTGATTTTGGCGAGATCTTCACTCTGGCTGGACCAACCAAACGGAGACGAACGTTCGCGCCCAAAGAGACGTCAGGACGATAATCCGGAAACGCCAAAAGCGCGTCGCCCGAACGAACGGCGGCGTTTTCTGTCATGCGGCGCCACGTTTCGCCTGCGCCGATAGCTTTGAACGCCAATAATTGCGGTTCAACGCCCTTGCGTTTTACGAACTTGCCCACTTCAACCATCTGTTGAGGCGCGTCTTCAAAAAGCTCCAGCGAGCTGTCGTTTGCCTGGTCGGCAATCGGCTCGTTGGTTGTATCGGCAGGAGCGGCGCTTTCGTCTGGAGTGAGATTGTCTTCCGGTTCTGTCGAATCAATAGGAGCGAGGTCGTCTGGTTCAGACAATTGGTCAGTTTCGTTTTCATCAACGGTTTCGTCCAATTCTGAAAGGGAATCTTCGCCGTTTGGGTTTGACGGGTTGTCTTCCGTAATCGGAGAAAGGGGTTCGTCCGCTTCCAACGGCGGAAGATCGGCTGCCGGATTGTCGGTATTTGAGTCTGAATCAGACGGGAGCGCGTTGTCTTCTTCGGCGTTTGAAGGCTCGTTTTGCGCTGCAGCGGTTGAATCCTCTGCCGGTTCCGTTTGCGGCTTTGCTTCGTCCTGCTTTGCGCTTTGAGCCTTGTCGCCGGAATTCTCGCTGGTTGTTTCTTCCGATACCGCAGTATTGTCGTTGTCGGCGATTTCCGTTTTACCTTTGTTTTTGGGACCCAGGAACAAAACGACGAACAGAATAATCAAAGCCGCCATCGCCCCAAGACTTAAAACCCAGGTCAGAACGTTGTTTCTCGGTTTTTCCTGAGTCTCAAGTTCAGGCGTTATCATTTGCGCGTACTGCTCCAACGCCGCTTGGGGATTAGCAAGATTGGATTGATTGTCTGCCGGAGGCGCAACTGGAGGAACCGGAATTGACGGGGTTGAATTTTGAGGCGCTGGAGGCGTTACAGGTTCCGGCGGTTCTGGAATTGGCTCGCTTTTTTCTGCCGGAGCGGAAGGCGCCTTTTTACGGTCAAGATTCAGTTTTAAGCTCTGTCCTGAGCCCAAAATTCCGGAAGCTCCGCTGAGAATTCCCGACAAGCTTGCCATGAATCCGGACGACGCGGGGGCTGGCGCGTCAAGTCCGCCGTCCAGGTCAACGGATTCTTCTTCTGTAACCCGTTCCGGGGCGGTGTAAATTTTTTCTCGCCATGCCGGATCGACTTCTGCCGGTTCGATTTGAACGACCGTTAAAATTTGATGACAGGCGCTCACTTCGCTCAATTGACGATCAGAACTGATGCAAAGACGTTCGTATTCCGGAGATTCTTCAGAGGAAAGAACGTTGTCCAGATACTCCGCCGTAACGTTGGGGTCTAAATGAAGACCTTTATCCAAAACGTCTGGAGCGCCCAGTTCCGGACGCGTCATTACAGATTGAATTCGTTTGCAAAGGTTGTTTGCCGCTGCGTTTTCGTTAAGCAGCGCTTCAAATTCTTCCGCGTCGTGAGGAGGAAGAAGGTTGTCTATATACGCCAAAAGGGTGCGAAGGGTCAGTTTCATGGCAGTCGTTAAGGCTAAGTTCCATTTGAAACCGTTTAACGACCAAAGACAACGATGTCTTAAACCGTTCCATTTTCCGGAAAAAAAGATCGTTAAACCGCTTCTAATATTATTAGTACCGGTTTTCGCTCCCTTTCGTACAAATTTTTTCAATTTTTAAAATATCATTTAAAACATAAAAAACTAAAAACATGTGATTATTCTTCTGAACGCTGCGACGAGCCATTATACGGTTATTGGATGGCGCGCTGCGGAGAATCCGGGTCCGGATCGTCGTCTTTAGCCGCCGATTCCTGCGCTGCGCGGATGGCGGTTTCGATTTGTTTGTCAAGTTCTTCCAAACTGGATAAAATTGCGTCGTGGCGAGCGTCCAGTTCCATAAGCGTTTCGATTTCTTTGAATTTTTCGTTTTCCATAGTTAAGATTCCATGCAGGGGACAGGGGTTAACAGTTTATGCCGTTACTCGCCAAATATCGGGTATTCCCGACGAATTTGGAGTTGATTTATCGGACCTTCCATGCGAATTCGCATGACGTTTTGGCTTACGCCGCGGAAAATATCCTGAACAACGGGAATCGTGTATTCGCCTTTCCCAACTTGAGTGTAGAACGACAAATTGACCCGTTTGTTGAAATCCATCTCGCCGCTTCCGTACAAGCTGATAGCGTCGCCGCGGAAATTGAGCTTGCTGAAAAACATTCGTCGTCCTGTTATTACGAACTCGGCTTCCGAGGCGCTGAACGCGTTTTTGCTGGGTTCTTTGGCGCTGAGTAACTTGAGCATGGAAACGATGGCTGGAAGATGGTAAATGTCCGCTTCTTCCAATTGGAAATTTCCTTTTCCGCGCAAAGAGTTTATATCGCTGTTTCCGCTCAAAATGACTGATGAATGGAATTTCCCCAACAGCCGTTCTGATTGAGTAACTTCGCCGCATTGTTCCAGTCGGGCGTTTTGCAATATCATATAGGCGCCGAATCGCGAATCTTCTCCTGAAATTGTTACGATGTTCGCCAAAAAAGCGCCTCCAAACAATCTGGCGGTTAAAGGCTGCTGTCTGCCGTCAGGACCCGAAGCGATCGGTTTTTGGAACGTGTTGGGAATATTTGGATACAAGCTTTGTAAAACTGCCGGCGCGCCAGTTCCCAGGAAAAGCTGATTGTTGTTAATCTGATACGGTCCCGTAATGTTGGAAAACTGAATTTTGTTCCACAGCGCGCTTTCAATTGCCAGGAGTCCTTCGGAATAAAAATTGCCGTTGACCATGTATCCGGCAGTTGAAATGCCGCCGCAAATGCCGCGAAGTTCAATTCCCTTGTTAATCGACGCCTCTTGAACTCCGATTTCGCCATTCCATTGAGCCGATAACGGCGTTTGTATTTTACCGTTGTAATTCAAATCCACTTCGCCGCGATAATGCAGCGGTCCGTTCAGGTTTAAAGACGTCAGGTTTTTTCGCATGGATTCCGGAATCGCTTCGATTAAATCACGGTCTATTTTCAGGCGATCAATGGCGACTTTGGACAGCTTTGCTTTCCAGCCAACGCCTGGAATAACCATGCCGTTGACTTGACAGCATAACAGAGTTTGATTGTGATATCCGGTGAAATCTTTAATGGTAAACCGTCCGTCTTCGTATTCGATTGTTCCGGAAACTTTCTCCAGACGATACGGAAACGAGTTTGCTCGGAGACTGAAATCTTTGTCCGTCGGAACCGCATGAATGTGAATTTTAGGGCTTTTATCAACGCCTAAACGCATGGCGATATCGACTTGAGCGTTGACAGAGCCTGTTATTCCCAACTCGTTGATGAGCTTGGCGTTTTGTTCTGGCATGGAAGACGACAAAACTCTGTCGACTGGCAGGTCCGTCATCTTCAAGTTGAGGGAAAAGTCGTGCGGCTGATCTGCTTGAAGGTTGACTCTTCCGCTGCCCGTCATTTTTACCGGCGTTGTATTAACGGTCAGATTGTCGAACGTCCATAGATGGTTTTTCATGTACAATCTGCCGTTGAGATTGCGAAGCGGGTAGGGGAATGGTTCGTAACGTCCAGAGCAATTAATAAGCGAAATGTCGACAACCAAATCCGTTGGCGTTCCGTTTCCATGGACGTCAAGACGTACATCGACGTTGACTGTTCCTGTGGGATCGAATTGATGAATCAATTCCTGCGCCTTTTCCGGACAGGCGTTGACAACCTTCTCTGAAATTGCAACGTTTCTGGCTTTGACCTGAAAATATCCGTTCGTTTTTGCAAACAGGGAATTATTCGCAGCGGCATTGTTGACAGCGGTTTCCGATTTGACAAACAACTCAGAGGGAATAGCAAACTTCCCGTCCAAAACGATGTTGGCGCTGTCCGTAAGGCTGATTTGGAGCGTTTGGTTATTCAGTTCGATAGTTCCCGTAAGATTTGACAGTGGATAGGGGAACTTGTCGTACAGCGCCGCCCCGTTCTGACATTGCAATTTGACGTTTGGCGCCCAGGTTCGACCGTCAAATTTTATTTGGGCGCTGGCGGTTATCAGTCCGGACGGCTGAATGGATTTCCAGACCTCTGCCGCCTTGGGGGGAAGTTGAGGAAATAGCGTTAGAAATCGATTGCTTAGCTGAATGTTTTCAACTTTGAACGCCAGTTCTTTGGGAGCGTTTTCCTCGTATGTCCATTGTCGATAGGCCATCAGGATTTTGCCTGTCCCCATGTTGGCGGAAAAAGACTCTATGTTTGCTTCTTTTTCCGAGACGTCGTATTTAATGTGGATGTTAGTCAGAGGTTCAGAAGACGCGCTCCAGTCCCACCGACCGTTGACGACTTGTCCAACAATTCGATACTTCAGCTTATGCCCCGGTTCGGCGGAATCGTCGAAAGAAAAATACGCTTTTGACGACATAATTCCTGTAACGTTTTTAACCAACCTCAGCTCCGCCAGTTTATGAGCGATTTCGTCTCGCGGCAGCGCTTCCAGAGGCAAAGCGTTATACAATCGGTCTGACAGCTCGCATTGCTTGACGTCCGTCTCAAAAAACATCTGCTTTTTACTCAAATTGATTCGACCGGAATAGGTCATTGAACGAGCGTAATCGCCGGTCATAATTCCGACGATGTCGTACTCGTTTTCCGATTTGAGTTTCATTTTTGCCTTAATATCGCGCAGTTCATAAATGGCGTCTCCGCGGCGATAGTCTCGAAGATGACAATCGACGTCGTTGAGCTCCACCTCGCGAAATGGCGTGTGCTTTTTAGTGGCGGCGAAATGCAGATATTGAAAGTTCCAGCGTTCGTTGTCAACCGGATAGAGAACAACTTCTGCATTGCGAAGCTGAACTCGTTCTATCGACAACCCCTTGAATATAAGGTCTTTAATTGACTGCTTTGTTACAATATACATTTCCTCTACAGAAACGAAATCGTAAAGACCGCTTTGGGATTTCGGTAAAACCAGTTCCGATTCTTTAACCGGATTTTTTTCCGATTCCAAAAAGGCTCTTTTCGGAAATCGGATCCATAAGCCGCGAAGACGAACTCCGTGACCGCGCATGAATTCTGCCGATTCGACCGTTACGACTGCGTTGGGAAACTGCTCTTTAAGCTGAGCAATCGCTTTTGAACGGACAAGTGTGTTTATATTCAGTATAAAAAGAGGGAGTATAACTAAAGCGCTCAAACCGATTAAGGATATAATCGTCCGAAATGTAAATTTCAGCAGTTTGAAAAACAAAGCTTTAGACATGTATCATAAGGAGGCTTTTGCGGCGCAGACAGAGGGCAGGGTAATCAATTAATTGATTCCTGTTTACCCTGCGGATTGTCTTTTCCAGACGCTAATACGCAAAGCGCCCACATCGCCGGAAGTCGATAACGAATCGACCCGACAAACAACGATTGGATGCCGCATATATATAAAGCCATTAGAAAGAATAGTAGCCAAAAAAACGTTTTTTGACCAGAGCAATTTATAGAATATATAGAGAAAATCAACAAAAGAATATATGGGATTCCTATAACGACAGAAATGGGCAAACTGGAAAAACCAGCTTGATTAGGAAAAGGAGACCACGTTCGCATCAGTTTGACGACAGCTAAACGGCAAACTTTGCCCGGATTGGACTTTGCCCAGTCCCATGCGGCGCGGCGGGTGTAATCGTTGACTTGCAGTTCCTGATCAATGTTGTCAACCTGTCCGTTGGCTTTGGCGCCAAATCGTTCATAAACGGCAGGCATGAACGACATATTGCTCGAACCGTCAGCGTCCGGATTGAGTCCGTCCATCAGCGACGGTCCGCCCTGGAGCGTCGTGAAAATCCATCGTCCTGAAATACGGTTGTTTCGATACGCCCACGGAAGCAGGGCGACAAACATAACCATAACTGATACAACGCCTTGCAAAAACAGTTTTTGGGAACCTGACCGCGTCCAAAGGCGGTAAAGCCCGATTGCAATCAGCGCGCCGGGGGTAAACAGAATCCAGCCTGGTTTAACTAAAGTCGCTAAACCAGCAAACAGCCCCATCCAAAGGGCGTCTTGCCAGCGGGCGGAAAGAAAGCTTCTAACCCAAAAGTACAGCTGCGCCAGCAAAAAAACGGAAAAAAGCGTTTCCGACAAAATCATGGGGCTAATCAGAACGAATTCCGGATAAAGAGCGGCAATTGACGCTGCGAAAAGCCCTGCTTTTTCGCCGTTGAGAAGTCGAGCGATCGCCCATGTTTGCCAGACGCAAAGAGTTCCCAGAACCGCGCCTGCCAGTCGCGCGTAAAGAATAGGCATGGACGTCCCAAAAACCGTTTGCAGAGCCGCCAAAAACAACGGATAGCCAGGCATGCGAAAGATCTGTCGTCCGTAATACTCGTAAGGGTTTCCGGCGGCGATTTTTTGAGCAAGCGTCCAATAGCCGTCGCTGTCGCCGTAGACAAAACCTCCATGAGCGAAATAAACGTCCCAGCAAACCGCCGCCAGGAGACGAACGGTTAATGCGCCCAAAAGAATTAACGTCAGCCAGCGCCTGCTTGAAAAATAAAATTCGTCAGGCGCTTTCTCAGAGACGTTTGCCACGTTACGTTCTTAGTTTTTTTGCAGAGGTTTATCGCGTCGGTGAATGGGGGCGCACGTTACCAGCAAAGCCAAGCCAATGCAAAGAACGACCAGCATATAAGCTAACATATACGCTGACCAGCCCGGCGTTTGAAACTCTAAATTCGCTTCTTCTTTTTTGGCCTTAGCTGCAAAACTCATAAAGGGATACAGAGCGACAGCCAGGAACAAAACGATTTGGTAAATTCGTACTGACAGCTTTTTCAACATGGGAATTCTTTCGTAAAATTCGATTCTTTCGTATTAAAATATTCCTCGCAACTCGCAACTCGCAACTCGCAACTCGCAACTAATTTAATTATACATAGTTTGAAGGCTTTTTCAATAGTCCAATCAAAAAAGAATCCAAATTTTTAAGTAAAATCGAAGATTTTAGCGAATAATCCGAAAGCGCGCTGGAATTTTCCGAAAATTTTGGATTTTTTATTGTAAAATCCTTGACAACTCACCAAAAAAAAGACAAAATATAGATGGAGTGTCGCTATGCAGTCGCTTTACGTCAATTGCTAATTGCCAATTGCTAATTGCTAATTACTAATTACTACCCAGTTATGTCGTCCGATTCGGAAATTCACAAAACGCCGTCAACGCAGCCTTTTAATTTAGGCTCCGGAAACAAAGAGGCTGACCAAGTCAGCGCTCTGACAGTTGGATTGTCCGATTCTGCAACGCTCATTCTTTCCAATGAGAAGGCGTCTGCTTCTACAACGGAACCGATAGCGTCTGCGCCCTCGACCTCAACCGCCATGTCGCCAGACGCAACCGTTATTCGAAAGCGAAACGAACAACAGGAAGGCGCCGGTTCGCGTTCAGGTTCCGGGGCTTCGTCAACGGACAGTTCCTCCAGCGCGAACGTTAGAATCATATCGGATAGTTTAATCAATTCTCAGGAGTCGCCAACGTTTAAGCTGGGCGATTACCAAATTATAGACGCTATCGGCGGCGGAGGCATGGGGCGTATTTATCGGGCGTGGGACACGCGTCTGGACAGAGACGTCGCTTTAAAAATTTTGGCTCCCAATCAACAGTCTGAAGAGTTTAGAGAACGGTTTATTGTCGAAGCCAAAGCGTCTGCCAAACTTCATCATGAAAATATTGTTTCGGTGTATTCCTTTGAACAGACCGACGGCATCACGTATTTGGTTATGGAATACATTCCCGGCAAAAACGTTCGCGATATTGTTACACAAAACGGTCCGTTGTCCATAGAAGACGCGTTGTCGTACGCCATTCAGATGTCGTCTGCTCTGGAACACATCAATGAAAAAGGCATTGTTCATCGAGACATCAAGCCGTCCAACGTGCTTATTACGCCCGATGGAACTGTGAAAGTCATTGACCTTGGACTGGCAAAATGCAAATCGGATCCCCAAACGGAACTGACGCAGCTCGGCGCCACGCTGGGCACGTTCGACTACATCTCTCCAGAACAGGCTCTGGATTCGAGAAACGTCGACATCCGTTCCGATATTTATTCGTTGGGGTGTTCGTTATTTTTCATGCTTACCGGACAGCCGCCGTATCCTGAAGGAACCGGGCTGCAAAAGCTGCTTCGCCATCAGGGCATAGCTCCGCCGAACGTTCAGGATTTTCGTTCTGACGTGCCCGACCGTTTTGCGGAGATTATCATGCGCTGCATGTCAAAGGTTGCGGACAAACGTTTTCAGACGCCGCAGGCGTTGTCGAAAGCGTTGTTTATCGCCGCCGAAGAACTGGGCATGCGTCCAAGCGGCATTTCGTTGGCAAAATGGTATATGCCGTCCATATCGCGACTGCGAGTTTGGAAAGATCGTTTGTCGTGGGCTGTTCCGATAGTTCTGTTATTGTTTTTCATTATGATTTTGGACTATATTTGGAAGCCAAACCAGCGACAAGCTGAATTTTTCCCTGAAAAGCCGGGCCTAAAACGCAGCAGCGCCTCAGACGATTCGGAAGGACGCGCTGTGTCAAAAATCGGATTGCCCGTTATGAAAGCCAAACCGCTGGCGCTGGAGTTCAATTCCAGTTCCTTCCCCCAACCGCCGGAGGAACTCCTTTCAACGCAAGACGAGCCGGATCAACTGGACGTCAATCCTGTGGAGCCTGACGCCTCGGTAAGCGATAACGCATCCTCGGGCGATCAATCCGCCCTTCCAACGCCGGGCGCCGCGTCAACCGTTCAGCCGACTCGGGAGTCTGTAACGCCAGCAGCGACGTCGCAGGAACGCAATTTACCGCAAACGCCCAGCAGTTCAATTCACAAGAATACAATTCATTCCGTCCGACTGGAGACTGACTAGGCAATAGGCAAGAGGCAATAGGCAGTAGTGTTTAATTTAAGTCCTACTGCCTACTGCCTACTGCCTACTGCCTACTGCCTCAAACTATTGCCTAAATTTCATGAGAGTATACTTCCTCCTTGAAGACAGCCGATCCTTTTTTGAAACTCTGCCGTGCTGGCTGAGCATACTCAAGCCGACGTATCGGCGCGTGCCGGAAATTAACCGCGTTTACAAAGGGGACTGTTACGTCATGAAAAGCGGCTGCGGATTCCCTCGAATTCTGGGCGTTGACCCGCACTCGCCGGCGCAGAACGTCTTGGGCGCCACCATTACCGACATCAACCGATACGGCAACATCGACCGGCTGGTTCTGGTTTTCGACTCTGACGATGTCCCCATCGGAAAACGGTACCGCATGGCGATTCAGGCGATTAAAAGCTATCCCGGCGGCCTGAAATGCCCGTTTAGCATCTTTCTGGTCAACCATTGTTTTGAGACGTGGCTGCTGGGAAATCGGGACATGTATCCCAAAGGGCGCATTCCCTACGACTTCCAGCCGTTTGACGAGTATTACAACGTCTCGACTCACGACCCGGAAAAGATGCTCGGCGTTCAGGAATACCTCACCACGTCGCTTTTTCATGCAGAATATCTGCGTCAAATGCTCCTGACTCAGAAAGTCAACTATTCCAAACGCAATCCGGGCGCCGTCTGCACCCGGGCGTACCTGGAAGCCCTCCGTCAGCGCGTCGCCGCTCTGGACGAACATCACAAACCCGAAGGGCACCTGAACTCGCTAAAACGATTCTTTGACTTTCTCGACAGACTATAAAAAAGAATCCCACGCTTTTAGACGTGGGATTCAAAACAACATAAGTTTTATTCTAAAGCAGCCAAGCGTCATTCCGGCATTTCGACAATGACGATTTTGGTTGTGTCCAAGCCCCAGTTTTCTCGTAACCCGGCACAGTAGGAGATCAGGTAACGGTTGTTGTCCAAAGGCAAAATGGCGGAATAGCAGTACCAGCGCGCAGGGTCGGGGTCGGACTTGTCCAGAATCTGTTTGCTGATGAATTCCAGCTTTTCGTTAACGACCGCGATTACCAGCGGGTTGCGTTCCTGTGTGTCTTCCGTCCAGACGGCGAGGATGTTATTGGAACCGGGAATATGCTGCAGCGTCATGGGTGCCAGGGGCGAGACAAAGGGCGTTTTTTCCGCCTTCGTCCAGGTCATGCCGCCGTCTGACGAATATGAAACGTACTGGCAGCCGGCGTCGGCGCGGATGTACATCATAATGCGTCCGTCAGACAGCGCAATCAAACCGGGTTCCTGAAAAGCGATTTTTTGCGGGTCCGGGTTGGCGGCTTCTCCCGATCTGACCCACGTTTTGCCAGCGTCTTTGGAAATGTAGCAGAGCATCTTGGCGTTTCTGTTGAACCTCTGGTTTGGCAGGTTGTGCAGCGCGACCGGGATGAGCAGCGTCCCATCGTCGAGCTGTAAAATGCGCGAATTGTTCATGACGTAGTACCCGACCTGGTCGGTAATGCAGTTCGTCGGTTCAGACCACGTCTTGCCTTCGTCGCTGGAATAGCGAATGCACGGACGGCAATCCTGGCGAGTGTGCTTATCCAGATAAAACAACGCCAGACGCCCGTCTTTGAGTCGAAGAGTCGAAACCGACATAACGTTGAGCGACCCTTCCGGACGAGTAACAATCGTTTCCGGCTCCGACCAGGTTTTTCCGTTGTCGGACGAATAAATCGCAACCAGATTGGCGGGGGCGTCGTCGTGGTTGGAAGCGCCGTTGTAACGGGAATAGACAAACATAATCCGCCCGTCATTGAGTTTGACGAAGTCGCCCTCGCTGTGACGAGGATACTCTTTTGACGAAGCAAGCATGCAAACCGTTTCTGTTTTTGCCGTTGGATAATCGGCAGCGATAACCGTTGAAGCCAACGCTATGAGGATAATTGAAAGGATGTGTTTCATGATAGTTGCGAGTTGCGAGTTGCGAGTTGCGAGAGGATTTTGTGTAACGCTTGCGTTTTCTCGCCACTCGTTACTCGCTACTCGCAACTTTTCGTGTTTTTCGTGTTTAAAAACTGTTTGGGTTGCGAGGATTTTTGCGAGGCGCTTTGCGTTTCTCGCAACTCGCAACTCGCAACTCGCAACTCAATTACTAATTACAGGTCTTTTCCGCAGCATTTCTTATATTTTTTGCCGCTTCCGCAGGGACAGGGATCGTTCCTCCCGATTTTTGCTTC
>JAZMZV010000186.1:0-1803 GCA_045586185.1 Thermoguttaceae bacterium | reverse complement strand
GACTTGCAAAGCGAAAGCCTCGCGTTTAAAATTTACTTTCGTTTCCGCCAGTACAGCAAGCCCATGGCGCCGAGAATCAGCAGCGCCCAGGTGGACGGTTCCGGAACGGCGTTGGCGTCAACGGACGCGTAAAGGATGCCGCCGTCAACGTACAAGTTCCAGTAATACGCGCTGGCAGGAGAAAGAAGTCCGTTCCAGAATGCGTCGGACGAGTATTCGCTTGGCATTCCATCTTCCACTTCAATGAGCGTATAAGTCTTGCCGGGGACGGGATTGGTCAATGCCAGTTCCAGAATAGCGTCTTCTGCAATACTAATCGTTCCGCCGGACAGGATAATCAGCTGGTCAATTCCCGTCGAGTCCTGTTCAAACAACAGCGTCGACCAGGCATCTGCCGTAAAGTCGCCGTCCATAGTCAGCGTTCCAACCGAGTTGCCCGGCGAAAACAGCGTTCCGTCTTTAATCGTCAAATCGCCGGTGTAGTACCCTTTGAACAACAGCGAGCCTTCGTTTACCGTCATAGAGCTGGCGGTAATAGGATTGTCATCCGTTCCGTTAAGAGCCAACGTTCCAGAGCCGGTTCTGAGAATCGTTCCAGAGCCGGCGATTGTGTTGTCAAAGCGCATGGCGTCTGCGGAATCCGTTCTGAATTCCAAAACGCTGCTGCTGTCGTTGAGCGTGAAGGTTCCTGTCGCGGAATTGATGTTGTCCAGTTCAACCGTCAGCTTGCCGCCGTTGGAAATGGAAACGGTTTGCAACTGATAAGCGTTGGTATCGTCGTCTTCCCGACCAGCAATGGTAACCTGCGCCTGATTGATAACCGTCTGAGCGCCTTCGGTCGCCAGACAAATGCCGCCGTCGAAGGAATACGTGCCGGCGTCCTGGAACGTCAAAATAGAAGACGCATTAACCAGATAAATGTCGTTTCCAACTCCGTTATTGGAAACGTTGTTTGTGAACGTTCCCTCAGAGTCTGCTCCCGCAAAGGTGACGCTGCCGTATGCATAAATTGCTCCGCCATTCGTGGCAGACGTATTGCCTGAGAATTCAGCTCCCTTATTAAACAGTACCGAACCTTGAATTGATGCAGCGCCTTGAGCGTAGATTGCGCCTCCTGAGCTGGCAGAAACGTTATTCTTAAATGTTGCGAACTGATTCGCGGTTACGACGCCTCGAGTATATACTGCGCCGCCGCCAGCTCCCGCCGTATTGCCAGTAAACGTCGTTTCGCCATTTATAGTCAGATTAAGTTCGTTGCTGGCATAAACTCGAATCCCGCCGCCAACCCAGGTTTCAGCCGTGTTGTCGGAGAATGTAAACGATTTTCCGTTCAGCGTTGTGTTTCCAGAGGCGTAAATCGCGCCACCTTCACGATTGCAGGAATTCCCGGAAAAGGTGTAAACGCCGTAGCCAGCCTCGTAGTCGCCAGCCTGCCCGAAGGTTACGGCTCCTGACGACGAGTAAATCGCGCCGCCGCAAGCGCTATTGCCTGTGCCTGTAACGGAGTTGTTTGTAAAGCTGACCGTTTCGCCGCGGACTGTAATTGGTTTGCCAAAGATCGCGCCGCCTTGATAATCCGCTTTGTTACCGTTGAACATAATCGTATCGGCTTGAAGCGTTATAGCGCCGTCGCCGGTTCCTTTAAGAGCAATTGCGCCGCCGTAGTATCTGGACGTGTTGGAGTCAAAGTTAATCGTCTTGGCGTTGGCGGTAAGCGACGTGCAGCTGATTGCGCCGCCGTAAGAATACGAACTTGAACTCGAGGTTTCGTAGTTGCCGGTGAAGTTGAACGTACCGGTGTTG
>JAZMZV010000185.1:0-10817 GCA_045586185.1 Thermoguttaceae bacterium | reverse complement strand
CCGAGAAGGTCTTTGCTGTTTTCCGTATCGCTCATGTCCATATTGGTAAACAGATCGACGACTTCGCCCAAAACGCGTTTGTCGAGGTCTGGACTGGCATAATTTTTGGGCAGAACGTTTTTCAGCGACTTGTTTTCCTTCTCAATGGCTCTCATAGCGTCGTCGATAACCGTTCCGATTTCCGGCGTGTGAGCCGCGGCGGACACCACAGACCAACGCGCTTTTTCCGGAACGAAAAACACGTTCTCCGCAAGGTACGCGTCCGGCTCGTTTTCAAAGCCGTCCCCTTCCTCGACAAGTCGTTTATAGATTTTCTCAAACGCGCTGGAAATGTACCGCAGGAAGATAAGCCCCACGATAACTTTTCGGTATTCGGCGGCGGGAATGTGCCCCCATAAGACACAAGCGGCGTCCCAAATCTCTTTTTCAAAACCGATGTTGGCGTTATTGACCATGATAGACTATTTAAATAAAGGGGAACTGATGAGAAGGAACTGTGGAATTTGGTACTAAACTATATAAATCTAAAAACGTTAGTATACCCCCTTTCTACGAAAAGCTGAAGATGGCTTTTCGTAGATAGGGTTGATGTTGGGTTGATTAATACGACTATAAGTCCATATTATTATTAATGGAAATGATTCTCTAAAAAATAATTTGCAATATTGCGCGCAAATATTTTAAGATTACCAATTGCAAACTTGATTTCAGTGTGAAATTCGGTTGCTTTTCTTCCTTTCTTATCTTTAAACTTTACAAATTTGATCTTGCCATTTTCAGGATCAGGTTCGGTATCTATGTTCAAATGAGAGAGCGCATTTTTCATACAATTCACTAACTGATAGTCTTTTTTTTCCTTCTGCCAGCTTGAAGCATATTGCTTTAATTGTCCGATAAAATACTTTTTATACTCCTTAGACTTCTCGTCATCATTAAAAATTTTGTTGTTTTCTGTTGGAATAATGATTAATCCAAAAAGGCAATTAATTAGCAATGTAACCTCATACTCTGTCTCATGTGACAATTTCTCCCAAATTTTAATAGTCCTTTTTACAAAATCAGTTTTAAAATCCGGGTACGCCATATAAATGTCTCCTTATAAAAACACTTGAAAGCTATTTAAACATTGGCAATTGTTACAACCTCGATCGCGTACAGCTGTGAGAGCTGGGAAAATCATCAAGATTCCTCCCAGCCTCTCCCAGCTTATTTATCATTCGCTTTTAAGAACCGGCTTTTTCGCGGCGGTTACTTCGTCCGGACGGCTGATGGCGGTCGTGTGCGGAGCGTGGTGGAGGTATTCAGAATCCATCTCGACAATCTTTTTCAGACTTTCAACGGTGTAGTCCAGCATAGCCAGCGGTTCCGTTTCCGTCGGTTCGAACATGAGCGATTCATGAACGATCATGGGGAAGTAAATCGTCGGGGCGTGAATGCCGAAATCCAGCAGCCCTTTGGCGATTTCCATCGCGCTGATTCCCTTTTCCTTTTTGAGGGATTCCGCCGAAGCGACGAACTCGTGCATGGGGTGTTCCGGGTGCGGAATGGGCAGGAAATCCTTGACGCGCGCCGCCAGGTAGTTTGCCGCCAGAACGGCTCGCTGAGCGGTTTTGCGAATCCCGTCCGCTCCCAAAACGCGAATGTATCCGTACATGCGGACAAGGACGCCCACCGATCCGAAGAACATGCGGACTTTCCCGATGCTGTGTTCGTTTCCGAAGTCGAGCTTGTATCCGTTGTCGGTTTGAATTACGCGGGGATGGGGAAGGTAATCTTTAAGGAAATCGGCGACGGCAATCGGACCGGCTCCGGGACCTCCGCCGCCGTGCGGGGCGGCAAACGTTTTGTGCGTGTTGAAGTGCATCATGTCTGCGCCGAAGTCGCCGGGACGGGCGACGCCCATAATCGCGTTCATGTTGGCGCCGTCTACGTAAACAAGCGCGCCGGCGTCGTGAACAATCTTCGCGATTTTGGAAATGTTCGGGTCGAACAAGCCCAGCGTGTTCGGGTTGGTAATCATGAACACAGCCGTTTTGTCGGACAGTTTCGATTGCAAGTCGTCCAGATCGACAAGCCCTTCGGGAGAACTCTTGCAAACGACCAGCTTGAATCCAGCCATGGCGGCGGACGCGGGGTTGGTGCCGTGAGCGGCGTCGGGAGTAACGACTTCTTTTCTGTCCGGGTCATGTTCGCGGAAATACTTCGCCGCCACTTCCAGAGAGTTGAACTCTCCGTGAGCGCCAGCCGCCGCCTGCAGACTCACGTTCGGCAGTCCGGCAATCTCCGCCGTCCACTGCTGAACTTTATACAGCAGTTCCAGAACGCCCTGAACGGTCGATTCCGGCTGGTACGGGTGAAGGTCGCAAAAGCCTTCCATGGTCGACCATTTATCGCAGCATTTCGGGTTGTACTTCATCGTACAGGATCCGAGCGGATAGAAGTTGGCGTCGACGTTGTAGTTTTTGGACGACAGGTTGACAAAATGACGAACGACGTCAATTTCAGCCAGTTCTGGCAGGCGGGGCGTCGATTCCGCCAGTTGGTTTGCCGGGAATTTCTGAGCGAAATCCACGGCGGGAACGTCCAGTTTCGGGAACCGCAGCGCGCGCGCTCCAGCATGGGACGTTTCCGATAGCAGTTGTACGGGAAAATCTTTCATAACTTAAACTTGAAAAAATGTACGTTCCGCGAGAGGACTTGATAATTTGGATAAATGATTCTTTTGGGTTGTTCAAGCGGAATATATATGAAACCTTTCGCTTGAAGGTTGCCTCTCGCTATTATTTATTCTACTATTTTTCAGAAATAATTCAAGACGCCCGCCCCTCCAATAATCTAGAGTGGAACGCTTTGCGATAATTACGCACTACGAATTCCGCATTACGAATTGTCCCGCCCCCTTGCTTTTATCTCTTTAATATATATAATTGAATTAAGTGGTCATCAAAAGCAGGATGCAATTAATGACAGGGCGCAGCCGTCCTTCTGACCGCCAGTTTTTTTAATCATATAAAAACTATGAGCAATCGACGCATACAACATCTATTGGGCGAAACCAGTCTGGAGGTTAAATGTATGGGGATGTTTGCCATCAGCATGGTTGTAGTTATCACGCTGACATTCACCCCCATCTGGTTTGCGGCGGAAAAGCTTATTGCCAAGCAAAATCCTCAGACGGGGCGTCTGCTGGTTGACGAAGTCGTTTTGATTAAGCATTGGGAAGCCTTTGAAGCAAATGAGAGTTACCAGCTCGTTCGCAAGGTCGTTCAATCTCAGCTGACGCAGCAGAATTTTGAATATCAGGTTCTCAAGCCGGGCGATCCGAACGAGAATCTGGACGATTTCGGACGCGAAGCGATAGAACGTTTTTCGTCCGTTATTCCAGACCGATTCAAGGAAAAGCCTGTTTTGACAATAGAATCAAGTCAAAACAAAGCGTCCAAATCAGCTTCCGAAACCGGTTCGGATTCTTCAGACGCGGCTGCAGAACAAAAGAAAAAGAAAGAACAGTTTGTTGATCAGGCGATAGAGCCGGACTACGTTGGACGGCTCAATAACGGGAATTACGAGTACTATCAAGCGGTTCGAGCGCAGCGCTCCTGCGTTTCTGGTTTTTGTCACCCGGAACTTCAGCCGCAAAGTCTGACGGCTCTGCCTGGAGCAATAATACCCGGCGCGCCCTCAATTCCGCCAGAGTCGACAGATTCTAACGATTCCCCGGACGGAAAACTCATGGCGGTTGTTCAGGTTAATATCCCCCAGCTTCCCATGCAAAAGCTGATTCGGCAGTCGTTCAATTCGCTGCTTGGAATGGGGATTTTTGCCATATTTTTAGTGCTGATTGCCTTTTCCATGACGATTCGGGCAATTATTATCAAACCGCTGACATATCTGCGAGAAGTTACAGACGGCGTTTTCCACGGCAACACGTCTTTGCGAGTGGAACTCAACACCAGAGATGAATTCGCAGCTCTCGGTTCCGCTTTCAACCGAATGCTTAGACGTCTTATGACAAGTCAGGAAGAGCTTCGAAACGCCAATGACGTTTTGGATGAAAAAAATGAAGAACTGGCTCACATGAACATGCAGCTGTTTGAAATAAACCGGGTTAAAAGCGATTTTCTGTCGACAATGAGTCACGAGCTTCGCACCCCGCTCAATTCCATTTTGGGATTCAGCGAAGTGCTTGGAGGAATCGAGCAGCTTGACGCAAAACAAAAACGCTATGTCGCCAATATTCAGTCGTCTGGAAAGCTGCTTCTTGCCATGATTAACGACATTCTCGACCTTGCCAAAATGGACAACGGGAAGATGAACGTTAACGTGACAGAGTTTCCTGTCGAAAGGATTATTTCCGCTCAGTGCGACATGGCGCGTCCTCTGGCGGAAAAGAAAAACATCGCTTTGGTGGAAGACGTTCCTGAAGGATTGCCGCCTCTTAAGCAGGATCAAAACCGGCTCCAGCAGACGCTTAACAATTTGCTTTCCAACGCTATCAAATTCACCCCGGAAGGCGGAACGGTAAAAGTTATTGTTAAACGGGATGAAAAAGACAACATGCTTATTATGTCTGTCTCTGATACGGGGATTGGCATTTCCGAAGAAGATCAGAAAAAGATTTTTGAAAAATTCAGGCAAGGCTCGTCCGCCATTACCGATTCCGTTATGACGCGAGAATATACCGGAACCGGATTGGGCTTGTCAATTGTCAAAGAAATATGTAAACTGTTGCAGGGAGAAATTACTGTCGAAAGCCAGTTGGCGGTCGGAAGCGTTTTTACGGTTCGCGTTCCCTGGATCCTGGAAAAGGTTCCTCAAAAGGACGAATCGCCGCTCACTTCAGAACTGGAAGCGTTCAGTAAATATCCTTTTGATCGCTCTGGAAAAAAGGATTCCGGAAGCAATCAAGAATAATAAAATGAGTTCTGCTTGCTAAACTTCGGTATCAGAACTTTGTAAAATTTGGGCATATAACCATAAAGTTATTATAATATCCATGACAAAAATAGCCATTATTCAACTCAACCCGATACCGGGCGATTTCGATAAGTCGGGAGCGAAGATTCTCGACGCGTTCAACAAGATTCCCGATCTGGATTCCTGGACGGAAGACGACTGGATTGTCTTTCCATTTGGAGCGCTGAGCGGTTTTCCGCTGGACGATCTTCGATTCAATCCCGGCTTCGTTCGCGCCTATAAACAAGCGTGGGAAAAAGTCTCGAAAAAGCTTCCCCAGTGCAAAGCCAACCTGATTTTCCGACATCCCGGTTCGCCGATTGACCATCGCGTTTTGGAATACGGCAAGTTCAGAAAGGAAGACGAATCTGTCGATTATAAAATCCTTATCGAAACCAATCCCGTTTCGTTTAACATCAACCCCAATCAGCTGATATATACAGAATTCAAGACGCTCTGCGCTGAACGCGGCAAGCCGGGCGTTTTCTGCAACCTCGTCGGAGGGCAGGATTCGCTCATGTTTGAAGGCGGGTCGTTCGTCTGCAACGAAAAAGGTCAGGTTATCGCTTCCGCCAAACGATGGGAAGAAGACATTGTCATTTGCTCGCTGGACGACGCGCCGGTTCAGGTTGACGTTGGAGCTTCTGCCATCCCGTCTCCGGAAGACAAACGTCTGGAAGACGTCTACCACGCTTTGACGATGGGCATTAAAGACTACGTGGAAAAGAACGGGTTCGACGGCGCGATTATTGGTCTTTCCGGCGGAATCGACTCCGCTCTGGTTGCTGCATTGGCAACAGCCGCTTTGGGGCCAAATCGCGTTACCGCTGTTACAATGCCAAGTCAGTATTCCTCGTACGAAACGCTTCGCGACGCCAAACTGCTGGCAAATAACCTGGGCTTGAAGCTTTATTCCCTGCCCATTAAAGAGCCGTATGACGCATTTAACAACGTCCTTGCTCCGGTTCTGAAAAAGTTTGACGCTCAGCGCGATCCGCAAAATCTGACGGATCAGAACCTTCAGGCTCGGCTTCGAGGCGTTTACCTCATGGCGTTGAGCAATCGCACCGGTCGCCTTGTTCTCAATACGTCCAACAAGTCGGAAGGCTCTGTCGGCTACGGCACGCTGTACGGCGACCTGGTTGGCGGCTTGAGCGTTTTGATTGACCTTTGGAAAACCGACGTCTGGGCGTTGTCACGCTGGATTAACAAAAACGCCGGGAAGGAGATTATTCCCGTTTCCACCATTGACCGCATTCCGTCGGCGGAACTGAAACCTCATCAGGAAGACCGCCATTCCATTCCCGACTATCCGGTTCTCGACCCAATCATGAAAATGTTTGTTGAGCAGGAAAAATCGCTGGACGAAATCGTTGCTGCCGGATATGATCGTTCCGCTGTGGCATTGGCTCTGAAACTTTACAACCGCAACGAGTTCAAACGCCGTCAATGCCCTCCGGGTCTGTATTTAACGTCTTGCCCGCTGGCGCAAAAACAGCGTCCCATGACAAGCCGTTTCTCGGAATAATATCATTTGCTTTACAACAGGTGTTAAGATGACGCAACCAACCAAGTACCAAAAGATCGGCGCATTAGAAAACGTTGAGCAGTTCAAAAGCTATTGCGCTGAACTAGGAATTGACCTTCCCTGCGACGACGAAATCCTTTCGGAAGAGCAGGGGTCGCCTATGGCGCAGCCGTTGGCGATTGGGAGCAAAATCGTCGGCAACCGCTGGGCGATTCATCCCATGGAAGGCTGGGACGCCAATCCGGACGGCAGCCCGTCAGAAACCGTGCTGCGCCGATGGAGCAATTTCGGTCGCTCCGGCGCGAAGGTCATTTTTGGCGGCGAAGCGTTTGCCGTTCGTGCAGACGGTCGCGCCAATCCGCGTCAGCTGTACTACAATCCGGATAACGTTGACAAGTCGCTGGAAGCTCTGCGTCAGACTGTTATCTCAGCTCACGAAAACGCATTTGGCGCTGGTTCGTCTTCTGACCTGCTTTTGGGCTTGCAGCTGACCCATTCCGGGCGGCAGTCCATCCCGACTACGGCGGGACCCGAGCCGATAATTGCGTATCATCACCCTCTTTGGGATAAACGTAAAGGAATTGATCCGAACGACGATTCCAAAATTATCACCGATGAAGAACTGTACGAGTTGACTGACTGTTACGTCGAAACGGCGAAAGCGGCGCAGCGAGCGGGTTTTGACTTCGTCGACGTCAAACATTGTCACGGCTATCTCGGTCATGAGCTGCTTTCCGCCTACGACCGTCCCGGCGACTTCGGCGGGTCGTTGGAAAATCGAACCCGGTTCATGCGAATTATTATCGACAAGATTCGCGCTGCGTGTCCGGGACTGATGATTGGCGTTCGCATGTCGCTGTTCGACATGGTTCCCTATCAGCCAGATCCGAACGACGCAGAACCCGGCAAGCTGGGTCGAGGCGTTCCGGCAGAATACACGCTGCCGTATTCAGGCTTCGGCTTGAATCGAAACAACCCGATGGAAATCGACCTGACGGAACCGATTAAACTCATTGAGATGGTAACCGCCCAGCCGACCGCCGACAGCCCCAAGCCGACGGCGCATATTGATCTGCTCAACCTGACAGCCTGCGCTCCGTATTACACGCCGCACGCGTCACGCCCAACGTTCTTCCCGGCGTCGGACGCCTATCAGCCGCCGGAGGATCCGCTTTTGGGCGCCTTCCGCATGCTCAACGAGGTGCGAAAAGTCAAGGAACGGTTTCCGTCTCTCCCGATTATCGGAACGGGTTACACGTATTTCCAGGATTTCCTGCCGCAGGTGGCGCAGGCGGTCGTTCGCGCCGGCTGGACGGACATGGCGGGCATCGGACGCATGGTTTTGTGCTATCCCGATATTATCGCCGACTCGCTGGCGGGCAGACCGCTTGACAAACGTCGTATTTGCCGCACGTTCAGCGACTGCACGACCGCGCCGCGCAACGGCATCATCAGCGGCTGTTTCCCTCTGGACGAATTCTACCGCAACCGGGAAGAAAGCGCTGTCTTGCGTGACAAAAAAGCGCAGATCAGAAAGAAACTCGGCGGAAGGTAGGCAGTAGGCAATAGACAGTAGGCAGTAGGGGTTAGTGAAGAGTTGACGCAGAGAGTAATTCCGCATTCCGAATTCCGCATTCCGAATTGTCCAGACGAGTGGCTGGTTTCAGACGATGGTCTGGAAACGCTTAATCTCTGGCGTCAACGAATCGCTGATTATCCGGATTCTTTTAAGCTGGACGCGGCGATAAGAAAAGAACTCCCCTTTGACCGCGCCGTTGCTGTATCGGGTCAGCTTGCGTTGAGCGAGAAGGTCAAGCGCAAGTTCCCGGACTTTCCCTTCTTGCTTGTAACAGACAAAGGGCTTCAGCAGGCGACGGATTCTTTGATTGCTCAATACAAATGCGACGCCGCGTTGAAGGATTTGCCGTCTGAAAACGTTCGTTTTGCTGACATCTGCTGCGGCATCGGCGGGGATCTAATCGCGTTCGCAAAAGCCGTTCCGTCCGTTGGGGTTGACATAGACCCGACAACTGCGCTGTTCGTTCAAACCAACTGTCGTTTGGCGGGAACGGACGCTAAAGTATTCTGCTGTTCGGCGGAAGAATTCGATTTGTCAAACTGCAATCTCGTTCATATTGACCCGGACAGACGCCCTGGCGGGCGAAGAACGACCAATGCGGATTTCTTTCAGCCGCCGCGCGAGTATATCGACCAACTGATAAGCCGCGTTGGGCGGGTTATTGTCAAGTCCGCTCCCGGCGCCAGTATTCCAGAATCGTGGCGTCAAAACGCTCAATGGGAATGGATCGAGCATAACGGCGAATGTAAGCAAGCCGTCGGCTGGTTCGGATGTGAAAGCCGACCGGGCGATACGATTCGTGCAACGATTGTCTCGGAAAGCGGGGCAGAATCCTTTTCCGCGCCGTCGCCGAAACGCTCTGGCGTGTTGTCGTTTCAATCGCAAAAGACGCTTCAGCCGGGCGACTGCAAATACATTTACGCGCCTGCGCCGTCGCTGTCAACGTCGGGACTCATTCCCTCATTCTGTCAGCGCTTTGGCCTATCAGAGCTTTCTCCCGGCGGGTATTTAGGATCAAACGAACTGCTGAAGTCTCCGTTTGTAACAGCGTTTGAAATTGAAGAAGTTTTCCCGCTCAACGCAAAAAAAGTCAAGCAGGGCTTGAAACAAAAAGGCGTTGACCGTATAATAGTTAAAAAACGGGGCGCCGTTCCTGAACCGGAAGAATTCCTCAAAAAGCTGGGATTCCCCAATTCCGCCCCGCCGGACGCGCCGACGCTGTTGCTGTTCGACAAATACGCAATTTTAGGGATTAGGCAATAGTATACTATTCCCTATTTCCTGCTCCCTATTCCCTTCAATTATGAATACAATCGAAAACGAGCCTGACATGCGCCATAAAAGAAATCGTATCATCGCTGTTATTGCGTTTACCGGAATTGTTGTTGCTGCGACAATCGCGGCAGGGCAGTTTTCCTGGTTCTCCGGACGCAAGCCGCTCACTCCGAAATACCAAAGCAAACTCAAGCTGTCTGACATCCCGTTTAACGGTCAGCAGGCGATGGAGCATCTTAAAGCTCTGTGCGACATCGGTCCGCGCTGTACCGGGTCGGAGGGCATGAAACGCCAGCAGGAGTACATAATCAACTACTTCAAACAGTTTGACTGCAAAGTAGAACAGCAGCTTTTTGATTATCCGCACCCGCTGACCAAAGAAAAAACGCGGGGATGTAACATTATCGTCCGATGGCGGCCGGAACGGACGGAACGCATTTTGCTGTGTACGCATTACGACACGCTTCCGTTTCCGCTGAAAGACAGACGCAATCCCAAAGGGCGTTTCGTTGGAGCGAACGACGGCGCCAGCGGAACCGCGATTTTAATGGAACTGGCGACGTGGATGGAAAAAGGACAAACCCCAATCAATCCCAAATACGGCGTCGATTTTGTTTTCCTGGACGCGGAAGAATTTTTGTTTTCTCATACAGGACGCTTTTTCGTTGGGTCGGAGTTTTTCGCGTCACAGTACGCTGTCAATCCTCAGCGGGGATATACGTACGTCAAAGGCGTTTTGCTGGACATGGTCGGCGACTCCGATTTACAGATTTACTACGAACGCGTTTCGATGTCGTGGCGCGACAGTTCGCCCATCGCTCGAGAAATCTGGAAAGTTGCCGCCCGGCTTAAAGTCAAAGAGTTTATTCCCACGACCAAATACGAAATCAGCGACGACCATTTAATGCTTCACAGCCGTGGCGGAATCCCCTGTATTGACGTCATCGACTTTGATTATCCGTACTGGCATACGATGGACGACGTTCCGTCAAACTGCTCAGCGCTGTCGCTGGCAAAAGTTGGATGGGTGATTGCAGAATGGCTTAAAGAAACCAAATAGACGCCGTTTATTCAATCTTCAACGCCTGAGCGGATTCGGCAAGCGCTCTTGCTTCGTCCTCAAAGGCGGCTTTTTCTTCCGGCGTTGCCAGATTTGCCCAGCCGCGTTTTCCCGCCTGGGGGGATTCTCTGGACAGCTCAACGTACACGCCGTAATTGTAATTCGCCTCGTGTAGGGCGGCAAGAGCTTCGTTGACGTCGACGTCGCCTTGACCGAAGGGCAGATGTTTATGCTCGCCGCGTTTCATGTCTTCCAGATGAATGTTGACAAGGCAGTCTTTCCATTGCAGAATCGTCTCGCGAACGGGTTCGCCGTTACAAACCAGATGTCCGACGTCGATTGTTAGCTTCAGTCGGTTGTCGCCGTCGAGATACTCTAACAGCATCTGAAATTCTTGAATGTTGGAAATGAACATGCCC
>JAZMZV010000184.1:0-28398 GCA_045586185.1 Thermoguttaceae bacterium | reverse complement strand
GATTCCATACCGGCGTCCGTCATGTTGGCGCAGCCGCGAAGGTTGAGAACCTTCAATTCCGGGAAATCAGGAACGGACTTCAGACCTTCGTCCGTAATGCCGCAGTTGAGCATAAGCAGCTGCTGCAGCTTGGGCATCTTGGCAAGCAGCGCGAAGTTTTCATCGTTGACGCTGGGGCTGGAAATCGACAACTTGACAACGTCGGACAGCTGAGCGATAAGCTCAACGTCAGCAGGGTCAAACGACTTGTTCATCAGGTCGACTTCGACGATTGCGCCGTCTTTTTCAACGTACGTTCCCTGAAGTTCCTTAATGCGGGCAATCGCTTTTTCTTTCAGTTCCGGGGAAATAGTAGAGGCATCTTTTGCCTTGGCTTTATCGTGATCGTGGTCGCATTTCGCATCGTGATCGTGATCACACTTCGCATCGTGATCGTGACCGCAGCATTTTGCTGTTTTATCTTTGGCGCCGCCATCGCATTTTTCCGGTAAAGACGGCTGACAGCCAATACAAATCGCCATGACGCAAACCATGGCGGCAAGCAGAACTTTTCGCATAACAAACAACTCCTTGTTAGATGTTCAGGAAGGATTCAAATCATTGCGAGGACGCAGCCCCGCTCTAACGTTTTATATTCCTTATTATATATAGGAATAATCTTTTTTCAATGGGGGAGGGAAAAGCAATTCGGAATTATGAATTCGGAATGCGGAATTGTCAATTGACGCAAAGCTTTCCCTCTCGCAACTCGCTACTCGCAACTCGCAACTCTCTATTTCCACGCCTTGAGATAAAAGTCAACAATCGGCTTCGGGTCTTTGAGCGAATGGGGGTGATGGTCGTTGCCGGGTTTGAGAATCAGTTCAACCGGGGCGCCCGCCGCCTTGTAACGCTCGTACAGGACTTTGCCGTTGACGTCGAACGGGACGACGTGGTCGGAATCGCCGCAGACAAGCAGAATCGGAACTTTGCGCTGCGCCAGCGGACCAAAGGCGTCGACTGGACAGTATTTGTATTCCTTCGCCTCCTGTTCCGTCAGATGATACGATTTCAGAACGCTTTCCCAATCGGGATTGCTGCGTTTTCCAGGAATGAACGCGCCGGGCCAGGATCGGAAATCCAAAACCGGGTTGTCGATATAAATAGCTGTAACGCAGTCCGGATTGGCAATCGCCCAGTTCATCGAGGTGATTCCGCCGCGGGACATGCCCAGCAAAACCGGCTTTTTGCTCAGTCCTTTGTCGACCAGATACTTGTAAAACGAGTTACGCTGGGAGACGTTTTCCGGCGACCCGACCAAGTCCGTACAACCGATCCAGGCGACGTGCCAGCCCAGCTTGAGCATGGCGATTTCCGTCTGCGGTTCATGCCCGAAAAAGACGGCGCGAAACACCCACGGGTTCCCTTCCGCCGGTTCTTTCGGACAGACGACTCGGCACGGTCGAGCGCCGAACTCGGTGTCGACGGTAAACTCGTAATTGTCAAAACCGTTCCACTGACCTTTATAGCCCGGGAACGCATTGTGCTCGTCCGCTGGCGCTGCGCTTGCGGAGAACGCCAAAACAACCAACAGCAAAAATCTGACAGCTTTCATAATAACGAATGATTCAGGATTTTAGAGACTATTATAATAATAACCGTTACGAATCGCCGCCGCTCGCCGCACCCTGCAATTCGTTTACTGATATATATTATACTGACGCAAAAAGAAAAATCAAGACGAATTGCTCCGATATTCCACC
Source organism: Thermoguttaceae bacterium (assembly GCA_045586185.1). Taxonomy (GTDB): domain Bacteria; phylum Planctomycetota; class Planctomycetia; order Pirellulales; family Thermoguttaceae; genus RUG11551. The sequence goes on along the minus strand of JAZMZV010000184.1, from coordinate 26,656 downwards.
CTTTACTAAAGTTTTTTGGAAAGGGGAGTTTGAGGGGGCGGCGAGGCGCCGCTCCCAGTCCGCGCTACCGCGCGAGACGTATTATAACCGCTTCCGTTGGTCGCTTGCTTTTTCCGTAGTACTACCGTTTTTGTAGCCGCAAAGAACGCAAAGGACGCAAAGAACAGGCGAGCCGGGAACGTTAGTTCCCGGGCTTAGAACCGCGTAGCGGTTCAATATTAATAGCCGTGGGTTTTAACCCACGGGAAAAAAGAGCAAATAAAATAAACATCGTCAAACACTCTTTTTCTCTTGCCCTCTAAACAGAGGGGGAGAGAAAAAGACACTGAAACGATCGGGAAGCGTCGCCCCTGCGGCGTAAGCCACCAAAAACCTTTTGAACGTGAAAAGCCACTCTGTCCCGCTGGTTCGCGGGCGTCTTCGCCCGCCGAAGCCTCTTAGTCCATTCGCCGCAGCCGAAAACCTCCTCGGATCGCGAGCGAAGCTCGCCTTATTCTTTCCTGCAAAAAAACGTATCTGGAACGTTTCTTTTCTTCTTTTCAATATTCCTCGTCCCCGGGGGTTGATTTTTGTTTATGATTCGTTTAAACTAAAGATATTATATTGATGCGGCGCGGAGCCGTACAATTATTTCTCGCAACTCGCAACTTACTACATCCTACCATGTCCCACACCCCCCAGATGTTCTCCCGACGTAGTTTTCTGACAGCGGCTGGCGCGTCAGCCGGTCTGTTTTTCCTTCCCAGCAGCGTTTTCGCCGATTCCCCGGACGACGTCGTTCTCCGCGCGGCTATCGTCAGCGACGTCCATTATAAAAACCGGCGTACAGAGGAAGTCGAACGCATTGAACGCATGATCCAGTTCGTCAACGAGTATTCCGCGTCGCAGCCGTACAAGAAGTTCGACGTCATGATGATCGGCGGCGACATGTCCGACAACGGCAGAGTCGATCAAAGCGGTCTGCTTCGCGATTCGCTCAAAAAGTACCTCAAGCCGGAAACGAAATGGGTTTTCTGCATGGGAAACCACGACCACTGGGGCGGAAACCGTCAGGTCTGGGAAGAGCTTTTTGAACAGCCCGCCAACCAGCGCGTTGAAGTCAACGGGTTCCAGTTTATTACGCTTTCCTGCGAAAAAGGAACCATGAAAGACGGCGACTATCAGTACGCTCTGCCGTGGCTGAAAGAACAGCTCGACGCCGCCTGCGCCGCCGACGCGAACAAACCGGTTTTCCTCATTCAGCATTACCCGGTTCGCAACACCGTTTACGGCAGCGAACGCTGGGGAACGTCCGACCTTGCTGAACTGCTGAAAAACTATCCCCGTCTGATTGACTTCGCCGGACATTCGCACTGTCCTATCACAGACCCGCGTTCCGTCTGGCAGAAAGAGTACACCATTTTCGGAACCGGCACGATGAGCTATTTCGGCATGCCCGCCCCGAATCTGGTTCGAGACCCGAAATTCCGAAACGCCGGCAACGTCTACGTCATGGAAATTCATGCTGACAACAGCGTCGTTTTGAAACTTTACGACGCCGTTACCAACAAATTCTTCGACTGCGTTTACGTTGTCGCCCAGCCCGGCGCGGTCGACAAGTACATCTATACCGCCGATCGCTACCAGACCAGCCTCCCCCCGCACTGGGCGGACGACGCTGCGGCTACCGTCGAAAATACAACGCCCGTCAGCGCAACACTCGCGTTCCCCCAGGCGAAATGGGACGTTCACGAGAGCATCGTCCATTCGTACAGAATCGACATTTCCCGGCGTGACAAAACCGCTCCGGCGGAAACCGAGAAATGGACAGCTCAGCCGAGTCAATACGAGTGGTCGCAGTACTTTTACAACGACATGCCGGACTCTCTGACTGTTACGCTCAACAACTTGAGCTGGGATTCTCAGTACAAGTTCTCTGTAACAGCGTTTAACTGCTTTGGAAAGGAATCGGAAAAGAAGCTGGAAGGGACGTTTGCCACGCCTGCCGATCCGGAAGAATGCGTCGACCAGAACGCCGAGAAGCCAGACGCCAACGTCCTGAACGTCTCTTTCACCCCGGACGGTCCCGTCAACGCGCCGGTCAACCTGCGAAAGACGCAAAAGACGGTTGAGGTTGTCGGTTCGCCCTCGTTTGTAACAGACGCTGCCGCCGGCTGTGTCGTTGCCGCCTTTGACGGAGCGACGAACTATTGCCGCGTCCGCTTTACGGAGGAAGAGTATTCCCGGTTGACGCACGCCATTTCCTATACCGTCAAATTCAAGCTGGAAAAGATGGAACAGCGCCCCATGACGTTCTTTGGCAATACGCAGACAGGCGGGTTCAATTTCAGCGTCGACGGCGCCAAGAAGATTCTCAACGTCTGGATTCACATCAACCATCAGTACCAAATTCTCAGCACGCCCATTGAGGCGGGCAAATACTATACCGCGGTATGCGTCTACGACGGCAAAGCGGTTGTTCTGTACCTCAACGGGGTGGAAAAGGCGCGAAAACCGGTTTCCGGCCCCATTACGTACACGGCGAATCCGAACAGCCGGGCGTTCTGCATCGGCTCGGACATTTCCGGCAGAGGAACCGGCGAGTTCTTCTTCCCCGGCTCAATCGCCTACGCTCGAATCTACAACTGGGCCCTGACGCCGAAACAGGCGAAGGCAATTAGTAATTAGCAGCGTGACATTTCGGGGAGTGCGGCGGCTTGCCGCCGCCTTGTCCAAAGCCCCGCTGAATGCCTGCGCCGCAGCCGAAAACCTTTCCGGATCGCGGACGAAGTCCGCCAAATTTTAAGCCGCAACACCCGCAAAGAATTTTTAAAACTTCGCGAACATCCTCCGCGGCTCCGCAACTCCGCGTGAGTTTTGCCCGGGCGTCTTAAGCGCCCCGGCTCGCCTAAAAAGATAATAAACAAGGAATCCAATTATGAAACGACTTTTATCGCTTCTGTTTGTCTGTTGTCTTCTTTCCGTTGTCCTGTTTGCGTCTGTCGCTTCTGCTTTAGCGCCGGGCGACGCTCCGTCAGGCGCGAAGGACGTTCGCACTCAAAACCATTTCCGCATTACGCCGCGTACCGGCGCCGCTCATCACGATTTGAGCGAGGACTGGAATTTCGGTTTTCGAGATTCGTCCGCTCGAACCTACAAAGACACAAAAGACGTAAAAGAATGGCATGTTATGCATCGTCCGACGACCGTTCACCGCGCTCTTTGCGAGGCGGGCGTTTTGCCGGATCCGTATGTTGGGCTGAATTCGAAACAGTATCTGTGGATTGAAAATAAAATCTGGTACTTCAAAAAGACGTTTACTCTTTCAAGCGAAGAAATCGCTCAAATCAAACGCGGGGATTACGCGTTTCTGTCGTTCGACGGTCTGGACTATTACTCTCGCGTCTGGCTTAACGGCGTGCATTTAGGGCGTCACGAGGGAATGTTCGGCGGTCCCGAGTTTGAAGTTTCCAAACTTTTGAAAACGGAAGGCGAAAATGAAATAACCGTAGCCGTTGGGTCTGCAAACGTGAATCATCCGGTTCACGACGGCGGGAGAAGCGATTCCTATCACATAAAACCGTGGTCAACCGCGGCTGGCAGCGGCGTTGAACCGTTCTATACGCTGGGATTCTGGCGCGGCGCCCGGCTCGATTATGCGCCCAAAACGCACATTGAACGACCGTTCCTCACAACGCAATCCATTTCTCCCGACGGGAAACAGGCGGTTGTGAAATTTGAGACCGAAGTTCTTTCTGGAATTCAGTCGCTGGCGGTCAAGCAATATCAGCTTCACAACTATCAGTTGGACGCTAAAACGCCAGCGTACGGAACTATTCCCCAAAACGAACTTGACGGCAAACAGTACGCCGTTCGGCTTACGTTAAGTCGAGACGGTCAGACATTTGAGAAAACGGTTCCCGTTGACCTGAAAACCCGCCGGAGTTGGGTTCGGGGGGAAATGACGCTGGAAAATCCAGCGATCTGGTTCCCAAACGGACTGGGATCTCAGCCGCTTTACAATGCGAAAGTCGAGCTTCTTGCCGATGGTCAACCGCAGGATGAAATCTGTTTCCGATTTGGCATTCGAACGATTGAATGGACGGACTCTGCCGGTCCGAAACTGGGCGATCGCTGGGGAAAATGGCAGTGCGTCGTAAACGGAAAGCCGGCATTCCTCAAGGGGGTAAACTGGATGCCGATTGACGTTTTACGCGACCTCAAACCAGAAAAGTACCGCTGGTATTTAAGCCTGGTTCGAGATGCAGGCATCCGCATTATGCGCGTGTGGGGACCCGGCTTTCGGGAAGAAGAGGCGTTCTATGACGCCTGTGACGAATTCGGAATTCTGGTCTGGCAGGATTTTTCGATTGGGAACCAAACGTCGGACGGCTGGCCGCACGAGGTCTTTGAATCGGAAGTTCTTCAGACGATTTACCGTCTGCGGAATCGCGCCTCGCTGGCGGTCTGGTGCGGAGGGAACGAGTTCAACCCGTACGGTCTGGGCAACACCGCCAAAATCGGGATTATTGAACGAAACGTGAACGAGTTGGACTCAACGCGAAAGTTCCTTCGTACGTCTCCCGACGATGGCGCGTATCACGTTTACCCGGACTGGGATGCAAACTGGTACAAACGAAGCTTCGCGGATTATCCGTACCTTGCAGAGAGCGGAATTCATTCGGTCGTTTCTCCTCGGTCGCTTCGTCCGTATATCAACCCGGATGAGTACAAGTACGCCAATAAAATGTACTCTGACGAGTACCGCAAACTGGCGCCGGAATCGGTTCATCACTTTGTCGAGTATATTCCAAGCCGCGTCCCGCGAATGTTGTCGCGCGCGTCTCATTTTGTAACAGCGGCTGACATGGATCTTGAATCGCTGGCGTTTGGCTCTCAAATGGGAGCCGGCGAGTTTTATCAGGCGATGTGCGAGGGCGTTGAGGCGAATTATCCTGTTACAACGGGTATGATGCCGTGGGTTTTCTCCCGTTCCTGGCCGACGATTGCCGCCATTCAGCTTGTAGACGGAACGGGGCAGCCGATGGGCCCGTACTATTTCGTTCGGCGAGCGTACGAGCCGACGCACGTCATGTTGGATCTTCCGAGAATTCTCTGGAAGTCCGGCGAGTCGGTTCCAGTAAAGGTTAAAGTTCTCAATCTCGACTGGAAGCCCGCAATTGCAGGCGAACTTCGCGTTCGCGTGTTGGACGATTCGCTTCAGACCGTTTACAAGCAAACAAAAGACCGGACGGGGGAAGACTCCGCAATCGATTTTCCTGAGTTCCAGATTCCCACGGAGTACCGGAGCCGGTTCTTCTTCCCGATTGTAGAACTCTGGGCGGATGGAAAGCTGGTTTCTCGCAGCGTTTACTGGCTTCGCACGATTCCGCAGATGGAAACCGAGGATTTTTATAAAAAATATACGACCGCTCCGGTAAACTGGCCGGCGGCGGCAGAAGGATTCGCGCCTCTGACTCAAGCGATGAAAAAAGCGCCGAAATCGTCCTTGAATCTGGAAATCGTGAGCGAAACGTCAACACGCGACGGCTCATACCGTCTGACGGAATACGCCGTCAGAATTCAAAACGCATCTTCGGTTCCGTCGCTTCTGACGTGGTTTGATCTGGAACCGACGGACTGCCAGTTTGTAGCGGACGACAATTACTTCTTCCTCGACGCGGGAGAAACGCGCGAGATGAACCTCCGAGTTCGAGAACCCTGGACCGACGCGCCAACGGAAAAGAAGTGGATCGTAAAGAGTTTACAGTAAAGCGGCGAGACGCCGATTATGCAATTATACTTCCTACTTAAAGTTTTTTGGAAAGGGGGGTTTGAGGGCAAGAACCTTTTTTTCAAAAAAGGTTTTCCCCTCTTAATTAAACTTGAAAAAACTTCTACAATAGGGAGCCAGCTTGCTGGCGACCGAAAGTTTTTTCAAGGCGGCGAGGCGCCGCTGCCAACCCGCGCTGCCGCGCGAGACGTATTAAAACCGCTCCCGTTGGTCGCTTGCTTTTTCCGTTGTACAGTTTTTTAAGCCGCAAAGAACGCAAAGGACGCAAAGAATTTTTAAAACTTCTCGAACATCCTCCGCGGCTCCGCAACTCCGCGTGAGTTTTTTCCGGGGCTCTCGCAACCCGCCCCGTCAATTTTCTCGTTTTTTTCCGTTTTTTTCATATTAATCATCTATGAGTCTTGTATTCCCCTCAATACTGCGCTATAATCGAATTGATTAATCGCCAATACTTCAAAGGATGCAAGCGCCGGAATTCGCATTATTCCTTGCCAAAGCCTTCAAATTAACCGTTCCGGACATGAAGAACAAAATCCTGTCCACTCCCGCCGCTGTAATCTGCGTACTGACGTTCCCGATTCTCATCGCCCTCGGATCATATCTGGAGCGCATGGGTTGTTGTTTAAGCAGTACGTTTTGGGGCGCCATATTGCTTATAGCGCTATATCCATTTATCTTTTGTTCTCCCATCGCGGGATTATTGATTGCATTTCATTTAATCTATAAGAGAAAGTCCGTCAGCGCCGCGCTGCTGTTTGTTGTTCTGTTCGGACTGTTTGAGCTGTGGTTTTGTACGAATTTTAGAAGCTTCGGATAGGCGAGCCACGGGTGTAAACCCGTGGGTGTAAAACCATTAACGCCCTGCCCTGCTGGTCGCGGGCGTGTCGCCCGCCGAAGGAAAAGCTGGGAATTTCTGGGAACTTCTGGGAAGAGCTGGGAAATTCTGGGACTTGCCAACTTTTCCCAGCATCCGCCCAGCCACTCCCAGCGCCCTCCCAGACTGTCTTGCCGCTTATTGACAATTTTTCCATAAGAGGTACAATAGCGGCTAATCGAAACTAAACGGTTTCATCAGTAAAGGGAACTTCTAAAAATATGTATTTTTAGAAGTTAGTACTTAGTGCATAGTACTTAGGACGCAAAGCGCAACCCCCTATGCACTATTCACTATGCACTATGCACTTTATTTACCCATAAATCAGGGATAAAAATGAACATTAAATACATCAGCAGCCAGGACGGTCAGGCGGCGGAATTCATGACGCAGCTTCGCAAGACGCTTTCCCCCCGCGGAGACGTCGTTTCGGAAGCGGGACGACAACGGACAATCGAGATTTTCGGCGAGGCGCTCACGCCTCAGCAGGTTGTCGAGAAGATTTGCCGCGACGTTGACGCCCGGGGTCTGGACGCCGTTTTGGAATACTCGGAACGAATCGACGGCAAACGCATGACGCCGGAAGAGCTACGCGTCCCGCAGGAAGAACTCGATAAAGCGCGCAACAGCGTCGAACCGGAGTTTCTGGACGCCGTCCGTAAAATTCGTCAGAACATTGTCGACTTCCAGACGGCGATTCTGCACAAAGACGTCCGGGTCGAACGTCCCAACGGCTATTTGATGGAACGGTACTTGCCGCTCAATCGAGTTGGGGTCTGCGTTCCCGGCGGCGCGGCGGCGTACCCGTCCAGCGTCCTCATGACAGCTATTCCCGCCCAGTGCGCGGGCGTAAAGGAAATCGCCGTAGTCGCCCCGCCCACGCCCAACGGTTCGTATAATCGCGACATGCTGGCGGTTTGTTGTGAACTGGGAATTAAAGAAGTCTACCGCGTCGGCGGCGCTCAGGCGGTTGCCGCTTTGGCGTACGGCGTTGAAGGACTGCCGAAAGTCGATAAAATCGTGGGGCCGGGCAACCTGTTTGTCGCCCTGGCAAAACGGTTTGTCTTCGGCGACGTCGCTATTGACTCCATCGCCGGACCGAGCGAAGTCGTCGTTATTGTAGACGATTCCACCAACCCCAAGTACATTGCCGCCGACCTGATCGCACAGGCGGAACACGCCCCCGGCGCCAGCATCCTCATCGGGTGGCACAAGCCCACTTTAGACGCTGTTATCGGCGAGTTGGACGTCATGCTCGGTCAGCTCAGCCGGGGCGACCTGGCGCGGCAATGCCTGGAAGATTTCGGCGCGCTCATTCTGGCGCAAGACCCGGACGACGCCTGCCAAATCAGCGATGCCATCGCCCCGGAACACCTTCACGTTGCGATTGACAACGCCGAAGAGCTTCTGCCCAAACTGCACAACGCCGGAGCGATTTTCCTCGGGACGTACACGCCGGTTGCGCTGGGCGACTACTGTGCCGGTCCGTCGCACGTTCTGCCGACCAGCGGCACAGCCCGATTCGCCTCCGGCTTGTCCGCCAACGACTTCGTCCGACCCGGCAGCGTAATCCATTTCAATCAGGACGGAATGCGTCAACTCGCCCCGCTGGTTGAAGTCCTCGCCACAAAAGAAGGACTCACCGGACACAGAGAAAGCGTCCGCGTGAGAATGTAGATTATAGAAGTGGTAAGTATTAAGTGGTAAGTGGTAAGGGCGCAAAGCGGAACACTCACTTACCACTTCTTACTAACCACTAACCACTTACCACTATTCCCTTTTCTCTACTTCCTACTCCCTATTCCCTACTTCCTACTCCCTATTCCCTAACCATGATCCAAATCACTCCCAAACACGAATTTTTTATCGGCATTGACTCTGACGGCTGCGCGTTCGATACGATGGAGCTGAAGCACAAAGAATGTTTTATTCCCAATACGATCAGCTACTGGGGAATGCAGGGCGTGAGCAAATACGCTCGCGAGGCGAACGAGTTCGTCAACCTGTACTCGAAAACGCGCGGCTGCAACCGGTTCCCCGCTCTGCGAGACTCGGTCGTCTGGCTCAACCGCCGCCCGGAAGTGATTGCGCGCGGGATTCATATTGAACTGCCGCAAAGCCTGCTCGACTGGATGGAACGGGAAAACAAGCTCGGCAACGCCGCCCTGATGGAAGCGGTTCGTCAAACGAACGACCCGGGTCTGAAACGGGCGCTGGAATGGTCGCTGGCGGTTAACGACGCCGTTACGAAAATCGTCCATGGCGTTCCGCCGTTCCCGTTCGTCAGAGAATCGCTGGAAAAGCTCAGCGCTCAGGGCGACATCATGGTCGTTTCCGCCACGCCCAACGAGGCGCTGGAACGCGAATGGGCGGAACACGACATTGCCAAGTACACCGTCGTCATTTGCGGTCAGGAATACGGCACGAAAAAGGAGATGCTCGTCAACGCCAACCAGTACGCGCCGAACAAGTCCTTGATGATCGGCGACGCGCCGGGCGACTACAAAGCCGCCAAAGCCAACAACACGCTCTTCTATCCGATCAACCCCGGAGCGGAAGAAGCGTCTTGGAAACGCTTCTTTGAAGAGGGCGCCGACAAGTTCTTCAACGGAACCTTCGCCGGCGAATACCAGCAAGCCCTTCTGGCAGAATTCGAAACCTTCCTGCCGGAACTCCCGCCATGGAAAGTCGTCTGAAAAGAGAAGTCAACCTGTCGGAAATTCCGACAGGTTCAATTAAAAGCTTAATCTGAGGCTTTGTCCCGCCGAAGAAGTCTCACGCAAAGTCCGCGAAGTTCGCAAAGTTTTTTAAACGGACGCGAAGCGAACGTAGTTACGCTTTGATTATATGATCGAATTGTGCAAGCGCCGCTTGCACAAATAGATTAAGCAATATCTATTTACAGTAGGCAATTGGACGATTAATCAACTGTTGCATTTTATGCAACAGTTGAAATACGGGGAAGTGTACATAACAAACGACGAAGCCAACAATCTCCACGGATGGCGCCCGCCCTCGGGCGCCTTGCTGTTACTAGAATAATCTCTTTCGCAGAAATGCCAGCCCGAACAACTGGATCGCGGCTGTATCAGCCGCAAAATTTATTAAGCCGCAAAGAACGCAAAGAACACAAAGGATTGAAAGGCGGTAATGGAGCAAGCGTAGCGAGCGGAATTACGCAGTTCGCCAACGGCGAACCGAAACGCCGGAATTACAATACTGTATTGAGTTTACCAACCGCAGTTACGCTTAGGCGAGCCACGGGTGTAAACCCGTGGGCATACTTCCAGCTTTTCTATATAGTCGTACTTGCCAGAACGTCTACATTGGAAACGGTACGCACAGAAAAATGGATTGAATCGCCATTGTTCTGCCCATCGCTTCTGGGTTTTCGCCCGGAATAAGCATTGTATGCTGATATTCTGGAAGCAAGACCTTGTATACGCGTTGTTCTTTATTTTTAGTCGCTAGAGTAAAATCCCAGCCTAAATGTTTTTGGGCTAATCTAAGCGTTTCACGCCATTCTGGAACGGAAAAAACGTCGTCGGTTTTAACGTCGGAATTTGTAACTAAAACCAATTCTCTATCGGGCGATTTATTATCCTTTGGACGCACCAGCCAAAGACATTCCGGCGCTTTAACTCGATACGTCCACAGCGAAACGTCGTCAGTAAACCATTTGTTAAAAGAAGGCGGAATGGAAAACGCCTCTGTCGCTGCGGTTTCCGTTCTTTTAGAAAATCGGGACGCCAACTCCGGAGAAGACGTTGCGAAAACAGTGCGGGAATCTATAATTATAAACTTGCTTCGATAGTACTGATCCACATTAGGAATCCTTTTGCTGATTTCTTTTTTCCAGTTCGCGTTATCCTCGACAAAACTCTTGGCAAGGTCTTTTGAAAAAACGAAAAACAAGCCGCTTTCTCCAGATTCGGTTTTAATTTGAAGAACAAAATTCAACTGCTCCGCAGTAAGATAACGATGACTATATCGGACAGGAAGATCCAACACGACAGGAGCAGTCAGAGAGTACGTTATCAAACCTGAATAGTCGGATTTTGGTTCCGCTACCGGGCAACCGTCATAACGCATTACGGATTTCAGCTTTTCATCGGAGGAATAGCTCCACAGCGTCGCGCGTTTAATCTCTGGAACGGCTCTCGGCTCAGACGTTTCAAGAACATACCGAAGTTTTCCGGAATAGGGATCGTCGACAATGGTTACGTTATCATTGTTGGGAACCCACAGATCCGGAATATCCATTGGAGCGCCCATTGGACCCAAAAACTGACGTTTCTCTTGCTTTCTTATAGGGGCAACAGGCGCCGCTTGTTTGCTTTCGGACGTCCAAACGATTTTTCCGTATGTCTCAACAAGATCAATTGGACTGTAATATGAAGTTAGAACAGGCGATTGCGAAAATGTTACGCTAAGAGCGTCAGAAGGACATAACCCCAAAACCCGTTCCAAATCCGATTTCGAATTTGACAATGATTTATCAGCTTCTTCGCTAACGCCCAACGAGACGCCCAGCGTCCACAATAACGCAGCAACGAGAAGTTTCCAGCTTGCTTTTGCAATCATAACAGTCCTTTCTTTAATCTTGACAAGGGAATAAGCGCGCCGTTAGCAGGCGTATCCGATTAAAATAATAAGTCTCGTGCAACAGATTAATGAAATCAGTCCGAATAAAGACGAAAGAAAAAGCAGCGCTCTATTTCGCGTATATACAAAAATGCAAAAAACGCCCAAGGTTAAAAAATACGGCGATAAATATACAAACAGAAAAGCGCCTGTAAAAACAATTTCTACTGGATGACTGAATGAATTATGTAGGCAAACAAACACAGCAGCAAATAGATTTAGCAGCGCTAACACAGTCCAAATTTTAGGTTTGTATAGAACGTTTGCAGTTGTCAAATAAACAACGTCTGTAACGATAGACGCTATAAGCGATACAAAGCATAAAAACGTTGCTCCACCTAATCGCGCCTCAGACGAATTTAACAACAGTACTGACATCCCTGCTAATATCGCAGTAAATATCAGCAAGGATAAATCCAGCAATAAAAAATCTGAATTTTTCATGGCATTGATTAGAGGCGTTTTCGGCTAACGCAATACGATATTTTACACTTCAAACAAAGCGTAACTGCGCTCACTGCGTTCGCTTCGTTACCGCCTTTCATTACTTTGGGGACTTTACGGCTTAAATCTTTTGCGGACTTCGTCCGCGACCCGGAATAGTTTTCGGCTGCGTCGGTTTGGTATGCACACCTCGCGGCGATTTGTTCGCCTAAAAGTATTTTTAACGCGAAATACCGGAAAAGTTATAATTATTTCAAATCTTTTCCACTTTTCCCGCCATGCTCTGCTAACCAAGTCAACATTTCCGGGTTTTCATCATCATCGGCGTAATCGTATGCAGTATTTCCATAAATGTTCTTGACGTTGACGTCCAAGCCCTGACGAACAAGCCACTCGAGCGTTTCAAAATTGTGTCCACAAGCGTTGTCATGTAAGATAGCGCTTCCCGCATTGTATTTTGCGTGAATGTCCAAACCTTGCTTGACCAGCCACTGTACCAATTTTAAAGAATCGCTCTGGACAGCATAAAACAAGACTGTCCTGTCGGTATTGTCTTTTGCGTTGACGTCCGCGCCATGTTCAACGAGCCATTGAACCAGTTCCAAATTTCCACTCAGGGCGGCGAAATGTAATATAGAACGTTCAGACTCGTCTTTTTCATTGACGTCTAATCCCTGTTCAATGAGCCATTGAACCAGTTCCAAATTTCCGCTTTCGGCGGCGAAATGCAAGACTGTCTTATTCTCATCGTTCTTTTCATTAATATCCGCTTTATTTTTGATCAAGCATTGAACCATCTTAAGATTGCCTCTTTTAGCGGCGCGCTGAAGATTTGAGTTTCTTCCTCCTTCAAATGAGATTCCTTTATCTTTTGCATTTACGTCCAATCCCTGATCAATCAGCCATTGCGCCAATTCTGAATTTCCGCTTAAGACGGCATAATGTAACACGGTATTTTGTGAGTTGTTTTTTGCATGGACGTCCGCGCCATGTTCAATGAGCCATTGAACCAGTTTCAAGTTCCCTCTCCCGGCTGCACGATGCAAGACTGTATCTTTATTACTGTTATCGTACGCTGCGTTAACATCGGCTCCACGCTCAATTAGCCACTTAACTAATTCCGGATTGAAATGATTCTCTAACTGGCGTTTCAGCGCTGAATTTATATCTTCAGCATTGAATTTCAAGCCGTGATCCACCGCCCATTGAACCAATTCCAACGAATTGCTATAGTATAAAATGGAATTTCCTTTATTATCTATTGTATTGATGTCAATTCCCTGTTCAACAAGCCATTGGATAATGTTTAGATTGTCTGCTTCTGCGGCGAAAAGCAAAACATTCATTCCACAATAGTTTCTAACATTGACGTCAGCGCCATGCTCAATGAGCCATTGAATTGTTTCCAGATCGCCCCAGTACGCGGCATAATGCAAAGCAGTTTTTTGTGTATAAGTTCTACTGTCTACCAGGTTGACGTCAGCGCTATGTTCAATCAGCCATTTAATTAGTTCCGCATTATAATTATCACAGGCGCTAATTAGAACATGCATATTATAGCTGCTTTTTCCGTTAATGCTCAGTCCCTGTTCAACGAGCCACTGAACCAGTTCCAGACTGCCGCTTCCAATGGCGTAATTCAAAGCGGTAATGCCCCCATTTGCAACGTCTTTGACGTCTAACCCCTGCTCAACGAGCCATTGAACCAGTTTCAGATTACCGCTCTGAGCGGCAAAATGCAAGGCTGTCATTCCATTGTCGCCGATTGCATTAATATCAGCTCCGTTTTTGACCAGCCATTGAACAACATCCAGATTCCCTTTTTTAGCGGCAAGATGCAACGTGTTGGCGTTGACTTCCAAGCCCAACGACGCAAGCCATTGAACCAATTCCAAATTCCCGCTCATGGCTGCATAATGCAAGGCGTTTCTTTTATAATAGTCTTTAGCGTTGACGTCCAAACCATACAAAGCCAGCCACATCGTCAATTTCAGCGAACCGCTTTGAGCGGCGTAATGCAAGACGCCCGTTCCATAATATAAGTGTTTTAAGTTGACGTACGCGCCGTTTTTGACAAGCCATTGAACCAGTTCCAATGAACCGCTTTGGGCGGCGAAATGGAAGGGGCTTTCTCCGTTACGATTTATTGCGTTAATGTTCAATCCCTGCTCAACGAGCCACTGAACCAGTTTCAAATTTCCGCTTTGAGCTGCGTAATGCAAGACCATCTTTGCATTGAGGTCAGCGCCCCGTTCAACGAGCCATTGAACCAGTTCCAAATTCCCGCTCAGGGCGGCGTAATGCAAGACGGTTATGTGATAGCGTTTATCTTTGACGTCTGCGCCCTGTTCAACCAGCCACTGAACCAATTCCAGATTGCCGCTTTCGGCTGCATAATGCAAAACGCTTTTTTGGCAATTGTATTTTGAATTGATGGCAGCTCCGCGTTTTACAAGCTCTTTAACCCGATTTAAGTCGCCGGTTAATGCGGCATAGTGAAGAATGGTTGCCCTTTGATACGAGGGGGTACTGAACGAAAGATTAAACTCTCCGGTTTGAATCATTCGTTCAAAACGTTCGACATAGCTTTTTCCAAAAGAATCCTGCGCTTTTTTTATCGACGACGGAATGTATGTATTACTCTCTGAACCGTAACAAACGACGGCAAGACTCATTAGTACAATAAAGACGGTCAATAAGGAATAACGCTTTTTCATAGGTCAAATTGCAATCGTTTTTTCTTTGCAGTTTAAATAACAAGGCGGACGATGCATCCGCGAACCAGCGGGACGAAGCGGCTTTCCACGTTCTCGAGTTTTTTGGAGGCTTCCGCATTTTCTTGACGGCGGCGCCGTCAAGAAGGACTCCGAGGGCGGAGTCCATCCGGGGAAGTTTTTCGGCTGCGTCGTTTTGGCATGCACGCCTCGCGGCGTTTTGTTCGCCTAACGGCGAATGCGTAATTCCGCTCGCTGCGCTCGCTTCATTACCGCCTTCCATTAATCAATCGGCGTCTATCCGTTTAATCCGTAAAATCCGTATACGGAGCGCCCCGCTCACAACCAACGAGCAGCGCTTTGCGTAATTACTAATTACTCATTACTAATCACTAATTAAATTTCCGGGTGTTTCCACGGGGCGCGGTACGGGCGTCGGAGTTTGTCGGTTGCTTTGTCGTTGCCTTTGACGACGCAGGCGTCCGGGTCGAATTCCAAGACCTCGCCGCCCAGTTCCGTCGAAATGTTCGCCAGAATACAGCACGCGGTTGAAATGTATCCTTCTTCAATATCGGAAACGGGTCGCTGACGGTCAACGGTTCTGGCGAGGAAGTTCCACATGTGAGCGCGGTTGGCGCCGGCGTTGCGCCGTTCCAGACCCGGTTCCGTTGCGTCGGACGGGTACGCTTCGTATTCCAAAACGGAATCGACTTGTGTAACGCCTTTTCCGCGCGGCTTCCAGTCGTACGCCATCGACCCGCCTTTGAACGTGCCGCGTTCGCCGAAAATTTCCGCGCCCCAGCCGATGCGCGGGTCAGTCGGCTCGCTCCAGTGTTTGTGCGACCATTCCATTACAAGGTCGTCGTAGAAGAACAGGCTCTTTTGCGTGTCGAAATAGGTTTGATCGCCATCTTTCTGAACGTAAATCCCGCCGGCGGAAACGATTTTGCTGGGCCAGCGAAGATTGAGCAGCCACCGCGCCATGTCGAACATGTGAACGCCCATGTCCCCGATCGTGCCGTTGCCGTATTCCATATACGCCCGCCAGCGTCGAACCTGGTGCATGTTGAAAAACGGACGCATCGGCGCCGGTCCGACCCACATTTCGTAGTCCAGTTCCGGCGGAACCGGTTCGGGCTGAAGTTTGCTGACGCCTCGGGAATACGTGTCGAACACGTTGACCATGGCGACTTTCCCGATCTCGCCGGAATCGAAATACTTCTTTTTGGCGTCACAGAGAATCGGCGTGCTGCGGCGCTGCATTCCGACCTGAACGACGCGGTTATGCTTGCGCGCGGCGTTGAGCATCGCCTTCGCCTCGACGACGTCAACGGAAATGGGCTTTTGGACGTAGACGTCGCATCCGGCTTCGCAGGCGGCGATCATCGGCAAGGCGTGCCAGTGATCCGGCGTCCCGACCAGGCAGACGTCAAGCGTCTCTTTGGACAGCAAATCGCGGTAATCCTTGTACAGCCGGGGCGTTGCGCCGGACGCCTGACGCTGAGCGACCAGTTTCCCGGCTTCTTCCAACCGCTGGGCGTCGACGTCGCACAACGCGACAACTTCCACCTTATCGCCGCCGCACTGAATCAGCCGAAACAGGTCGCTTTTCCCGTACCAGCCGCAGCCGATAAGAGCCGCTTTGATAGCTTTGCCCTCTTTCGCCCACAGCTGAGCGTCCGGCGAGTCCGCGCCCATCGAATGAGGAACTTTCGCCTGCGGTTGAGAAAGATAATCGTTGGATTTCGCATTGGAACTGGTCATCGCCAGCCCGACCAGCCCTGCTGAGCTGGCTTGGAGAAATTGTCGTCGCGTTGTCATGGCAGTTGAATATTAGGGGTTGTTCAAGACCGAAAAAAACTGGACGAAAAGCCGTCCGGGACTATTTTTGATTCTTATTGTACAAGAAAAGAAAACGAAATGCAAGAGGTTTACAGGGAAAACGTTCGAAGGGTGAAATACCGTATTGCGTTAGTCGAAAACGCCCCCTGGATGGCGCCCGTCCCCGGGGGCCAACTTGACGGCTCCGCCGTCAAGCTATTCCTGTTGCGGATTTTATCCGCGATCCGGAATGGTTTTCGGCTGCGGCAGAGGTTGTTGGCGGGACGGAACGAAGTCCGCATAGAACCGCGTAGGCGGTTCAATGTTTCTAGCCGTGGGTTTTAACCCACGGAATAAGAGAATAATAATATAAGCATCGTCAAACACTCTTTTTCTCTTGCCCTCTAACAGAGGGCGAGAGAAAAAGATACTGTAACGATTAGGCGAGCCGGGTTGCGTAAGCTCCCGGAAAAACAATTTTTTCGTTCGTTGTTACAGATTTTCTGTCATTTTTTTATAATTATCTTGTCATAGCTATTGCTTTATTAGTTTTTTGTGATACAATACACATGTAGTTTAATTTAACAAAGGAGGTTTATTATGATTATACCTACTGACGAACAAAAGACATCTACTTGGTTTAATTGCGTGGCGTTTATAGCGTTCATTGCGTTCATTTTCCATACCCTTATTGTGATAATGTATTTATTATACTTTTTGGGAATATGGGACACGGTTTCTTCAGATCCAAGGTCATGGTACCATGATGGCGATTATCCGCTATATTTTTCTTTGTGGTTTATCGAAATTATTATTCTTTGGACGTGGTTTCATTACACGCTAAAAGAGACGCCAGAAGAAGAAGCGAAACGTAAAAAACTCATTTCTACTGCTGTTCAAAATGTTATTGAACGTTGCGGAACCAATTATACGCTACAGGATATTGAAAAAGAATATGAGTTTCTTCAGCAACAAGCGTCTAACGATTCTTCAAACTCATCTTCCTCGAACAACTGAATAACGGATTGCAGTTTTACAAGTCGTTTTTCGTCTGTTTCGCAACTACCAATCGTTTCAGTTCCTTTTCCTCCCGCCCTCCTTCGGAGGACAGGAAGGAAAAGGTTATTTGACGATATTCTTTTTGTCGTTTTCGCTTTTCCGTGGGTTAAAACCCACGGCTAGACATATTCAACCGCTACGCGGTTGTTAAGGAAGCGTAATTCCGTTCGCTTCGCTCCGTGGGTTAAAACCCACGGCTAGGAATATTGAACCGCTACGCGGTTCTAGAGGAAGATTGTTTTTATTGATCCATTACCGCCTTTCATTTCTTTGCGCTCTTCGCGAACATCCTCCGCACCTCCGCGGCTCCGCGTGAGTTTTTTCTTCGGCGGCTGAGACAGCCGCGATCCAGCAGGTCGGACGGGCTTTCCGCGTTCAAAAGATTCTTGGAGGCTTCCGCCGCAAAGCGTTCACCAATAAAAAACTTCGCGAACTTTGCGTGAGGCTTTCTTCGGCGGACTGACGTCCGCGATCCAGAATGGTTGTTGGCTTCGTCGGTTTGTTATGCACACCTCGCGGGCGGCGAGGCAATGCTTACTCTTTCGCCGCGTCTAATAACGCGTTGAGCAATTCTTCCGTATGAGTCAGTAACAACAGATGTCCCGCTTGGGGAATAATTAAATCCGCATTCGTATTCTTTGCGGGAATTATCCAGTCGTTGGCTCCGTGAATTTGGGTTATGGCGGGAAACGGCTCCTCGTTCCGGTTTGACGCGTCATACGCCCAGACGAACATCATTTTCATAAACGAAACCATGCGCCACGTTGGCGACTGCAGAAACTGATGAAAAACCGTTTTATATTTCGTCGGAACCGCCAACAGTGCGATCAGCGCCGCCAGTTTGCTCAATAGAATCAAGACATACGCAATCCAGGTAAAGTAAACGAAAAGAGGATACCCAAGTCTATACCAGCGAGGAAACTCCTTGCCGCTTTTTACGGAGGAAAGCAGAATGCAGCGTTCCGCCTGAATCTCTTTGGCAATATATGGAGCAAGCATGCCGCCAAAAGAAAGACCAACAACTATACATCGAGACGACGGCGTAACGGTTTGAACAAGCCGCTTGGCGTACTCCTCCAGCCGTTCCACAGGCAGCGGTTCAATCCAATCAATCGCAGCGCTGTCCGGCAGGGAGGACAATTCTTTTTCGAATATTCTGGAATCGGCTCCTAATCCCGGGACGAATATGAATTGCATTTACAGGTTCTCCAATAAAATCTTGGGTTCTGACACCTGTTCCAATTTGGGGAACTGTAGCCATTTTTTACAAAAATAGGGATCCTCTCCGATATCAAAACAGGAGTCAATCAGTTTCCCGCCCCGGTCGAATATGTAACATGACGGTCCGGATATAAGTCCCGGCAGCGGTATCGGAACCGGACGAATCCAGCAAATACAGGTTTCTTCGCCAGACTGAAATAAATACACGTCATAATGAGGCGTGTTTTTATTGACTAAATTTTCAAGAGAGCCAGCCGCGACGTTTTCTCGAAACTCTTTTCTGTATCTGTAACTGCTTATAGCAATACTTGAAACAAATGCGCCGATAACAGCAATCCCGACAACAATCAGAATCGCTTCTATAATTTTGCTCTTTCGTCCAGCCATGACTTTAAACCTCTGTAACGCTCAAGCCTTTCATGTAAACCTGTTGGAAACTATCCATACGCTTAGTATATCCCATTCCTTGGCAAATTACAAGCCGGGGACGAGGGGAAAACAAAAACAGATATTCAGCGGTCGAGTTTTCTATTGTTGCAATTTAACAGCCCGCTCCCATACAACCAATTTGCGTGAATATCTCTAATAGTAACAAACAGGAAATCAGAACGCCAATTGTAATATAAAAAGTTGTTTTACCGGGTAATATCCAAAAAAGCAACCATACGAACAGCGCCAACGCGTATAACAATATACTTATAATTGATTCCGCTGCGAGGAAAGATGAACTGTATAAAAACAACAGCGGCGAACGAATAACTCGAATTATAAACAACTCTTGAATTGTCGTTTCCGGAGTAAGAAACTGCCCCTGTCCGAATTGCGAATCATAAAAGACGAACAGAAAATGGACTAACGCCAACCCAATGGCAATTAATAACCGTACTGAGACCGGCAGTAACTCTATACCGTCTATTAGTCTGTCGATAGGAGAACGATTATTCTTTTTTGTTTGCATCTCATATCCCCAAACGTCCCTTTTGAATTAAAAGTAATTGCGCGGCAAGATTTTTCGCTTACGCCCCACCGTCATAGTTGTTTCAATCCACGTACCCTCTGACTAAGAGAGTCGACATTGCATATTCAATTTGTTCCCGAGGCATGTTTCAACCCACGCACGCTGGAAGCGTGCGACATATATGGACCGCCCATTTGTTCGTGCCCCCACTTGTTTCAATCCACGCGCGAAAGAAATCGTACGTAAAGCCGTCCGGGACTTTTAGTTCTCTTTATTGTACAAGAAACGAAAATGAAATGCAATACCTGGCGAGGGAAAAGAATTAAGCCGCAAAGGACGCAAAGAGCGCAAAGAGATGGAAGGCGGTAACGGAGTTCGCGGAGCGAACGTAGTTACGCTTAGTTCGAAGGGTGAAATACCGTATTGCGTTAGCCGAAAACGCCCCCTGGATGTAGCCCGTCCCCGGGCTACGACTTGACGGCTTTGCCGTCAAGCTTTTTTTCTGTTGCGGATTTTATCCGCGATCCAGAATGGTTTTCGGCTGCGGCGCAGATTGTCAGCAGGGCTTGTTTCCTTCGGCGGACGAAGACGCCCGCGAACCAGCAGGTCGGACGGCTTTCCGCGTTCAAAAGATTCTTGGAGGCTTCCGCCGCAAAGCGCACCCCCGAGATGAGCGCGAAGCGTCAATTCCGCATTCCGAATTAAACAACTCCTCCCTCCTCACTCCTAATTCCTAACTGCTTTTCCACTGCTTTAGCAGAAGAAAACAGCCCCCCTCCATTCCGTCTTGCATAAAATAAATTTTTTATTATAATATATATTTAGATAAACTACAGGTTTTCGTCCGAATTGGCGATAAGATATGTAAGTCAAGGGAGACGACAAAAGGAATTATATTATGTCAGAATACACGCAAGCGCGCCTGGCGCGTTTACAGAAAAGAATCAGCAGTTCCTCTTTTGAAGCGGACGCGCTGCTGATCGTTAAAGAAACCAACGTTACGTATTTGTCCGGGTTTACCGGAGACAGCACATATTTGCTGGTCTTTGCAGACAAAGCGTTTCTTCTCAGCGATTCGCGATACACAATCCAGCTTTCGGAAGAAGCCCCGGAAATCACGGCGTTAATTCGCGACAACAAAACCAGTCTTTTGTCGCTCGTTCGTCAGGCGATAGCCAACCATGCCGGCGAGAACAAAAAGTTCCGGCTTGGAATTGAAGGCGACGGCATGACCTACGCTCTGTTTAATACATTCAAAAAGCTCCTGGGCGATTTCGATATCGACGTCGTTCCCGTTTCCGGTCAGGTAGAAGCCCTTCGCGCTGTAAAAGACAAGTTCGAGCTGGAACAGCTTCGTCAGGCGGTCGTCGTCGCTCAAAAGGCGTACCGCGCTTTGATTGCAACGCTAACGCCCAAAATGACGGAACGGGACGCGGCTTTGGAACTGGAATACACAATGCGAAAGCTGGGCGCCCGCAAGGCAGCGTTCCCGACCATTGTCGGCGTTGGATCGCGCGCCGCGTTGCCCCACGCCGTTCCCGGCAATTTCAGAATCGAAGAGTCCGACCAGCTTTTAATCGACTGGGGCGCCGACGTCAACGGGTACAAGTCCGACTTAACCCGGTCGTCAATTACCGGCAAGCTGTCGCCCAAGTTCAAAAAGGTTTATTCTATCGTTTACGACGCCCAACAGGCGGCAATTGCCGCAGTTAAGCCGGGCGTCAAATGCAGCGAAATCGACGCGGTCGCGCGAGATTTCATCGCTAAAGCCGGATACGGCAAATACTTCGGTCACGGATTGGGACACAGCGTCGGGCTGGACATTCACGAGTCCCCGTCGTTCTCGCCCAAAGACGACACTGTCCTCAAGCCGGGCATGGTAATCACGGTCGAACCGGGCATTTACCTCCAGGACTGGGGCGGAATCCGAATCGAAGACGATATTCTGGTTACGAAAAACGGCTGCGAGGTTATCACCTCAGCGCTGTCGAACCGTTTGGAAGATATGATATACAATTAGTAAACGTCTATGGCTAAAAAACTTAAGGAATCATCCATGGAAAAAACAAACGTAAACATTTTTGACGCTGAAAATCTGGAACAGCTTCTGTCGTTGATGAAGCAGTACGATTTGAACGAACTGGAACTCAGCCAGGGTACAACGCAGCTCAAACTCAAGCGCGGCGGAGAAGTCGTCGCGATTCCGGCGGCTCCAGTCGCAACGGCTCCCGCCCCTGCTCCGGCGGCAGCCCCGGCAGCTCCTGCTTCCGCGCCAGCTGAAGCGAAAGACGATCCGGCTATCAAGACGATCAACAGCCCCATGGTCGGCACGTTCTACGCCGCCGCCAACCCCAACGCTGCGCCGTATTTGAAAGTCGGCGACACCGCTGTTATTGGCAAGACGTCTTGCATCATCGAAGCCATGAAAGTCATGAACCAGATTCCCATCGACGTTGCTGGTCGCGTCGTTGCCGTTCTGGTCGAAAACGGCGCGCCGGTCGAGTTCGGTCAGGCGCTGTTCAAGATTGACACTCGCGGATAAACTTCGTATAGAATTTTAAGCGTTACAACCTTTTCCTCACGCGCTGGAGGTCAACCCTCTGGCGCCATACGCTATGTTTGATAAAATACTTGTCGCCAATCGCGGCGAAATCGCGTTGAGAATCTTCCGCGCCTGCCGAGACATGGGCATCCGTTCGGTTGCCGTGTTCAGCGAAGCAGACCGGGGATCAGAATATTTGCGTTACGCAGACGAAGCCTACTGCATCGGTCCCGCCAAAGCGCACGACAGCTACCTGAAAATTGACCGTCTTATTTCGACGGCGGAAGTCAGCGCCAGCCAGGCAATTCACCCGGGCTACGGCTTTCTGGCGGAAAACGCTCACTTTGCGGAAATCTGCCGATCCTGCAAGTTCGAGTTCATCGGTCCCACTCACGAGGCGATGGCTATGCTGGGCGATAAAAACACGGCTCGACAAATCGCCAAAACGGCAAAAGTCCCCACTGTCCCCGGCAGCGACGGCTTAATCAAAGACGAAGACGAAGCGCTCAAAATCGCCCGAAAGTTCGGCTATCCGGTTCTCGTCAAAGCGACAGCCGGCGGCGGAGGGCGCGGAATGCGCGTCGCCCGAGACGACGAACAGCTCATTACCGGGTTCAATCAGGCGAAAACCGAAGCGGCTGCTGCGTTCGGCAACGGAGACGTTTATATCGAAAAGTACATCGAGAACCCGCGGCACGTTGAAGTCCAGCTCATGGCGGACAATTTCGGCAACGTCGTTCATCTTTATGAACGCGACTGCACGATGCAGCGCCGGCATCAAAAGCTCATCGAGGAAACCCCCTCGCCCCACATTCCGGAATCGACACGAAAAGCCATGTGCGACGCGGCAGTCAGACTGGTCAAACAGGCGGGATACACAAACGCCGGGACAATCGAGTTCATCGTCGATAAATCGGGAGAGTTCTATTTTATCGAACTCAACGCCCGAATTCAGGTCGAACACACTGTTACAGAAATGCTCACTGGCATCGACCTGATTAAAACCCAGATCATGGTTGCCGCCGGAGAAAAGCTGCCCTTTACGCAAAAGGACATTAAATCCACCGGGCACGTTATCGAATGTCGAATCAACGCCGAAGACCCCGATATGAACTTCCGCCCCTGCCCCGGCACGATCACGCATTTCTTCCCTCCGGGAGGATACGGCGTCCGCTGGGACTCGCACGTTCACGCCGGGTACACCGTCTCGCCGTGGTACGACTCCATGATCGGGAAACTGCTGGTTAAAGGCGCAACCCGCGCTGAAGCAATCGCGAGAATGAAACGCGCCCTGTCAGAACTCAACATTCAGGGCGTCAAAACGACCATTCCGCGGCACCTGGAAATTCTCAACCACGAAACGTTCGTTACCGCCACCGGCGACACAACGTTTATCGAAAGAACCTGGAAGTGAGGATTAGCGCTTAGTAATATACAACGTAGCCCACACCTTTAGGTGTGGGAAATAAAAACAATTCAAAAAACGTAGCCCCCAGATTTATCTGGGGGACTAAACAAAGAGATCCTCCCCCAAACGCTTCCCTTCCCCTCCCTTCCCCACTCCGAATGGAGTGGGGAAGGGAGGGGAATTCGTGCGTTATAATTCTATTTGTGTCGTTTTGAATCCCACGCCTAAAGGCGTGGGCTACGATATTTAATATTTGATTGTTCTCACAGCTGAAGCTGTGAGGAACAAACGCCTAAAGGCGTTGATTATGTTCAATTATAAATCTTTCCTTTTTTCGCACACCCCAAGATTGAACGCACTATACCCATGACCATCAAGCCGTATTCTATCGTTCTTCTGACAGCCGCGTTTTGGGCGCTGGGATTGTATTCTGTAACGTTTTCACAGCAGAATGCGGCGGCAGCGGCTGAACAGATTTCTTTCTCGTGGTCAGACGGAACGGCGCAGCTGATTTCTTCCCGAGGATACGCTCCGAGAATTTGCCGGCTGGCAGACGGGCGAATATTGGCGGGAATCGAAACGGGCGACGGAATCAAGACGCTTGCCAGTTCCGACAACGGCAAGACGTGGACGGAACCGGTTCAGGCGTCGTTTCGTCCGGACAAACGCTGCGCCAACGTCAACTTTTATCGCGACGGTAAAACGCTGTATCTCTCCTATCGCGCCATCGGAAACGACCCGAAAGGGTTTTATACGTCGCTGCAAGTCAGCGTTTCGCAGGACGAAGGGCAAACCTGGACTCATCATTCCACCGTTGCTCAATACTGGGAATCCCGCGGCGGCGTTTGGGAACCGTATCTGGGAACGCTCAACGGGAAGCTCACCTGCTTCTACGCCAACGATGCTGCGTCTGTTATGCATTCTAATTATCAGAATATAGAGTACAAAGTCTGGGACGGCTCCCAATGGACGAACAGAACCGTCGTCTCCGACGGGAACAAACACCGTTCCCGCGACGGCATGCCCGTCTGGACGCAGCTGAAAAGCGGAGAGTACGTCTGCATTATCGAAGGGACGCAAACCGCCAAAGACGGGTTCCCGTTTGTTATCAATCTGATTTACTCTACAGACGGGAAAAACTGGTCAGAGCCGGTTGAGATCTATCGCCCGACTACGAAGGGGTCCAAGGCGTCCGCGCCGGGCGTTGTCGAGCTGCCCAACGGTCAGCTGGTCGTCAGTTTCCAGACGGACGAAGACTCGTCCGTCAAAGGCGACAGAACCAGCGTCATGAAAACGATTATTTCCGACGGAACAGACGTTAAGAACTTGTCACGCAGCGCTTTCACGCCGTCGCAAAGCGTCTTCGGCTCTCAGGACGTCAACTCCGTCTGGTCGGGAATCAGCTTCTTCGACGGAACCCTCTACGCCGCAGCAGGAACCCGTTACGGTGCGAACATGAAATTCATTGAACTGTAGTCTCAATCTTTGTTTGAAGAACCGTTGTCCTTCTTTTCTAACCGAGCCAATGAGCTTTTAATAGCATTGAGCATATACTTATATTCTCCGTGATGAAGACCTTTGAGTTTTTTGAATATGCTGAGCGATTCCTGCAATAATTGTTTGCTGCGTGGGATATTATGGAAGTTAAACTCATAAGTCTGCGCCAAACTGAGGAGAAACGATCCTACGCATTCCAGCAAATCCTCCGATTCGGATTCAGAGATCAGGCTTCGACCCAAAAATAACGCTTCATTCAACTTCGCCTCCGCCTCGGAAAAACGATTCTGTTTCAAATACAGACTTGCCAAATCCTCTAACGTATGCAAAACGCAGTCATTGTATTCCTCTGGCTCCTCAACCGCCAAGAGACGATAAATCTTCAATGCCTCGTTATAATTCTCCTCGGCTTGCGAGTATCTGTTTGTTTTGGCATACAAATCGCTCAAATTTAGACGAACAAAAGCAGTATTGGTTTTATTCTGTAAAACCGTAAGCGATTCAAGAAAACTGGCTTCCGATTCTGAATAGCGTTCTGTGTTCAGATACAGCCTCCCCAGATTGATGAGATCCTCCGAGAACTCATCATTATAAGCGTCTGGATTCTCGACAACCAATCGCCTATAGATTTCTCTCGCTTCTGTCATATAGGATTCCGCTTCGGAAATGCGTTCCATTTGGGAATACAAAAATCCCAGTCTGTTCTTCGTCCTGGCGATAAAGTCTTCGTACTCGCCCGGTTTTTCCGCATTCCGTTTCTGCAAGATTGTTAAGGCTTCCAGAAACGCCGCTTCCGCCTCGGAAAAACGCTGCTCCATCATGTTCCACATTCCAGATTCATACAGCTCTATTATATCAATTATCATTCTCTTTTCGGACCAAATTGCATGCTCGACAGCCAAAAACTAATTTACATTTCCGTTGCCGGTTCAGTCTTTTACGATGCGGTAGCCCAGGGCGTAAACCGCTTTAAGCGTTTCCATTGCGGTGTCGCGATCGTACTGTTTTTCGCTTTCGGGCAAGTCCGCGTATGGAATCAGGCAGGGATTCTTTTTATTCACATCGTCCCTCTGCGGACCGTAAGTCCAACCGGCCTGGAAACGGCTCTTCGCCCAATGATCGTGAGCGTTCTCCGCCAGCTTTTCCGTCAGTTCGTCAATCTCCGGCGGCAAAACCACCGAGGATGTTTCAACAGGTTTTGGAGTGTAGTTTTCTGTCATAGTTAAATTCCTCTATCAGTTTGGTATTGGATATAAAATACTTAACGATCATTATAAATCTAATAATGATAATGTCAAGTCTTATTCATGTTTTGAGGAACCGCTTTCACTTGCTTCTAACTGAAGCTCAGCGTTCTTAACAGCAAGGAGGCGGTCTCCATAATCTCCCGGAAAACTGTTATTTGAACTTTTCATAATATTAATACGCGATTCCTGAAAAAATTGTTTGCTTCGTAAATAATCATGGAAATCCATTGTCTGAAGCAAACGTTTTCTGTTTGTTCCTGACAACTATAACGTATTTAAACTTGAAAAGTAACAGGGAAAGGATAAAATATTAGGTAATTGATTGTTTTCTGGACTGATGTATAATACTAATATGAACATCAAGTCCTACGAATTACTGATTAAAACCGAAAATATGGCAAAAAGATACGTGTCAAAATATTTGCGTAAAAATCGACACGCTTTTTGTCCCTAT